>JAGNTK010000032.1 GCA_017987575.1 Novosphingobium sp. | reverse complement strand
CGCCAACATTGTCATCGCAGTCGGACTCAAGCTTGTGTTCCTGGTGCTTGCCGTCTTCGGCATCACCAACTTGTGGACCGCCATCATCGCCGACACGGGCGCGACAATTCTGGTCACCTTCAATGCGCTGCTGCTGTTCTGGACATTCCGGCCAACGGCGGTGGAAGAAGGTCATCCCGCCAGCACTTAGGCTTTGACGTGGAGCAGGGCATATCCGCGATGCGGTTGTACGGAATGAGGCCAAATATTGTGATGCTGACGAATCGCTTCACGTTTGAAGTGACATCGCGAAAGCCGTCCTTAAAACAACGCGAGTTTCAAAAAATGGCCTGTTCCTGCGGCGCTTCTTTCTCTCGTTTGCGTCGCCGCCAGTGGCAGCTAACCACATGTAACTTCGTAAAACCTGCCGTTCCGGATCGTCCGCAATGTCGGACGATGGAGACTGGTCGGACTGGGATTACGAAGTGACTAAGCGGTCCTTCGTTCACACAACACATCTGCGCTCGCTAAGTCGTGTTCCCCGTCAGCACCAATGGCACAGATTTGAGGTTGTGATTTAAGGAGTGTTGGGGCTTCATCTTCGTTCCTTCGTCACTACGACGAAGCCCCAACACTCCTTAAATCACAACCTCAAATCTGTGCCATTGGTGCTGACGGGGAACAGAACCCTACAATTAACTCACCGATCGGTCCCATGAAAGTCCTAATAGGGAGGTCTTGCTTGCCGCCCAATGCAGTTATTTTTGACAAGTCATCGTAAGAATTGCTCGGTCTATCGCATTGATTGTCTGGGGGTACCGCTGGGGGTATTTTGAAAATTTCGTGAATAAATATATAGATATTTCAACCCTATAGGCATTTTTCAAATGTCCCTCCTCCGCTACCATTTCTTCGAATAGTTGATCATGCTGTCTGTTCGCCCCCAATTGTCTGGGCAACACGGCATAGTTCCTCACCAAGCACGCCAAGAGCCGCTTCGTTTCGCGACCCCTGAAAGACCGACGCTGACAGGCAATAGGTCTGATCCGATCCGGGAAGAAATGCTGCAACCGAGCAGATGCCGGCGTGGCCATACCCATCATCAACGGCATAGCCCAAAGCGGCTGCCGCAAAAACCTGCGCGGCATAGGTTGGAAAGTCGAGCGGACGTTGCCAGCGGAGTGCCGCGAACAGCCGGGCGAGATCGGCCTCAGAAACGCCGCGCCGCGCAGCCAAGGCGCGCCCGGTTGCGCCGCCGCCAATGGGCTGGCGCTGGCCGATCATTAAGAGAATTCTGGTTGCGGCGGCGCTCTCACCGATTGCGATCAGTTCAAGCCGTTCCTTGGGGCCGAGTCGCCAAAGCCCAACCGTGGTATCCTGTTCCTTCGCAAGTTTGAGCATAGCCGGACGGGCATGGGCGATCATGCGCGTGTCAGTATCGACAGATTGTTCAACGATGCCCTGCCAGCTCGGCGTCAACCGATACCGTTTGGACGTGTCAGCTTCGATCACTCCTTCGGCCAGCAGTGTGCGCAGCAGGTTCAGGCAGCTGGATGGACTGGTGCCAGTGGCGCGGACCAGATCAGTCAGACTTTGCGGTGCAGCGGCAACTGCGAGCAGCCGCATCAGCGAAAATGCTTGGGAAACAGAGCGAACGGGACCGGCCATTGCTGCACCCTAATATTCAACATCATGAAAATCAATTACAGAATGTTGAATTGACCTGATGACGCGAATCCGGCATTCCACGGTGACGAATCCGGCCTTGGCCAAATCTGCGGAGATTGAGATGGGCATGCTTGAAGGCAAGGTTGTTGCCGTAACCGGCGCGGGGCGCGGGGTCGGGCGTGAAATCGCGTTGCTGTGCGCTGCGCATGGCGCGGCGGTCGTGGTCAATGATCCCGGCGTTGGCGGCGGGGGCGAAGGCGGCGATGCCGGGCCGGCCCAACAAACGGTGGATGATATCGTTGCTGCTGGCGGTAAGGCCTGGGCCAACCTCGCATCGGTCGCGGACCCGGTTGGAGCGAATTCGATCATCGAAGACGCGGTTCAGCGGTTCGGGCGGATCGATGCGGTGGTCAACAACGCCGGGATCCTGCGCGATGCGATCTGGCACAAGATGAGCCACGAGGATTGGCGCGCGGTGATCGACGTCAATCTCAACGGCCCGTTCAACGTCTGCAAGGCCGCGACACCCTATTTCCGCGAGCAGCAGAGCGGCAGCTTCATCCACTTCACTTCGACCAGCGGACTGATCGGCAACATCGGGCAGGCCAATTACAGCGCCGCAAAGCTGGGGCTGGTCGCGCTGTCGCAGTCGATCGCGCTTGATATGGCGCGGGTCGGGGTCCGCTCGAACTGCATCGCGCCGTTTGCCTGGAGCCGGATGACTGCCTCGATTCCGGCGGAAACGCCCGAGGCCCAGCAGCGGGTCGAACGGCTGAAAACGATGAGTGCTGACAAGATTGCGCCGCTGGTGGTCTATCTGGCGTCGGATGCCTCAAAGGACGTCTCAAACCAGATCTTCTCGGTCCGCAAGAACGAGATCGTGCTCTACAACAAGCCGCGCCCGGTCCGCTCAATGACCAAGGTTGAAGGCTGGACGCCGGAAAGCATCGCCGATGAGCTGATCCCGGCGTTCCGCCCCAGCATGGCCCGCGCCGATGAAGTGTCGGCCCACGTCTTCCCCTACGATCCGATCTGAGGCCAGGCCCATGGACAATGACATCTTCGACCAGTTCATCGACCAGCTGCAGCGCTATGTCCGCGAGCGGCTGATCCCGGCCGAACGTGCGGTGATCGAGGCGGACCGGATCCCCGACGATATTCTGGCCGAAATGCGCGACATGGGTCTGTTCGGGCTGACCATCCCCGAGGAATACGGCGGCGCGGGGATGAATATCACGCAGTACGCCCGGACCATCCACGTGCTGTCCTACGCCATGCCGGCCTTCCGCTCGATCATCTCGATCAACATCGGGATGGTCTGTTCGGCGCTGAAGAACGGCGGGACTGACGCGCAGAAGGCCGAATGGCTGCCGCGGCTGGCAGCGGGCGAAATCGCCTGCTTCGGCCTGACCGAACCGGGCTCTGGATCTGACAGTGCAGGGATGCAGACCACCGCCGTGCGCAGCGGCAACGGCTGGGTGCTCAATGGCACAAAGCGCTACATCACCAATTCGCCGTTCGCCAAACTGGCGTTGATCATGGCGCGCACCTCGAAGGAAGCCTTGCCAAAGAACGCGCACGTTTCGGCCTTTTTGGTGCCGACCGACACGCCGGGTGTTTCGATCGGCCGCAGCGACAAGAAGATGGGCCAGTCAGGCAGTCATATCGCCGATGTGATCCTTGAGGATGTGGCGCTGCCCGCTGATGCGCTGCTCGGCACGGAAGAAGGCAAGGGCTTTGGCTTTGCCATGCAGAGCCTCGACAATGGCCGGATTTCGGTGGGCGCGATGGCGACGGCGATGGCGCGCCGCGCGCTCGATTCAGCGCTGGGCTATGCCAATGAGCGCAAGGCCTTTGGCGAGCCGATCGCCAACTTCCAGCTGATCCAGCAAATGTTGGCCGAGAGCGACACCGAAATCTACGCCGCCGAATGCATGATGGCCGATGTCACCGCGCGCGCCGATGCGGGCGAGAACGTGCTGCGCAAGGCCGCCGCGTTCAAGGTTTTCGCCAGCGAGATGTGCGGCCGGGTGGTCGACCGGGTGGTGCAGATCTATGGCGGGGCGGGGTACTTGGCCGAATACGATGCCGAACGGTTCTTCCGCGATGCGCGCGTGCTGCGGATCTATGAGGGCACCACGCAGATCCTCCAACTGCAGATCGCCAAGCATATGCTGCGTGAATGGAGCGCGAAGTGATCCTCCCCGGCACGGGGAGGGGGACCAGCGAAGCTGGTGGAGGGGCACGTGCCGCTCTTCCTGACATTTCGGCGTGGCGATCACCGCGCGTGCCCCTCCACCATCCTACGGATGGTCCCCCTCCCCTGAAGGGGAGGAACTGATGTACGATATTCTTTCAGGCCTGAAGATCATCGAAGTTTCCAGCTTCGTCGCTTCGCCCACCGCCGGGCTCTATTGCGCGCAGTTCGGGGCCGAGGTTGTCCGGATCGATCACAAGGCCGGCGGGCTCGATTACGATCGTTACATGATGACCACTGAGGGCCGTTCGCTCTCGTGGGAAAACCTCAACCGCGCCAAGAAAAGCGTCGCGCTTGACCTGCAATCGGATGAGGGCCGCGAACTGGCCGCTGAGCTGGTCCGCGCGACCGGTCAGATGATCACCAACCTGCCGCTGAACAGCTTTCTTCCGCATGCCAAACTGGCTGAGGGGCGGCCCGATCTTGTTTCCGTGCGGATCATGGGCTGGCACGACGGGCGTCAGGCGATGGACTTCACTGTCAACGCGGCCTCCGGTTATCCGCTGATGACCGGGCCTGAGGAATGGGATGCCGCCAGTGCCCCGCCCGTAAATCAGGTGCTTCCGGCCTGGGACTTCATAACGGGGGCATACTGCGCCTTCGCTTTGCTGGCGGGCTTGCGCCACCGCGATGCGACTGGTGCGGGAATCGAAATGCGTGTGCCGCTGGGCGATGTCGCGATCGGGACCATGGCCAATGCCGGAGCGATGGCCGAAATGCTCTATCGCGGAGCGGACCGCGAGCGGCTCGGCAATGCGATCTGGGGTGCGTTCGGGCGCGATTTCGTCAGCCGTGATGGCAAACGCTTCATGGTCGCTGCGCTAACCCCGAAACAGTGGAAGGCGACGGTCGAGGCCTTTGGGCTGACCGCAGAAGTCGCCGCGCTCGAAGCCGAATTGAGCGTAAGTTTCCTCGCCAGCGATCACCAGCGTTTCGTCAACCGGCATCAGCTGTTCGACCTGTTCCAGCACGCGGCAAGCGGCGTGGACTACACCGATCTCGCCGCGCGGCTGACCAAGGCCGGGGCGACGTTTGAGCGGTATCGGACCATGTTCGAGGCCGCGAATGATCCTGAATTGGTCACGGACAATCCGCTGTTCGGGCCAAGCCCCGCTAACCCCAGCGGGTTCAGCTATCCCGCGACCCGCTCGTTCGCCAACATTCCGCAGCAGCAGGTCGGCGATCCCAAACCCGCGCCTTTTCTCGGCGAACACAGCGAACAGGTACTGGCCGAGCGACTGGGGCTTTCATCTGGCGCGATAGCCACGCTGATCGACCGAGGTGTGGTTGCCACCTCGGACAAAGACTCAAAATGATTTCCCCTCGTTCCGTTCGTGTCGAGCGAAGTCGAGACACCGCGCAGTGTGTTTCGACTTCGCTCGACACGAACGGAGGCTGGATTAAGGACCAAAAGCTATGACCCTTCGCCGCGCCGCGATTGTCGCTCCCGTTCGTACCGCCGTCGGCAAGTTCGGCGGAAGCCTCGCTCCGCTCACCGCTGGGCAATTGGGCGCGACGATCCTGAAAGCGCTGATGGAGCGCACCAGGATCGACCCGACCCGGGTAGACGATGTGATCTTTGCCCAAGGATACGGCAACGGCGAGGCGCCGTGCATTTCGCATTGGTCGTGGTTGCTCGCTGGATTGCCCGAAGAAGTGCCCGGCTATCAGCTCGACCGGCGCTGCGGATCAGGCCTGCAGGCAATCGTCAACGCGGCGATGATGGTCCAGACCGGGGTGTCGGACGTGGTTGTCGCGGGCGGCTGTGAAAGCATGTCGAACGTCGAGCATTACTCGACCGACATCCGCAAGGGCGTCCGCGCCGGCAACCTGACCTTGCATGACCGGCTGACCCGCGGCCGGGTGATGAGCCAGCCGATCGAGCGTTATGGTGTGATCAGCGGGATGATCGAAACCGCCGAAAACCTTGCCACGGACTGGAACATCAGCCGCGAAGCCTGCGATGCCTATGCCGCGCGCAGCCACCAGCGCGCTGCCACCGCCTGGGCCGACGGCAAGTTCGCCGACGAACTGGTACCGGTCGAAATTCCCCAGAAAAAGGGCGATGCGCTGATCTTCGATCACGACGAAGGCTACCGCGCCGATGCCACGCCGGATTCGCTCGGCAAGCTGCGTGCCCTCGAAGGCGGCGTGGTCACGGCCGGCAATGCCAGCCAGCAGAACGACGCCGCCGCTGCCTGTCTGGTGGTGGCCGAGGACAAGCTGGAAGAGCTGGGGCTTGAACCGATCGCCTGGTTCCATTCGTGGGCTGCGGCGGGCTGTGACCCCAGCCGGATGGGCTATGGCCCGGTCCCCGCAACTGAACGGCTGTTTGCCCGCAACGGGCTGTCGATGGATGACATGGGGCTGGTCGAACTCAACGAAGCCTTTGCGCCACAGGTTCTGGCTTGTCTGAAGGGCTGGGGCTGGTCCGACGATGACAGCCGCCACGATATCCTCAACGTCAACGGCTCGGGCATTTCGCTCGGCCACCCGATTGGCGCCACCGGGGGCCGGATCCTCGCCAACCTGACTCGCGAAATGCAGCGCCGTGATGTGCGCTATGGCCTTGAAACCATGTGCATCGGCGGCGGGCAGGGGATTGCTGCGGTGTTTGAAAAGGCATGAGCATCGATCTGGGCCATGTTCTGGGCGCCGCCCAAGGCTACCGCGAGCTGGCCAAGGCGGCGCTGGCCGATATCGATCCGGCGCATCAGCGCGCGCATCATGGCTTTGCCTGGATCGCGACCAGCGTTGCCGCGCTGGAAGGTGTGGCCGGTTGGCTGGAAAGCAACGGCGGCGGAACCGAACTGGACCGTCAGATCGGGTTGCTGGCTTTCGCTGAAACACTGGGGCAGCTGACCGGCGGTCTGCCGATGGGGCAGAATGAACTGCTGCGTCCCGGCGATCTGGGTCTGGGCCAAGTCGCGCGCGATCTGGCCCACGCCTGCCGCGATCTGATCGAGGTGGACCATGCCCAGACCCGCGCCGAAGTGGCAGCGGCTTTGGCAGCAGGACAGTGGCCCAGCGAAAGCTTTGGCGACGGCGAACTCGATGCGATCCGCGATCAGTTCCGCCGGTTCACCGATGCGGAAATTCTGCCAAACGCGCACAAATGGCACCTTGCCAATGCTCTGATCCCCGACGCGACGGTCAAGGCGATGGCTGATCTCGGCACCTTCGGCGTCTGCATTCCCGAAGAATTTGGCGGATTGGGCCTGTCGAAGCTGGTGATGTGTCTGGTCACCGAAGAACTGTCGCGCGGCTGGATCGGCGCAGGTTCGCTGGGCACCCGCAGCGAAATTGCGGGCGAGTTGATCGCGATGGGCGGAACCGAAGCGCAAAAGGCGCACTGGCTGCCCCGGATCGCTAGCGGTGAAGTGCTGCCAACGGCGGTGTTCACCGAACCCGATGTCGGTTCGGATCTCGGCTCGTTGCAAACCCGCGCGCGGCAGGCTGCTGACGGCGAATGGGTGATCGACGGAGCCAAGACCTGGATCACCCACGCCAGCCGGTCGGACCTGATGACGA
The DNA here is from genome assembly GCA_017987575.1 of Novosphingobium sp. Lineage (GTDB taxonomy): Bacteria > Pseudomonadota > Alphaproteobacteria > Sphingomonadales > Sphingomonadaceae > Novosphingobium. The sequence goes on along the minus strand of JAGNTK010000032.1, from coordinate 12,846 downwards.
TGCTGACCCGCACGCTGCCCGATGCCAAGGGCTACGCTGGCCTGTCGATGCTGTTGGTGCCCAAGCCGCGCGGAACCGATGCCGATGCCTTTCCGGCAGAAGGCATGGCGGGGAGCGAGATCGAGGTGCTGGGCTATCGCGGGATGCGTGAATATGCGCTGGCATTTGACGGGATGCGCGCGCCTGCCGATGCTCTGCTCGGCGGCGAACAGGGGCAGGGGTTCAAGCAGTTGATGCGGACATTCGAAGGGGCCCGGATCCAGACTGCCGCGCGCGCCGTTGGCGTGGCCCGGCGGGCGTTGGAACTGGGTCTGGACTACGCCTTGGGCCGCAAACAATTCGGCAAGGCAATCGTCCAATTTCCCCGCGTGGCTGACAAGCTGGCGATGAGCCTGACCGATTTCGTGCTGGCGCGTGAGCTGAGCTATGCCGCCGCGCGGGCCAAGGATTCGGGCAAACGCTGCGATATCGAGGCCGGAATGGCCAAGCTGCTGGCTGCCCGCACCGCATGGTCCAATGCCGATGCGGCGCTGCAGATCCATGGCGGCAATGGCTATGCCCTGGAATATGAGATCAGCCGGGTGCTGTGCGATGCGCGGATCCTCAACATCTTCGAAGGCGCGGCCGAGATTCAGGCGCAAGTGATCGCCAAAGGGCTGGTCGGCGGGCGTAATTGATGGGCGCATGGGATGCCTGGATCGGCCGAGAGGAGCGCCGTAGCGACCGGGTTGACGCAGGTCTCCATTCTCGCTGGTTGGCCACGCTTGACCGTGTTGCGCCGGTAGATGGTTCGGTGCCGCAGGGGCTCCATTGGTGTCTGTGCACGCCAGATGCGCCCACCGCGACGCTAGGCCCCGACGGTCATCCACGGCGTGATGACAGCCCGGATTGCTTCCTTCCACCGGTGCCACTGCCGCGCCGGATGTGGGCTTCAAGCAAGGTTGAGTTTTTGAGCCCGCTGCATGTGGGCGAGGCGGCCCAGCGGCGGTCGCGGGTGCTGTCGGTCACCGAAAAGAGCGGCGGCAGCGGGCCGTTGGTATTTGTCGATGTGCAGCACGAAACCAGCGGAGCGAACGGATTGGCCGTGCGCGAAGTGCAATCGCTGGTCTATCGCGAAGCCGCTGCTCCCGGCTCCCCACCTGCGCCGCCGCCGATGAGGGAAGGGGTGTTCGATCCTTCCGAATGGACCGCACACCGGACGCTGATTCCGTCAGAACCGCTGTTGTTTCGCTATTCAGCGCTGACCTTCAACAGCCACCGAATCCATTACGATCTGCCTTATGCAGTTGATCAAGAGAACTATCGCGGTCTTGTTGTCCATGGTCCGCTGACCGCAACATTGCTGCTCGATCTGGCACAACGCGAACTGGGCGATAATGCTCTAAAATCCTTCGCTTTTCGAGGGATGTCCCCGGCGATCTGCGGGGAAATGCTGCACCTCGTGCTGCGCAGCAAGGAAGCCGGATGGGAGCTTGGTGCCTTTGCTGCCGATGGCCGTCAGGTGATGGGCGCCAGCGCAAGCTGATCAGAGCGAGCGGACAATCTCCAGCACCTGCGCGGCGTGATCCTGGTGGCAGATCAGCAGATCAGGCATATAGGTGTCAGCCTGATTGTAGATCAGCGCCGATCCATCAACCCGCGAGCAATGCAGGCCGTGTGCCAACGCCACGGCAACCGGTGCACAGCTGTCCCATTCGTATTGTCCGCCGGTGTGCAGGTAGATGTCGGCCTCACCGCGCACTACGGCCATGGCCTTGGCTCCGGCGGAACCCATCGCGATCAACTCGGCGTTCAACGCTTCAGCGACCGCGACGGCTTCTGCCGCTGGGCGGGTGCGGCTGACCAGCATTCGCAGGCGCGGTGGCGGGGGTGCCAGACTGATCGGCTGGTCGGTTCGCAGCACCAGATCGAGCGCGGGCAAAGCGACCGCACCGATGGTCGCAACGCCATCAATCGCCAGTCCGACATGAACCGCCCAGTCGCTGCGCCGTTCGCCATATTCGCGGGTGCCATCGACCGGATCGATGATCCAGACCCGTGAACGGGGCAGGCGTTCGGGATTGTCCTGTTCCTCTTCCGACAGCAAGCCATCGCCGGGCCGAGCGGTGCGGATTGCATCGACCAGAAAGCGGTTCGCCGCCGCATCCCCCGCTTTGCCCAGCGCCAGATCGGTTTCAGCCCCGGCGTCGCGCACTTGCAGCAGGATGCGTCCTGCGGCTTCGGCGAGATGGGCGGCCAGTTCGGCGTCGGTCATGGTCATTTCAGCGGCATGATCTGCTTGATGATGAAGTCGGCGGCTTCCTCTGGAGTCATTTCGACGGTGTTGACGCGAATGTCCGGCGCCTCGGGCGGTTCATAGGGACTGTCGATCCCAGTGAAGTTCTTCAGCGTTCCTGTTCGGGCCTTTTTGTAAAGACCCTTCACGTCTCGTGCCTCGGCGACCTCCAGCGGCGTATCGACAAAAATCTCGATGAACTCGCCCTCCGGCAGCATCGCGCGGACCATGTCGCGCTCAGCCCGGAAGGGTGAGATGAACGCGGTGAGCACGATCAGGCCAGCATCGGTCATCAGCTTGGCCACTTCGCCGACCCGGCGGATATTCTCGATCCGGTCGGCTTCGGTGAAACCCAGATCCTTGTTGAGCCCGTGGCGGACATTGTCGCCATCGAGCAGGAAGGTGTGGCGGTTCATCAGGTTGAGCCGCTTTTCCACTTCGTTGGCGATGGTCGATTTGCCCGAACCGGACAGTCCGGTGAACCAAAGTACGCGTGGCTTTTGGTTCTTAAGCGCGGCATGGCTTTCGCGTCCGATGTCGGTTGCTTGCCAATGGACGTTTTGCGCGCGGCGCAGCGCGAAGTGCAGCATCCCGGCGGCGACCGTGGCATTGGTCAGCTTGTCGATCAGGATGAACCCGCCGAGCGCGCGGCTTGTCGCATAGGGTTCGAACACCAGCGGCTTATCGGCAATGATTTCGGCCACACCGATTGCATTGAGTTCCAGCGTCTTGGCCGCGATATGCTCCATCGAATTGACGTTGATCGCATATTTCGGCTGCTGAACCGACACTGAGACAAGTTGGGTGCCCAATTTGAGCCAATAGGAGCGACCCACGTGGAGCGCTTCGTCGGCCAGCCAGACCAGTGTGCTTTCGAACTGGTCGGCCGCTTCGGGTGGCTGGTCGGCGGCGGCGATGAGGTTGCCGCGCGAACAGTCAATTTCGTCAGCCAGGCACAGCGTGACCGATTGCCCGGCGACAGCGTGATCGAGATCACCGCCCAGCGTAACGATCCGGGTCACTGTGCTGGTCTTGCCCGATGGCAGCACCCGCACTGCATCGCCCGGTTTGACCGTGCCGCTGGCGATCAGGCCTGAAAAGCCCCGGAAGTCGAGGTTGGGGCGATTGACCCATTGCACCGGCAGGCGAAACGGTTTGCTGGCATCGGCGGCGCTCAGCACTTCGACCGTTTCAAGGTGTTCGATCAAGGTCGGCCCTTGATACCACGGGGTGTTCGGCGACAGGCTGGTAATGTTGTCGCCCTTGAACCCGGACAGCGGCATCGCAGTGATGCTCTCGATCCCGATGCCGCTCGCAAATGCGCGGTACTCGGCCACGATCGCGTCAAAGGTGGCTTGGTCGTAATCGACAAGGTCCATCTTGTTTACCGCCAGCACGATATTTTTGATGCCGATCAGGTGGCACAAATACGAATGCCGCCGGGTCTGGACCAGCACGCCCTTGCGTGCGTCGATCAGGATCACCGCAAGGTCGGCGGTGCTGGCACCGGTTACCATGTTGCGGGTGTACTGTTCGTGCCCCGGACAGTCAGCGACAATGAACTTGCGCTTTTCGGTGTTGAAGAAGCGGTAAGCGACATCGATGGTGATGCCCTGTTCGCGCTCTGCCGCAAGGCCATCCACCAGCAGCGCAAAATCGATTTCTTGACCTTGCGTGCCAACCTTTTTTGAATCGGCCTCCAGACTTGCCAATTGATCCTCAAAGATCATTTTGGAATCATAGAGCAGCCGCCCGATCAACGTGGATTTGCCATCGTCGACGGAGCCACAGGTGATGAACCGCAGCATCGTCTTGTGCTGGTGCTGCTCAAGATAGGCGTCGATGTCTTCGGCAATCAGGGTTTCGGTGACATAGGTCGGGTCAGTCGGGGGCGTGGTCATCAAAAGTACCCCTGCTGCTTTTTGACTTCCATCCCGGCGCCGCCAGCATCCTTGTCGATCGCGCGGCCCTGACGTTCGCTAGTGGTGGTCAGCAGGGTTTCCTGAATGACTTCGGGGAGGGTTTTTGCAGTGCTCTCGACCGCGCCGGTCAGCGGATAGCAGCCAAGTGTGCGGAACCGGATCGAGCGTTCGACCGGCACTTCGCCGGGGTTCAGCGGAAACCGATCATCGTCGACCATCAGCAGCATCCCATCGCGTTCGACCGTCGGGCGCTTGTCGGCGAAATAGAGCGGGACAATCGGGATATCGTTGAGGTGGATGTATTGCCACACATCCAGCTCGGTCCAGTTGGAGATCGGGAACACCCGAATGCTTTCACCCTTGTGCTTCTTGGCGTTGTAGAGGTTCCACAGTTCGGGCCGCTGGTTCTTGGGATCCCAGCCGTGGCTGGCACTGCGGAAGCTGAAGATGCGTTCCTTTGCGCGGCTCTTTTCCTCGTCGCGCCGGGCGCCGCCGAAGGCCGCGTCAAAACCGTACTTGTCGAGCGCCTGCTTGAGCCCCTCGGTCTTCCACATGTCGGTATGAAGCGCGCCATGGTCGAACGGGTTGATCCCGCGGGTCGCGGCTTCGGGGTTTTGATAGACGATCAGGTCCATGCCCGATTCCGCCGCCATCCGGTCACGCAGCTTGTACATTTCCTGGAACTTCCAGGTGGTGTCGACATGCAGCAACGGGAACGGCGGGGGCGCGGGGTAGAACGCCAGCCGGGCCAGGTGCAGCATCACCGCGCTGTCCTTGCCAACCGAATACATCATCACCGGGCGCTCAGCCTCTGCCACCACTTCGCGCATGATGTGGATCGCTTCGGCCTCAAGCCGCTGAAGATGGGTCAGGCTACTGATCACTATGGTCCCTTTGCGGCTGGCCGATAGGTCGGGACAGTTAGTCCGGAATTCTGGGTGCGCAACCGCAGCATTACTATTGAAGCTGAAATCGATCTTTGCGCACGGAAAATCACCAGCAAGGTCTGGTCAAACCGGAACAGTGATGTGCTTGCCTGCAAACACCGCCTGCCAGCTCTCAATCTCAGCCACCACGACATCGTCGGTCGCATGGACCAGTTCGGCAACTTCGCCATAGTTGAGCGCGCCCGATGGCGCTTGCGCAAGCAGATCAATCCGGCGCGAGATGGCATCAAGCTTGGTTGCGGTGACGTTTGAAATCTCACCAAAGCGCTCAAAATCGCCAAAATAGCGGATCCCGGCGATACCGGCGCCAAAGGTCGGGAACAACACGCCAAGCACGGTGAAGTACTTCGACAGCTTGGTAACCAACGCTTCCGCGACCAGGCCCGATGACTCAAACGAGCTTAACATCAGATAGATCGTAACGCTCGCAACCGCCAACTGGAACAAGCGTTCTGACAGGAGATCGAGCTTGTGATGCACTGTGGTCAGTCGCTGCGCCTTGCCGAAATGGTAGTCACGCTGGCTGCGGACATGATCGGCCAGCGGCCCGGTCAGCACGCCACGCAGATAGTCTTCGCCAATCACCGTTCGCGGCAGGCCAACAGCGCGTAACACCTGACGGGCATAGAATTCGGGCCAGTTGCTGTCTGCACCGTGCGGCCAGCGCCCGGTTGGACGCGCCGCGCCGACGATCAGCAGCAGCGGCGCATGGCGCAGATACTCCGCAAGGCGGCGCGTCGCGAACCAACGGGTGTGAAAATCCCGGCGCTGGCCGATCGCGGTGATCGTCAAAACCCCCATCAAAAGCAGCAGTTCGGCCCCGGCGAACAGCCATTTCTTCTCAACGCCAACGGCTGGAAGGTAGGAAATTCCAGCAACGATCGCGAGGCTGGAGAGGATGAAGTTGACCGTCATGCCGCCGCGATAGGCATCAGACAGCCGGGCAGAAATTCCATCTGACCAGGCAAACCGGCGCAATACCTCTTGAATAATGCGGCTGATGTGGTCCCGGTCGGCACCGGGCAAATCAGCAGCCTGCGCGAGGAATGGCGCAGCACTGCCGTGCGCGATATCGACGGCTGTTTCGTATCGCTGGGTCAGACTGCGCCAGCCTCTGCCGCGCGCGCCGCCAAACAGTGCCTCGATCCGGCGATAGGCGTGGGCCAACGGGTTGCTCCGCGGGCGCCATTTTTCCGAGTCCAAGGCCGCAAAGGCTGGTTGCCGCTGGCCCGCTCCGGGGCAGAGTGCGTTAAGGGCGAGTGCGGTAAGGGCAGTTTCGCGTCCGGCTTGGCTGTTGATCTGGCCACGCGTCACCAACCCCTCAGGGGCATGGTGCAACTGCCAGTGTTCGGGATCGCTTGGGTTGATCCAGACCACCGGCACGCCCAGTTCCAGCGCGATCGCAATGGTATGCCCGGTCCCGCCAACGCTGGCGGTACTTTTGCCGTCCCACACAGCGATCAGCAAGTCGGACTGTTCGATCAGGATGCGCCCTGCCAGCGCCACCCTGCGCGAGCATTCAGCGGCGAATAACTGCGCCTTGGCCTGATCGTCAGGAGCATCGAGCTTGTCGAGAAAGAGCGCGGTGAGCCGCTCATCCGCGTCGGCCAGTTGCAGCACGCGGGCTTTGTCGGACAGATTGCGGATTGCCGCAGCGTGGGCCTGGATTTGCGGGTCCAGCGCGTCCTCACCAGCCAGCAATCGCCTTGCCTCTGCCGGATCGTTGGTCAGCGAATTGATCGTGCGGTTAAGGCGGCGGCCAAAGGGCAGCGGCGCAACCAGTTCATAACCTCGGGCCAGTGCCATTTGCGAGGCCATTCGGTCGGTCCCGTCAGCCAGCAGGGTGTGAAGCCGGATTGGGCCGAACTGCAATGGCCCAACTGGATCACAGGCCTGTGCCACTGCCGCTTCGAGGTGATCAAGCAGGCCGCTCAGTACTGCGGAAATCCGGGCTTCGTTTTCGGCAAAGCCGGAATGCCCGGCACGGTGCCCGGTGACGCCCAGCGCCAGTCGAACAAGCGGGGCAGGGGGCGAGGCGGAGGGCGCAGGGGTCATGCTACCCCGCTTGTGCCGAACCGGGGCGGCGGTGGCAAGTTTGGCGGTTGCGCGCGGCCAAATGGCTGCTATCCATTGAGGTTCAAAGCAAAGAGCCCCGCATCGCAAGGGCCAAGATGGGATGAGGCGCAATTGAGCAAGGTCGATCGCTACCTGGAAGAACTCGAAGCTGTCGAAGATGGCCCGCAGATCGCCGCTCTGTTCGATTTTGATGGCACCATCATCGCTGGCTATTCGGCGATGTCGCTGTTGCAGGAAAAGTTCAAGCGCCGCGAGATGGGGGTTGAGGAGATTATCGAGACCGCCAATGTGATGGCGCAGTACTCGATGGGCGGGATGAGCTTTTCGGGGCTGATGACCTCTGCTGCAAAATTCATGAAGGGGATGAGCGAAGAGAGCTTTCGAGAATTTGGCGAAGAGCTTTATGAAAAGCATATCGCCCGCAAGGTCTATCCCGAAGCGCGCGCGATCATTCAAGCCCATCAGGCCAAAGGGCACACGGTGGCGATCATCTCGTCCGCCACGATCTATCAGATCGAACCGACCGCGCGCGATCTCGATATCGAGCATATCCTCTGCTCGGAGTACGAAGTTGAAGGCGGTGAATTTACCGGTGAGATCATCCGCCCGCTGTGCTTTGGTGAGGGCAAAGTGTTGGCGGCGGAAAAGCTGGTGGCGAGCCATGGGGTCGACCTCGACCGGAGCTTCTTCTATTCGGACAGCTATGACGATATTGAACTGCTCGAACGGGTGGGTGAACCGCGCGTCTTGAACCCCAACACCAAATTGCGCGCCGTGGCCAAGGATAATAACTGGCTGGTCCAGGATTTCGGCAGTCGTGGCACGCCATCGGTGATGGATTACACCCGCACGATCTATGCCACCACTTCGCTGATTGGCTCGTTCATGGCGGGCCTGCCGATCTGGGCACTGACCGGATCACAGCGCGAGGCGATCAATTTTTCGACCGGGCTGTTCGGGGATTTTGCCGCAGCGATGGTCGGTATCGAACTCGACGTCTATGGCGAAAAGAACCTGTGGGCCGCACGGCCTTGCGTGTTCATTTTCAACCATCAGTCCAAGGCGGACGTGGTGATCATGGCCAAACTGATCCGCAAGGATATGGGCGGGATCGGCAAACAGGAAATTCGCGACATTCCAGTGCTGGGCAAGGTCATGGAAATGGCCGGAACCGTTTTTGTCGACCGCAAGAATACTGCCGATGCGATCAAGGCGATGGAGCCGCTGGTCGACGCGATAACACAGGATGGCCGCTCAATCTGCATCGCGCCCGAAGGAACCCGCACGCTTTCGCCTAAGCTTGGCCCGTTCAAGAAGGGCGCGTTCCATCTGGCGATGCAGGCCGGCGTGCCGATCGTGCCGATTGTGATCCACAACGCGGGTGACGTCGCGCCCAAGAACGAATTTGTCATGCGCGCCGCGACGGTCCGGGTCGACGTGCTGCCGCCGGTCAACACCTCGGGTTGGACTGCGAAGAACCTCGGTGACCATGTCGCTGAAGTGCGGGCGATGTTCCTCGCGGTTCTGGGGCAAGAGGATGAAGCAGAGGCACCGAAGGAGAGGCCCAAACCGAAAGTCAAACCGAAGGCCAAGCCCAAGAAAGCCGCAAAAGCCGGAGCGAGCTAAGCGATGGAGCAAATGGCCAACGCCGGGATCGCCGATCCGCTGCGCCACACCGGCCGGAAGCTGTTCATCATCGACGCGCGCAACGGGGTGGAGCGGCGTCACCTGCTCGATTGGCTGCACGGCACCTGGGGTGAGATTTCCCGGGACGACTATATCAGCCTGCCTTTGTCTGACGACGATGAGCGGCTTGAACTTGGCCCACTTGCCACGCGTTTGGCGAAAGCATCGCCGGAGTGCATGGTGATCCCGGTCCGGGTGGCCTGGCGGATCAGCCATTTTGACAAGGATAAGCCGCTCGGCTTCCGCGAGCTGCTATTCGGCGATCCTCGGATGCCCGGATCGCTGCGCGCACGGCTGATCCTGCTGCGCGACCGGCGCCGGGCGCAATGCCTGTTGGGTGAACCTGCGACCGTGAGCAGCTTACGCGCACGATTTGCCGAAGCGATCGGAACGCCGGATGAGGATCAAGGCGAGGCATTTGCGGGCTGGGTTGCGCGTCAGGCTACACTGACCTTGGAGGTTGAAGAACGCGGTGTGCGTGGCACCCGCTATAAGGTTCCTCGCTTCGTGGGCGACTCCATCGCCGCCAGTCCGCGCTTCCGCTCTGAGATTGCTGTCCTTGCGGCCGAACAGGGCAAGGCTCCGCGCGAACTGACTGCCGAAGCCCGCAAGTACATGAAGGAGCTGATCTCCACCCCCAGCGCGCTGTTTCTCGACCTGCGCGCCCGGCTGGAACGGTTCATGATGACGCAGGGCTATGACAAGGGTTTCCGCCACGATCCGGCCGAGCTGGAGGCGCTGCGCGAGATGATCCGCAACAAGCCGACGGTGATCCTGTTCACGCACAAGACCTACCTCGACGGGGTGACGCCCAACGCGTTGTTCTATGATAACGACATGACGATGCTGCACAGCTTTGGCGGCATCAATCTGGACTTTTTCGGGATCGGAACGCTGTTCCGAAACTCGGGCATGATCTTCATCCGGCGCAGCTTTCAGGACCTGCCGGTCTACAAGGTCGTGCTGCGGCTCTACATCGCCTATCTGCTGCAAAAGCGGTTTCCGATGTCGTGGGCCTTGGAAGGTACGCGTTCGCGCCTCGGCAAGCTGATGCCGCCCAAATATGGCATCCTCAAATATGTGATCGACGCCGCGCACCACGGCGGGATCGAAGATCTGCACATCGTTCCGTTCGTCACCAGTTTCGATCTGATCCGCGATGTTGAAGAGTATGCCGCCGAACAGACCGGGCAGGCCAAAAAGCCGGAATCGCTTTCGTGGTTTCTGGGTTACCTCAAGAGCCTGCGTGAGCCGATGGGCCGGGTGCGGATTGATCTGGGCGCGCCAGTGGTGGTCAAGGTCGCGCCCGATCCCGAAGACCGGATGGCTCTATCCCGGATCGCCTTCGATGCGTCGGTCAGCGCGAACCGGGTGACGCCGCTGACGGTAACGGCGGTGATGTGTCTGGCGCTGCTCGGCACCGCACCGCGCGGGGCAACGGCGGAAGAGCTGGCGCGGCTGACCCGGTTTATCGCCGATTGGGCCCGGGCGCGCGACATTCGCCTGTCCGAGGAACTGGCGGAATTTGACCGCGATGAAATCCGCGCCACCGCCGACAAGCTGGTCAACTCCGGCTTGATCCTGCGCGACGATGCCGGGCGCGAAACGGTTTATACGCTCGATCCGGCCAAGCATCCGATGGCCAGCTACTACCGTAACAGCGTGATCCACCACTTCCTTGACAAGACGCTGATTGAGTTGGCGCTGTTCCGGCTGGAGGAAGAATGCGGCGACGATCCGCTGGCTTGCTTCTGGTCGGAAGTTGAGCGGCTGCGCGATCTGTTCAAGTTCGAGTTCTTCTATCCCCCGCGTGAAGAATTCCGCCGCGGGATCGAGACCGAGCTGGGCCGGACCGACGGACAATGGAGCGCCCATCTGCGTGCCGGACCCAAGGGTATCAAGACGCTGATCCGGCGGTTCCAGCCACTTGTCGGCCACGCTGCCCTGCTGCCGTTCGTTGAAGCCTATACCGTGGTGTTCGAACAGCTGGTCCGGCTCAAAGACGGTGAGGCGCTCGATCGGGCGGCCTGTGTTGAACAGGGGCTGGTGGAGGGCCGGCAGGCCTACATGCTTCGCCGGATCAGCAGCGAGGCTTCGATCGGGAAGATCCTGTTCGAGAACGGCTATACGCTGGCCTCCCACCTGGGCTTGGCCGGGACCACGGATCCCGATATTTCCGCGGGTCGCCGTGCGATGCTGACCGATCTGCGCGCATTGACCCGGCGGATAGAGCGGATGCGGATTGAGGTGCTGGAGATGGCCGAGCACGATCATCTCCGCCAACAGGCAGAGGAACTGGCATGATCCAGCAATTGAATGCGCAGGACGCACAGTTCCTGTTCGCGCAAAGCGGCAGCACGCTGACCCATGTGATGGGGATCAACATCTATGATCCCGCCACGGCACCCGGCGGCAAGGTGCGGCTGCGCGATATCATCGAGCATGTCCGCAGCCGGCTCCACACCTCACCGGTGTTCCAGCGCAAGCTCTACCGCCTGCCGATGGATTTCGATTTTCCCTATTGGGTCGAAGATCAGCAATTCGATCTGGAATCGCACATCTCTCATGCCCGGCTACCTGCACCGGGGGATTGGCGGCAGTTCTGCATTCAGGTCGCGCGGCATTTCAGCCGCCCGATGGATATGAGCCGGCCGCTATGGGACATCTATGTGCTGGAAGGTCTGGACAACATTCCGGGCGCCGCACCGGGCAGCTATGCGATCCTGACGCGAATTCATCATGCCGCGATTGATGGCGCGTCGGGGGCTTACATCTTCGTCGCGCTGAGCGATCTGGATGCCAAGGGAACTCCGGCTCTGCCAATCGAGCCGGGCAGCTTTGAACCTTGCGAAACCCCCAGCACTGCTGAAATCATGACCCGCGCGATCAGCGCCAATATGACCTCGCCGGTGCGGCTCGCCAATTCACTGATGAAGCTGTCTCCGGCGCTGGTCGGCGCGGCGCAGAAGGGTTTGAGCGAGGGGGTAAAGGGTGTTCCCCAAACCCGTTTCAACGCTCCGATCACCCAGCACAAAATGTTCGATGCGACTGAATTCGCGCTGGCGGACCTGTCGAAGATCCGGAAACTTGTCGACGGCGCAACGATCAACGATGCGGTGCTCGCGATCTGTTCGGGCGCGCTGCGGCGCTATTTGCAGCACCACAAGGAACTGCCCGCAGAATCGCTGGTTGCCTTTGCCCCGATCAACCGCCGGGCAAAGGGCGGGGAAGCTAACCTGCCGGGCAACAATATCTCCGCCATGGCAGTTGAACTGGCAACGCATCTGCCGCATCCGGTCGATCGGCTGGCCGCAATCAAGGCCTGGACCAGTGACGCCAAGGAAGCCAAAACTGGGCTATCCGCGCGGGTGATGACCGATCTGACGCAACACATCCCCGGCGCGACCATGGCCGGGGTGGCGCGGTTGCTCACCAGTCCCCGTTTCGCACCAAAGGCGGCCAACGTGTTCATCTCCAACGTGCCGGGGCCGCAAATGCCGCTCTATATGGCGGGGGCAATCACCACCCATCAGTTCGCGATGGCCCCGCTATCGCACAACATGGGGCTGTTTATCGCGACGCCCAGCTACAACGGTCGGATCACTTTCAGCATTACCTCTGAACGCAAGATCATGCCTGACGTGGCCTTTTTCCGCGAATGTATCGAGGCCTCATTCAAGGAATTGTCCGAAGCTGAGCCGAAACCAGCTCGTAATGCGCCTGTGCGAAAGAAAAAGTCTCCGATTGCAACCGAAGCGAAACGAATGGTAAGGCCCCGGGCAATCGTCGCCGCGAAACGCGGGGCAGCCAAAACAGGGGGCGCATCCGGCAAGGACGGCAAGCCTCAGAAAAAACCGTGAAGCAAACCGGAAGGTTGATCGCATGATGCTAAGCCCCTCGCTCCATACGGAGACCGCCATGGCGAAGGCCGAAACCTATG
>JAGNTK010000131.1:2377-5398 GCA_017987575.1 Novosphingobium sp. | reverse complement strand
AGAGGTGCGCATGGCGGGCGCTCGATTTCCAGTCGATCCGGCGCTTGTCCATTCCCGGCTGGAATTCGGCCAGCGCCTCGAACATCGTGCCCTCGCCGCGAATGCGCCGCGCGATCAGGCCAAATTGCGCATCCTTCAGGAAGGCTTGCATAGCGGGGGATCGCACCGCCGCAAGGTTGGGCCAGACCCGCACTGACTGATCCAGATCGCGGCGAATCTGCCGTGCGCCCAGCCCTAGCGGGCCGGTCCAGCGCAACCACAGCTGCTCGACGGCACCGGTGCCGCGCCGGGTTGGGTGAAAACTGATCGCGGATTGCCAGGTACCGTCTGCCTGACGGTCCAGCGTCTGTTCGCTGCGCCCACCCGTCAACAGCCGCGGATCGGCGGCGACGGCGCAATCGACCCGGCTGCGCGTGCCACCAGCAAAGGCGGCGTGGAGCCGCAGCCAGCCTTCCTCACCCACTTCGACATCGGGGCTGACGGTCAGATCGGCATCCGTTGCCCGTCCGGCCAGCAATGCATCGATCAGCACCAGCACCAGCACCAAGGTCCCGATCAGCGGCGCGGCGGTCCAGTTGGCTGGCGATAGCACCGCCACCAGCAAAGCCAGCGGGGCCGCTGCTGCCACCAGCAGCGCAGCCCGTCCGGTCGGGATCAAGACGGCGCGGGGCAGCATCGGCTCAGCGCGGCGCCTCGGTGCTTTCGACCAGTTCGGCCACCAGGGCTTCAACCTGCTTGCCTTCGATCTCGGCCGCCGGGCTGAGCAACAAGCGGTGGCGCAGCACCGGAGCGGCAAGCGCCTTTACATCATCCGGCACGACATAGTCGCGTGCTTCCAGCGCGGCGCGGGCGCGGGCGGCATTGGCCAGCAACACGGCGGCACGCGGGCTGGCGCCCGAGGCCAGATCGGCGCTGTCGCGGGTCGCGCGGATCAGCCGGACGATATAGTCGATCACCGTATCGGCCAGCGTCACACTTTTGACGGCCTGCGCTGCAGCAGCAACCATCGCTGCATCGGCGACCTTTTCAACCCCCAGCTGAGCGGGTCGCGGCGGGCCGGCGTGACTGCCGAAATTGGCAATGATCTTCGCCTCTTCGGCGGCGCTCGGATAGGGTACGAGCAGTTTGAACAGGAACCGGTCAAGCTGTGCTTCGGGCAGCGGATAGACCCCCTGGCTCTCGATCGGGTTTTGGGTCGCAACTACCAGAAAGTTCGCGGGCAAGGCGTGGGCAGTGCCATCGAGCGTCACGCGGCGCTCCTGCATCGCTTCAAGCAGCGCGGCCTGGGTCTTGGGCGGGGTGCGGTTGATTTCATCAGCCAGCAGCAGTTCGGTAAAAATCGGCCCGCGCGTCAGGGTGAACTGACTGGTCTGGAAATTGAACAGGTTCGATCCCAGAATGTCGCCCGGCATCAGATCGGGGGTGAACTGGATCCGGCTGAAATCAAGGCCCAGACTGGCGGCAAAGCACTGCGCCATGAAGGTCTTGGCGGTACCCGGCGGGCCTTCGAGCAGGACATGGCCCTGCGCCAGCAGTGCAGTCAGCAGGGCGTCGACCGTGGCAGTCTGCCCGACCACCGCCTTGCCGACCTGGCCTCGGATCTGGGCGGCAAGATTGCTGACCTCAGCCAGGGTCATTGTGATGTCACTCATCGCGTCAGGGTCCTTTCCAGCGCATGGAGTTGCCGCGCGGCGCGCAGCAGGTCGATGGGTTTGCGGGCCGCGCGCAGCTGCGCGGAGGTGTTCGAGAATAGCGTCGAACCGGGCGCGCGGGCGGCCAGCGCCCGGTCGATTGCGGCTTCGGCCTGTTCATGGCTAAGCCTTGCGGGCAGCGCGAGTGCCTTGATCAGCCGCTCGCGCGCGGCATCGGCATAGGGCGGCCCGAGCAAGTGCAACCGCCGCGCCCGCTGGATCAATCCCGCAGCATTGCCGACCAGCTCGCGCTTGCCAAAAGCCAGCGCGCGGCCCGCCACCATCGGCGGGCCGAACCGCTGATAGGCCCGCCACAGCGCCACTGCCGCTGCCAACAGCAAGCACAGCGTGGCGGCCAGAAATGGCGGGGTAAATGCCAGTGCGAGCAAGCTGGGTGAGCGGCCATAACCCGCCAAGGTCAGGTCAAATGATACCTTGCGCGGGTCCCCATCCAGCGCGGCCTGGATCAGCTTTTCGGCCAGCTGCGCGTTGCTGGCACGGCTCATCCCGTAATTGTTAAACAGGTCGGCATCGAACACGAAGATCACGGGGTAATCACCGGTCGGTTCGTCCTCCAGTTCCGGCTCTTCGGCACCGGTGGCGAGATCGCGCAAGCGCGGATAGTCGCCGCCGTCAGCCATATAGCCTGCCAGAATTTGCCCCCCACCATCGCCGATCACCAGCGGGATCAGGCCCTTGCCCCGGCCAGAGAATACTTCCTTGGGTTCGGGCAGCGTCCCGGATAGCCCGGCGCCGCTCCACCCGCCCGGACGCGGCCCGGTTTCCAGCGCGCCGCTTTGCAGGGTGAGATTGTCATAGAACCCCTTCCAGTCGGGTGGCATCACATCAAGCAAGCGAACGTAGCCCTCCTTTGCTTTGGGTGTGCCCGGCGGAAAGGGGATTGCCAGCCACTTTGGTACGACCACGATTGTCGGTCCGGCGAAGCGGCGCGCATTGACCACCTGTTCCAGCTCTTCGCCGCTGGCTTCGTGAACCGGGGTCAGGATCAGCAACCCCGGCTGATCAAGCGCGGCGCGCGAACGAACGGGCGTAACCGCATAGCCGCGCTTCTCGAGATATTGCCCCAGTGCGGCATAGCCGGTCAGGCCTTTGCCTTGAACATGGGCACCGCTCGCCCGCGGTGATGGATCGTCCATCCCGCTGCCGATGATCCATAGCAGCGCGACGAAACACAGTGCCCCGAACAGCACCAGCCCCAGCGCCACGCGCGGGGAAAAGGGCCCGGCGGCGCGCCTGCTCATGCCGCGAACCGTTCAAGCGCGAAACTGGCGTAGGCTTCGCGCGCCGCCTGCCAGTCACCCGCATCGAG
>JAGNTK010000131.1:0-2277 GCA_017987575.1 Novosphingobium sp. | reverse complement strand
ACTGGCGCGGCGGCTGTCACGGGCAGACTGTTCGCACGGGGGCCGCGTCGGGGCAAGCAGCAGTAATGGCTAAACCGCTCTTAACCGCGAACAAGTTCCTGGCCATAGGTGCCCAGAATGCGCAGCTGCTTGCAGTGAAAGTCCAGCTCTTCCAGCGCCCGATCCACTGCCGGATCACCCGGCGCACCGACGATATCGGCATAGAACATCGTGGCCGAAAAACTGGCGCCCTTCTGGTAGCTTTCCAGCTTGGTCATATTGACCCCATTGGTGGCAAAGCCGCCCATCGCTTTATACAGCGCAGCGGGGATGTTCTTCACTTCGAACACAAAGGTCGTCATCGCGGCACGGGTGCCGAGCGTGGCGGGATCAAGCGGTTCGCGGGCCAGCACGACGAACCGGGTGGTATTGTCAGGCGCGTCCTCAACGTTTTCGGCGATGATCTTGAGGCCATAGAGCTCGGCGGCAATCCGCGGCGCAATCGCGCAGGCCTTGGGGTCGCCCATTTCTGCAACATAGGCCGCCGCGCCCGCCGTATCGGCATGGGCCATCGGCACGATCCCCCGTGTTCGCAGAAAAAACCGCGATTGGCCGAGCGCCTGCGGGTGGGAATAGGCTGCGGTGAACGGCCCGTCCGACAGTGCCATCAGCGCATGGTTGATCGCCATGAAATGCTCACCAACGATGTGCAGCCCGCTTTCAGGCAGCAGGAAGTGGATATCGGCGACCCGGCCATGTTGCGAGTTTTCGATCGGGATGATCGCCCGCCCGGCCCGGCCATCCTTGACCGCCTCCAGCGCGTCTTCAAAACTGAAGCACGGCAGCGGCAGGCAGGCGGGATCCCATTCCATCGCCGCGCGGTGCCCGTTGCAGCCGGGCGCGCCCTGAAACGATACCGCGCGCGCCGGATCAGCCGCAGCGGCGGCAGTCAATTCCTCGACACGGGCGAGCGCGGGGGCAGGGTAGCTGTGCATGGCTGTGCCCCTAGGGTTTCTTGCGCCATGGCGCAACGAATCCTTGGTTTGGGTGCGCCAATCGCCTCCGCGATTGGCTTGCACCTGTACCCTGATTGGGTGGCCGGGAGGGGGAGCGGGCTGGTGTTGCAAAGGGCAGGCCGGACGGCCTGTCCGCACCAATTCAAAGATCGCTAGTTTTCATGGAGAAGATTGACTGGTGCGGCTCGTGCGCGGCCATCCGGGTGAGCAGCAGGTCGAGCTCAGGCTCGGCGATGATGATCCCCTGATGCGCGGGACGGATAAAGCCGACCTCGATCATGTGATGGTTGAAAGCAATCAGCTGATCGAAAAATCCCAGGGTGTTTAGCAGGCCCACGGGTTTGGCGTGATAGCCCAGCTGCGCCCAGCTGACCGCCTCCCACAGCTCGTCCATCGTCCCGACCCCGCCGGGGATCGTGACGAAACCGTCCGACAGCCGGGTGAACGCCGCCTTGCGCTCGTGCATGTCCTTGACGACAACCAGCTCTGTGCAATCGTGATTGGCGACTTCGGCAGAGACCAGCGCTTCGGGTATCACTCCGATTACATCGCCGCCCGCCTCAAGCGCCGCAGTGGCCACCGCGCCCATCAGGCCAAGCCGTCCGCCGCCATAGACCACGCCAATCCCGCGCGTGGCCAGCGTCCGGCCGACATCCGAGGCCAGCTCGATATAGCGTGGATCAGCCGGGGTGGCCGATCCACAATAGACGGCAAGGCGTTTCACTTGTGATTCTCCAGCATCAATCCGGCGGTCGCCTTAGCACCGGCCAGCACCGCGGCAACCCCTGCGCCAGGGTGGGTGCTGGCACCGACCAGATAGAGATTGGCAATCTTGCCGTCGTGATGGTGCACCCGCAGCGGGCCGGATTGGCGCGGCGTCGCCTCCAGCCCCCAGGCCGAACCCAGCCAAGCGCTGAAATCAAGCGCCAGATCGCGCGGGCTGGTGTGAAAGCGGTGCACCAGCCGGTCGGCGATGTCCGGCACAAGCCGCCGCCCAACTTCGGCCAGAATGCGCTGTTCCAGTACCTTGCCGATGGTTTCCCAATCAAGCGGCAGCTTGCCCAGATGCGCCACCGGGATGGTCGCCGAAAAGACACTGCGGCCCGGCGGGGCCAGGCTTGGATCGGTGACCGAGGGGTGCGCCAACAGGATCAACAGGTCTTGCGGAAGAACCCCGTGGGTGAACACATCATCAAGCAGTCCTTCGAACCGAGGTCCGAACAGCGCCGTGCGGTGCGGGATGCCTGGCCAGGTTCCCTCCAGCGCGAAATGGACGGTGAAG
>JAGNTK010000130.1 GCA_017987575.1 Novosphingobium sp. | reverse complement strand
CCATCGGGATCGAGCGGATCCACGTTGAGCAGGACGCGGGCAAGTTGATGCACGATCAGCATCCGACCATGTCCTATGTCGATCTCAACCGTTCGGGCGTGGCCCTGATGGAAATCGTCAGCCGCCCTGATATGCGCTCTCCGCAAGAGGCTGGAGCCTATCTCGCCAAGCTGCGCCAGATCGTCCGCTATGTCGGATC
This sequence comes from Novosphingobium sp., assembly GCA_017987575.1. Taxonomy (GTDB): domain Bacteria; phylum Pseudomonadota; class Alphaproteobacteria; order Sphingomonadales; family Sphingomonadaceae; genus Novosphingobium. The sequence goes on along the minus strand of JAGNTK010000130.1, from coordinate 5,222 downwards.
GTGCGATGGCAACATGGATCAGGGCTCGATGCGGGCCGACGTCAACGTCTCCGTCCGCAAGCCCGGTGAGCCGTTCGGCACCCGCACCGAAACCAAAAACGTCAACTCGGTCCGCTTCGTGATGGCCGTGGTGGAAAGCGAAGCGCGCCGTCAGGTCGATCTGATCGAGGACGGCGGCACGGTGGTGCAGGAAACCCGGCTCTACGATCCCGACAAGAACGAAACGCGCAGCATGCGCAGCAAGGAAGATGCGCACGATTATCGCTACTTCCCCGATCCCGATTTGCTGCCGCTGGAGCTGGACGATGCATTCCTTGAGGAATGCCGCGCCAGCCTGCCCGAACTGCCCGATGCCAAGCGCCACCGCTATGAAACCGCACTGGGGCTATCGCCCTACAACGCCAATGCGCTGACCGCTGACGTCGAAGTTGCGCGCGAGTTTGAAGTGCTGCTGACCGCCGTGGCCAAGGCCAGCGGCAAGGGCGAGGCCGATGTGTCCAAGCGGGTCGCCAACTGGATGCTGTCCGAACAGCCCGGTGTGCTGAATGCCGCGGGCGCCGGTTCTGATCATCCCAAGAACACGATCGAGGCCAACACCGCCATCGTCGTCGCCACCGAAAGCGGGTTGATCTCGGGCAGCAAGGCCAAGGAGATCTTCGCTGAGCACCTGACCAGCGACATTGACCTTGCCGCGACCATCGCCGCCAACCAGCAGTCAACCGACACCGGCGCAATCGAAGCCGCCGTCGATGCCGTCCTCGCCGCCAATGCTGACAAGGTCGCCGAATATAAGGGTGGCAAGGAAGCGCTGTTCGGGTTCTTCGTCGGCCAGACGATGAAAGCGATGCAGGGCAAGGGCAATCCGGGGCTGGTCAATCAGGTGCTGAAGACGAAGCTCGCCTGAGTTTACAATCTTCTGCCAACACGAAAAAGGGCGCCGGGGTCTCCCCCAGCGCCCTTTTCCATTCCAGCCTTGCGGCCAAAATCAGCCCTTGCGGGTGCCGTTCATCGGGAAGGTCCCGAACGCGCCAGCCTTGACCGAACCGGTCAGCACGTCGCCATCGACGGTTGCTTCGCCTTCCAGCGTCATCGGCATCGGGACGGTCATCTTCATCGACCAGGTCAGCTTGTTGCCATCGACCTTGCCGTTTTCCAGATCCATCGAACCCATCGCGCCGACGTTCGATCCGGTGAAGGTGTCACCATCGACAACGATGGTCACGTCGCTCTTCTGGTCGCCCATCGGGGTCTTGGTCACGCATTCATAAGTGCCTGCTACTGACATCACATCTCTCCTCTCGGAATTTCCAACTTACAGGGGGGTAAGTAGGGCAATCACTCGCTTTTTGCGGGCGCAGTGTCAACCGGGGTTACCACCTCGATCGGCAGGCCGAGGTCTTTCAATTGCGGTTCGACCACCTTGCGATCACCCACCACGACATAGACCAGCCCGTCGCTTTGCAAGTGCTGCCGGGCGGCGGCGTCCATCGCCTTGGCATCAATTGCGCGGTAGCGGGTGGGCAGCGTTGCCTGATAGTCATCCGGGCGGCCCAATTGCTGGTTGGAAACCAGCGCGCCCAGCACTTGCCCATTGGTTTCATAATTGTTGGGCAGGCCGCGGATGTTGCCATCAGTGGTGCGGTTATACTCCTCTGGATTTACCGGGCGCTTGGCCGGGAAATCAGCCATGTTTGTGCGGATCGCGGTGATCGAAGCGCCGGTCTTGTCGCTCTGGACCGGGGCGACGATCACCAGGCTGCGCGGACCCTTGGGGCTGCGCACTGTTGAGCGGACGCCATAGGACCAGCCCTTGTCTTCGCGCAGATCGAGGTTGAGGCGGCTGAGGAAGCTGTTGCCAAGCACTTCGTTGGCCAGGTCCAACGGTTCCATCCCCTGATCACGCCCGGTAAAGGGCAAGACCCGGCCTGCGACGATGACCGATTGCGGCGATCCGGGGCGATCGATCAATACAATCCGCGAGCGCGGCGCTGGGACAGCTGCGGTCAGCGACTTGACCCCGCGCGGGCTGGCCGGGGTTTGCCAGTTGCCAAACGAGTGCTCAAGCATGGGCAGCAGGGCCTCCATGCTGATATCGCCGACCACGGTGATGGTCAGATTATCCGGTCGCAGCCACTTGGCCTGCGCACTGCGCAATGCTGCCGGGGTTAACGCTTTGACCGAGCTCACATCACCAAGCCCATCGCCGAGCTGGCCATAGGGGTGGGCTGGGCCAAACAGGATTGGGCTCATCGTGCGCGAGGCGAGTGCGCGCGGGCTGGCATTGGCCTGCGCAATACCTGCCAGCTGTTGATCACGGGCTCGGGCCACGTCTTCATCGCGGAAGGCCGGGCGGCGAACGACATCGGCCAGCAGGTCGAGCGATGGCGCGAGATTGGGGGTGAGTGCGGCGAGCGACACGCTGGAGGAGTCCAGCCCCGCGCCGGTCCCGATCCGCGCACCAAGCCGTTCCTGATCCTCGGCGATCTGGGTCGCGCTGCGGCCCTCGGTGCCTTCTTCCAGCACGCCGAGCAGCAGTGACTGGGTGCCCGGCGCGTCCTGCGCGTCGGCAGCGAATCCAGCATCAAAGGACAGTTGAACCAGTACAGTCGGCACCCCGCCGCGCCGAGCCAGCACTACCGGCACACCGTTGGACAGGGTTGCCCGTTCGACTTTGGGGAAGGACAGGTTGCCGACTGGGGCAACCGCCGGGAATTCGCGCTTCGGCCCGGTCGCCAGCTTGGGCGCGCGCTTCTTGGCGTCGGGCTTGGGCGCGGTCGAAGTGGCTTCGTCGCCCCACCCGCCCATCACTTCACCCTTTTCGGTGCGCTTGCCGGGGGTGACCGCCAAGGCGTAGACCGGGCGGCTCAGCCAGCGCTGCATGGCGGATTGCACATCGGCCGGGGTCAGCGCCGCGATCCGCGCCAGATCTGCTTTCACTTGCAGCGGGTTGCCCGAATAGAGCTCGCCTTCGGCCAGCTGTGCGCCCTTGCCGGAAAACCCGCCGACCTGTTCTAGGCCGTAAATCTGGCCGGAAACCGCGCTGGTCGCGGCGCGGCGCAGCTCATCCTCGGTCGGACCATCGCGTAGCAGTTTGGCGATCTCTTCGTCCAGCGCGGCTTCGGCAACCGCGCGGTCAACGCCGGGCTTGATGTCCATCTGGACCTGCAGGAAGCTGGTCTGTTCAAATTGGAGAACAAAGGCTGAAACCGAAACCGCCAAACCTTTGCCGCGGACCAGCGCATTGTCGAGCCGCGAGGAGGCGAGCCCGCCGAGCACCTTGAACCCGACGTCGAGCGCCTGAGCATCCGGATCGTTGGTGCCCGGGCCGCTCCACACGCGGTAGACGCGGGTCAGTGGGACCTGATCGGTCATCTCGCGCTTGACGGGGGTGGCCAAGGTCACTGGGCCAGCATCAACCTTGCGCACTTCCGGACCGCGCGGGATGCTGCCGAACCATTTTTCGACCATCGGCCGCGCGGTGGCGGCGTCGATATCGCCCGACAGAACCATCACCACGTTGTTGGGGGCGTAGTTGCCAGTGAACCAGCCGCGCACGTCGGTCAGGCTGGCTGCGTCCAGATCGGCCATCGAACCGATGGTCGAGTGGCGATAGGGGTGGCCGACCGGGAACAGCCCATCACCGATCGCATATTCGGCCAGGCCGTAACTGTCATTATCGCCCTGACGCTTTTCGTTTTTGACCACGCTGCGCTGCTTGTCGAGCTTGTCCTGACTGACCGCGCCGAGCAGATGCCCCATCCGGTCGCTTTCCATGAACAGCGCCAGATCGAGCGCGCCGGTCGGCACGGTTTCGACGTAGTTGGTCCGGTCATACCAGGTCGAGCCATTGGTCGGGGTCGATCCGGCGCCTTCGAGCGGCACGTCAAAGTTCGGAACGTTCTCCGATCCGCCGAACATCAAATGTTCGAACAAATGGGCAAAGCCGGTGCGGCCCTTGGGCTCGTGCTTGGAGCCAACCCGGTAGTAGGTGGTGACGCCGACAATCGGTGCCTTGCGATCGGTGTGGATCAGCACGGTCAGACCATTGGACAGCGTGAACTTCTCGTACGGAATATCGACCGCCTTGACCAAATCACTGAGCGCCGCAGGTTGCGGTGTCAGAGGCTGCGCCGCGGGGCTGGTCGCTGCCGGAGCGGCCAAGGTCAGGTCTGCTTTGGGCGTCGTCGCACAGGCGGACAGGGCAAGAGCGATCAGCGAGGCAAGGGCGATACGGCGCATGGAAATTCAGTCCCCGGTTTTGGCAATTCTGACCGCAGCTTAGACCACTGGGGCAATGTGCCAAGCCCTCTGATCGACGAACAGCATCACGGGTCGGACGGGAGTTGCGATCGACAACTTCGGCTGAAGCGCTTGGCTGGCTTGTGTCTCGATGCACGCGCGGTTAGCCATGACGCACTGTTTGCCAAAAGGAAATTCCATGCGCCGTGCCGTCCCGTTTCTTGCCCTGACCCTGGTCGCCATTCCGATGGCTGTGGTCGCGGGAACGCAGCACAGTTTCGACCCGGCAGCGGTGCGGGCCCATGTGACTTTTCTGGCTGACGATGCGCTTGATGGGCGCGGTTCAGGGTCCAAGGGCTATGGCATTGCGGCCAATTATGTTGCCACTCAGTTCATGGCGATCGGCGCTGTGCCGGTAGGCGATCCAGCGAAAGCAAGCTATTTTCAGCAGGTTCCGCTGCGCGAATCCAAGCTGGTCGGTCAGCCTGTGCTCACAGTTTCCGGCAAGGAAATTTCGATCCGGTTCGAAAGCAAGGACAGCCTGTTGATAGGACCGAGCGCAACGGACGCGCAACAGGCTCTTGAAGCACCGCTGGTGTTCGTCGGCTACGGGATTGACCGACCGGACCTGGGCCTGCGCGACTACGACAAGTTGGACGTCAAAGGCAAAGTCGTGGTGGTGCTGTCTGGCTTTCCTAAGGGCCTGAACTCCGAGACTGGCGCACACCTCAATGCCGACAAAGCGCGGATGGCGATGCAGCGTGGGGCGATTGGCGTGCTCACAGTGCCAACCCGGCAGGATCTGAAACGCCGCTCGTGGGATCGGCGGATGGAAACGGCGGGTGAACCGCGCTCAAATTGGCTCAAGGCGGATGGCACGCCGTTCCTGCGCGCGCCCGGTATTCGGTTCGAGGCGATGGTCAATCCGGATTCGGCAATCCTGCTGTTCGGGGATGGCCGGCGCAGCCTGGATGCGATCCTGG
>JAGNTK010000129.1 GCA_017987575.1 Novosphingobium sp. | reverse complement strand
AGAAATCTCTTTTCTTCTTAATCGCGCCAATCGGACTCCCGTTGCACTTCGCCGCACCGCTTCGCATAATTGTGACATCACAGAATCGACCGGAGTTCATCTATGCCGCCAGAAATCCTCGCGCTGATTGACAAGCCACTGCTGCTTGCCGCCGTGTTGGCAATCGGCGCGGTCTGCGGGATCGCGGTCGAACGCTTTGTCGAAGGTATCGAAACGGAAAAGCGCCGGGCCTATTGGCGCGGGCGCAAGCAGGGCGGTGGCTGGCAGAATGGCGGGCCGAAGGTGGTGCCGATGTCAAAGGACAAGCCCGCGCTCAGTGATGCGGCCGATCAGTTGCGGCTGGTCATGGCTTCCGATTTCAAACCGCGCGCCTTGCTCAACAAGGGCGAAGCGCGGGTCTTTGCCGAGCTCGACAAATTGGTGATCGCCCGAAACCCCGGCTGGCAAGTGATGGCGCAGGTTTCGGTCGGCGAATTCGTCGGCTCAAGCGACGCCGCCGCCTATGCCTGCATCAATTCCAAGCGGGTCGATCTGCTACTGGTGGACGCCCAATGCCAAGCCCGCCACGCACTGGAATACCAAGGCACCGGCCACCACCAAGGCACCGCCGCCGCGCGCGATGCGGTGAAGAAGGAAGCGCTAAGGAAGGCCGGGATCGGCTACCACGACGTGGTCGCCGGACACACGACGCCAAGCGAACTGCGGCGGTTGGTTGAGAAGTTGGTGCCGGGGGTTTAGGGCGCTGTTACCTCTATTCGGAACGCTTGAGCCACTCTCGGCAAAGGGGATCATACTCCATTGATTCGACTAGCCCACCTCCATCTGGTGTGATTTCTATCCGGGCTCGCGCGCCCTTGCTGTGGCCTATCGCTCCGGCATTCTTCGCATCATCCTCGGTTGCAAACCGGTAAATTTTGTCGCCAAGATATAATAGGACAAGTGGCATGATTGTGGTTTCTCGTGTCAGTCAGGTGATAAGGCTACGGTCATTTGGCTTTACTAAGAAAGACCCATGATTCGAAGCTTTGCGACATATGCAGCATCGTTCATGCGGGAGTCGGATTCTCTAATCGCCCGGTGCAATCGAACAGAGAATCGGACCAATCCAAACGCGATACTACAACCCACAATCACAATAAGCACAGCGATGGAGACAATATCCTCCATCGCCATGATAACAACTCCGAATAGCCCGGCCCCAAACCCGTAATAAATAACTATCGATAAAACATGGTGGAAAACAAAAAATGTTTTTGAAAATAGAGATTTCAATTTCCACTCTGTAATGTTGTCAGCAATAATATTTATCGAACCGCATTTATCGCAGGGCAAAAATGGCTGCCCGATCCCTGAATAATTGCTGACATATCCGCCAGTGAGGCTTCTCTTGCATGAGCCGCACTTCTGATTGATATAGTAGCTCATTTCCGCGTGTCACGCCTCCGGAAGTTTCAAATCATCTTTCGTATTCTGGGTATCGAGTAATCGCATTTGGCGCAAATCCAGGTGAAATAATTTCAAATCCCAAATTGCGGTGACAGTGCACCTAATCCCTCACGCCTCAATCCCCAGCACCACCAACACCGCTTCCTGAACGCGCATAAGGTCCGCCGGGCTGACCGTGCCGATGCGGCGACCCAGCTTGGTGCGGGCAACGGCCATGATCTTATCGGCCATCAAGTCTGAGTCTTCGAGCAATCCGTTGGCCGCGTTGGCCTGCACCGCCACACGGGTTGGGATCGCCACGGTATCGTGCGTGGTGAACGGGCAGGTCACTACCGAGCCGGTTTCACTCAGCAAGTCCGATTGCAGAATCAGCGCGGGGCGCGGTTTTCCGGCGTAGCCGGGCCCGCCGGATTGGGTCCAGATTTCTCCGCGCTTCACCGTGCGGGTGGTTCGTCAGCGCCATAGGGTGGCAGCGAATCGAACAACTCGTCGGTCAGCGATTCGAGGTAGGCCATCGTTCCGTCAGCCTGGTCGCGGCGGTTGATTTCAGCCCCGCTGCGGCGGATTTCTTCGCGCACCTTGGGATCGCGCAGATCGGGCACCCAGATCTGCTTGAGCCGCAGGCCTTGCGCGCGCTTGGCGGCGCGGTAGCGGGCGGCCCGCTGCGCCCCGGTCAGGTTTTCATGCACGCCCATCAGCAGGCCTCCGTTACTAGTAACGTAACCGGTTGGGGGCAGATTGGCAATGCGGGTTAGCTCTGCGTTGGATCAATCATGCTCCCGGTCCCCAGCCCCCATATATAACTCCCGCCCGGTCTCGTCATAGACCTTGCTCATTTCCGCCATTCCGGCCTCGGCCTCTTCAGCGGCCACAAACGTATCGGCGCCTTGGTTCTGTAGCCGCGCGAATTCGCGCACTTCCTGGCTGATCTTCATCGAGCAGAACTTCGGCCCGCACATCGAGCAGAAGTGGGCGGTTTTGGCGCCTTCTGCTGGCAGCGTCTGGTCGTGGTATTGCTCCGCAGTGTCGGGATCGAGTGACAGGTTGAACTGGTCGCGCCAGCGGAATTCGAAGCGGGCTTTGCTGAGCGCGTCGTCGCGGACTTGGGCGGCCGGGTGCCCCTTGGCGAGGTCAGCGGCGTGGGCGGCGAGCTTGTAGGTGACGACGCCGACTTTCACATCGTCGCGGTCTGGCAAGCCGAGGTGTTCCTTGGGCGTGACATAGCAGAGCATCGCGGTGCCGTACCACCCGATCATCGCCGCGCCGATCCCGCTGGTGATGTGGTCATAGCCCGGCGCGATATCGGTGGTGAGCGGCCCGAGCGTGTAGAATGGGGCTTCGCCGCAGACTTCGAGCTGCTTTGTCATGTTCTCCTTGATCTTGTGCATCGGCACGTGGCCGGGCCCTTCGATCATCACCTGAACGTCGCTCTTCCAGGCGCGGTGGGTTAGTTCGCCCAGGGTATAGAGCTCGGCGAACTGGGCTTCGTCGTTGGCGTCGGCAATCGATCCGGGGCGCAGGCCATCGCCGAGGCTGTAGGCGATGTCATAGGCCTTCATGATCTCGGTGATGTCGTCGAAGTGCTCGTACAGGAAGCTCTCCTTGTGGTGGGCGAGGCACCATTTGGCCATGATGCTGCCGCCGCGCGAGACGATGCCGGTGACGCGCTTGGCGGCCAGCGGCACGTAAGGGAGCCGCACCCCGGCGTGGATCGTGAAGTAATCGACGCCCTGTTCGGCCTGCTCAATCAGGGTATCGCGGAACACCTCCCAGCTGAGGTCTTCGGCCACGCCGCCGACCTTCTCCAGCGCCTGATAGATCGGCACGGTGCCGATCGGCACCGGGCTGTTGCGCAGGATCCATTCGCGGGTGTCATGAATGTTGCGCCCCGTCGAAAGGTCCATCACGGTGTCCGCGCCCCAGCGGATCGACCAGACCATCTTGTCGACTTCGGCGGCGACATCGCTCGCTACCGCGGAGTTGCCGATATTGGCGTTGATCTTGACCAGGAAGTTTCGGCCGATCGCCATCGGTTCGCATTCGGGGTGGTTGACGTTTGACGGGATGATCGCGCGGCCGCGCGCCACTTCATCGCGGACGAATTCGGGCGTCACATAGTCCGGGATTTCGGCGCCAAAGCTTTCGCCATCGCGGATATATTCCGCCAGCCGTTCGCGGCCGAGGTTTTCGCGGGTGGCGACATATTCCATTTCGGGCGTGATGATCCCGCGCCGGGCGTAATGCATCTGGGACAGGTTTGCGCCGGGCTTGGCCCGCAGCACGGTTTTGCGCACATTCGGGAACGCAGGGACGCCGCCGCTGCGATCGGGGCCGAGCTGGCCATTGTCTTCGGGCTTGACCTCGCGTTGTGCCACTTCTTCCACATCACCGCGCGCCAGTTGCCAGCTGCGGCGCAGTTCGGGCAGGCCGGCGGCGATGTCGATCGTGGCATTGGGATCGGTATAGGGCCCGCTGGTGTCATAGACCCGCACCGGCGCTTCGCCGCTGCTTGGCTCAAGGTGAATCTCACGCATCGCCACGCCGAGCGGTCCGACATGGATCTTCTTCGATCCGCGAATCGGCCCGGTGGTGACACCGATTTCGAGCTTGCTGTTGATGTCGGCCATGTGCTGCGGTCCTTCAAAGGACGGATGAGGAGCGCTGAAACCGGCGGGGCTGTTCGGACGTCCCCCGGACGTCCTCTGGCCCAGCCCCGCTCCCTCCGCCCGTGCTAACGGGTTCAGGTTCAACGGGTCGGAGGATGCGAACCCTCCCTCTCAGCCAGCTGGCTCCCCGGGGATGTTGCCAGTCTAGGCCGCAGCGGCCAGACAGTCCAGCCCATGACCATGCTCTATCGCCTCGATGCCCCCGCTGCGGTGATCGCAGCCCAGTTTGGTGCGGCGGCTGGCTCTGATCCGTGGACCGGCGGACACATTGCGCCGATGCAGTTCGCCCCGGTGCTGACGGCAGGCCGCGAGTTCATCGCGGGGCCGCGCGCTGCTGGACAGCCGCTGCGGATGATCCCGCGCCAGTGGGGCGTGCCGCCGCCGCCTGCTGTGGGGGAGACGGGGCGCGGGGTGCTCAGCGTGCGCAATCCGGATTCGCCGTTCTGGATCGGCAATCTGCGCAACAGCGAGTTTCGCTGTCTGGTTCCCGCGACCGCTGTGATGGAATGGGGCGGGACCGATCCGACTACGGGCAAGCGCCGCCAGCACTGGTTCGCACCGAGCGATCAACCGCTGTTCGCACTTGCCGGAGTGTGGAAGGACAGCGAAGTGCCCAGCTTCGCGCTGCTGACCTGCGAGCCAAACGCGGCCTGGCGGCACGCCGGGCGTGAGGCGATGCCGGTGATCCTGCCCGGCGATCCGGCGGTTTGGGGCCAGTGGCTGCGCGGGGAATGGAAGCAGGCTGCAGCCTTACTTCAGCCCTATTCGTCCTCACTGATTGTCGAGCGTTAAGCGAGCCGCAGCGATCCCAGCACGGTCAGCACCAGCCCGAAGGCCATCGTGCTCAGCGCCCAGCCGCGGTGCATGAAGGTCAGGCTGCGCAGCCAGAACTGGGTGTAGATATCGACGAAGCCGAGGATCATCAGCGCTTCGACCATCATCACCCCGCCCAGCACCTTCAGCGCGCCGGACAGCAGATCGGCTGGGACCCACGGGTTGGAAAGATAGACCACCGTGCCGATCACCAGTTCCATCAACCCGCACAGGAATTGCAGCGCGGGGGATCGTTCCACTTCGTCCAGCATAACCCGCCAGGCGCCCGGTTTGCGCAAGGCCCCGATCCCGGCAAACAGCGCGGTCAGCCCCAGCAGCATCGCCGACCAGGCGGTGGGATCAAAGGGTAGGGGCATCGGGGTTTCCTCCATCACTGCACGCTTTTGCCATATCGCGCCGATGGTGGGCTATCCGGGATTGCGCGGTCAAGCCTTGCGGTGGATCAAATGCACCGCTTCCTGCTGGACTTTAATCGAACGATTAAACATACTCGCC
>JAGNTK010000128.1 GCA_017987575.1 Novosphingobium sp. | reverse complement strand
TGTGGGCGCTGCTGGTGCCGCATTTTGAAGGCACGATGTTCATCAATTATGAGGCCGCGACCAGCCTGATCACCGAAGGTGGGCCGATCGACCGGATCTTTGCCGGAACCATCGCCAGCAGCCAGCAAATGGCCGCCGATGCGCGGTTCGGGTTCGATTTCACGCAGCGGATGCTGCCCAATGATCTGAAAGCGCGCGGCGTGGATAGCGCCGAACACTTGCCCGACTATCCTTATCGCGACGATGCCCTGCTGGTCTGGCAGGCGATCCATGGCTGGGTGAAGGAATATGTCGCGCTCTATTATGACGACGATGCGGCGGTAACCGGCGACACCGAACTGGCGGCCTGGGCGGCGACGATTGCCGGGGAAGGGCAGGTCAAGGGCTTTGGCCCGATCACTACCCGCGCCGCGCTGGTCGATTGCTGCACGATGATCCTGTTCACTGCCAGCGCGCAACATGCCGCGGTCAATTTCCCGCAAGCCACGATCATGGAATTCGCCCCCGCCGTCACTGGTGCTGGCTGGCAAGCCGAACCGCTTGAGCGTCACGGGCATGGCCGGCAGGAATGGCTGAGTTATATGCCGCCGGCCAAGCTGGCGCTGAAACAGCTCGAAGTGCTCTATCTGCTCGGCTCGCTCCACTATCGCCCGCTCGGCACCTATCTGTCGCGCGAATTTCCCTATCCGGTCTGGTTCACCGATCCGGCGGTAACCAGCAGCGAAGGCCCACTGGTGCGCTTTCAGGCGGCCTTGACCCAGGTTGAGGCGCGGATCGCAGCCCGCAATGCCGAGCGGCGGGTCGCCTATCCCTATCTGCTGCCCAGCCAGATCCCGACCAGCATCAATATCTGACAGGATCGGAACGAACGGGCAAAAGCGCGCGCCTTTCACTTGGCGTTCAGGATCGGGCTGGCTATAGGGTCCACCATGATTGCCCGATCCCCGCTCAAGCTCGCCATCCTTGCCGCTGCCTCTACGGCTATGCTGTTCACCGCTGGTTGCGGTGGGCGGGGTGCCAAGGCCAGGGATACCGCCTATGTCGCGCGCGATGTGGAAACACTTTATGCCGCCGCCAAGGCTCGGCTGGACCGGGGTGACACCCTGATCGCTGCCGCCCTGTTTGACGAGGTTGAGCGCCAGCATCCTTATTCACCCTGGGCCCGCCGTGCTCAGTTGATGAGCGCGTTTTCCTATTATGTTGCCAAGGATTACAACAAGTCGGTCCAGGCTTCGCAGCGGTTCCTGTCGATCCATCCGGGCAACCGCGATGCGGCCTATGCCTATTATCTGATCGCGCTGTGCTATTACGAACAGATCAGCGATACCGACCGTGATCAGAAGATCACCAAGCAGGCGCTGACCACATTGAACGAGGTTGTTCGCCGCTATCCCAACACGCGCTATGCGGCCGATGCCCGGATCAAGATCGATCTGGTCAACGATCATCTGGCCGGCAAGGAAATGCAGATCGGACGCTATTATCAGCGCTCGGGCCGCTGGCTGGCCGCCAGCCACCGTTTCCGCAATGTGATCGAAACCTACCAGACCACCAGTCACGCGCCCGAAGCCTTGTACCGGATGGTCGAATCGAGCCTGCAACTTGGTATGCCCGAAGAAGCGCTGAAATACGCTTCGGTGCTGGGCGCCAATTATCCCGGCAGTGAATGGTATGAAAAAGCCTATAAATTGATGGGCAAACACGCGCCGGGTGCTGGGGTTAAGTAATCCGCTTCGGCTTTGTGCCAACCGGCCTTGCGACGGACTGCGGAACGCGGCAAAACCGCGTCGCATCGTGGAAAAGCGGCCAATGATAAGGGCCGCATTGGGTTTGCACAGGCATTGAAGGCATACACAAAGCCGACGCCACGGCGTCGGCGGCTTGTATCCTGCAATTCAAGACAGTGTGAACGGTTGTGCCGTGGAGGCGTGAGCGGACCTTTTGAATTTTCAGCAGGAGCGACGGCAAACTGACTGATTGGCGGAGTGTGCTACGTCAGGCGCTCTCCGCCGCTCATTCCTGGGACTGCCGTCTAGGCCCAACTGGGTCGCCTATGGCTTAGGAAAGACATAGGGATCTGCCGCAATCCGGCTTTGGTCGACAATGCCGTTCCGGAAGAATCCGGCGATCATCTGGCCAAAGGCTTCTTCCTGACGCCCGAAATCGCCGTGGCCATAATCTTTCAGCACGACCAGCTTGCCGTTGGGCAGGAATGGCATCAGTTCGCGTTCGATGAACACCAATGGCGTCGCAACATCCAGATCGCCGTTGATGATCAGCGTTGGAGTGCGATCGGTCGCTGCCCGCAGATATTTCGGCGGAGAGGCCGGGATCGGCCAGCCAGCAGCAAGCGACGAATAGAACGTATCCCACGGCGAGCCCATCGAGGTTGCGGTCAGTGCGAAGGTCGGGCGCAATTTGTCATAGCGATAGACGTCGATGGCACCCTTGGAGAGCAGATCGCCGACGATCAGCCCCTCGGCACCGGCCTGCAGCAGGCCACTGGCCTGTTCGAGCAGCGAGGTATCACCCATTTCAGCCATGATCGCGCCGCGCAGGAATACCAAGGTGTCCTCACGGTTGAAAAGCATGGTGAAAAGCGCCAGCCGCGTGGCTTCATCATTGATGCGTGGGTTGCCGGTGCGCCTGCCGGCGGTCAGGGCGAGGTGGATGGTCCGCTTGAGGTCCTTCGTATAGGCCGAGCAAACCGCGTCTTGGGCGCAAATCGCCGCAAGCCGGGTGATGACCTTGTCATTGACCTCTGCGCTGAACACAAAGTGGCCCGGTGGGTTGGCCCCGAGCATGACCGAACGTTCGATCCGCTTTGGATGCCGCCGCGCATAAAATTGCGCCACCCGCGTACCATAGCTTTCACTGACCAGATTCACCTTGGTCAGGCCAAGCCGGTTCGACACCGCTTCAAGATCATCGACCACGTCGAAGATTGTGTACTTTCGCAGATCAATACCGCTGGCAGAAAGCCGCTGGGCACAATTCTGCGTCGCCGTGCGCAGCGCCTGCGTGGACGCGGCAGAGCCCAGCGGCTGGGCCGCCATGGCAGCGCTCACTTCGGGGCATTTTAGAACGGTGCTGCCATCGGCACCGCGATACCCGATAAAATAGACATCGTGCTGTGCGTGGATCGCTTTGAACCACAGCCCACCGGGCAGGTTGGACGCACCCGGACCGCCGTTGAGCACAAGGATCGGGGCGCCGCGCGCCGCAGTCAGCGCAGGAACCTTGATGATCGGCAGCTGAAGCTTTCGCCCCTTGGGCTTGGCGCGGTCTTCGGGAACAGTGATCGTTCCGCACAGGCCGTGTTGGCGAACCTCCACAGCTTTCACTTCGTCGCCGCAAGGGGCGAAGGCGATCGACTGAACGCGCTGCGCGGAACGCATCGGCTTGGCCGCAGCCCTTGCCCTGGGGTCTGGCCCGGTGCCACCAGCCAGGTTCCAGGCGACGACGCCCGAAATCGGCAATACGGTTGATGCAAGCAAAGCTGCGGCAATGGCAAGCGGGCGGAAACGGGACTTGGGCAAAGCGGTTCTCCTGATGGGCTGGCCCGCCAATCAAGAAAGCTTTGACGAACCCTATTCCGTCCGGCGCTGGGTCAAGGCAGCCTGTGCTGCAAACGCGAATTCGTGAATTGCCTTGATCGGTTCGTGAACGCCACCTGCGCCAAGCCCGCGAAGCGTGGATTGCCGCCGGCTTTCTGTTAGGGTCGCAAGCAGCAATGCCTGATTCCTCTCCATCATCCCCTGCAAGAACCAGCCACCCGTTGGCGCTCAAACCGCTGATGGAATATTGGGCGGCGGGTTGGCGAGGGCGCGATTGGGCCCGGCAATTGGGCATTCTGGCGCTTGTCGCAGGGCTGCTGGTGATCCTTCAGCCTTTTGGTTCATTCGAGGATCCGGTTGGCTGGCGTTTCGTCTATTGGCTGGCGATGCTGTGCGTGATGGTTTGGATCATCCTCCCGGCGTTGGCCGGAGCCTTGCTAAAGCATGATCGCATCTCGAGTATGGCCGCGGTGCCCGGCGCACTCGGGCTTTACCTGATCGCAAGTCTGCCGATGACCTTGATTGTCGCTACTGTCGATCTGGCCTTTGCGGTGATCAAGGCATCCGTTGCGGATGGTCTGACGCTTGAAACCGTTTCCGCGCGACTGGCTTTTTTCTTCCCGCCACCCGAAGGTCTCGGCGTCTACTTGTCCGCGCAGTTTACCAAGGTGGCGGCGATCAGCTTGCTCAGTCTGGGGCTGATAACTCTGGTTGCCGCAGGACGCTGGGCCAAGGTCGTACCGCAATCGGCAACTGCGCCCAAGCTCCGACCGGGGCTCGCATTTTTTTCGCGGCTGCCACCGGCAATCGGCACGTCGCTGATCCTGCTGCGGATGGAGGACCACTATGTTCGGGCCGTGACCCGCGATGGTCAGGCGATGATTCTGATGCGGCTGTCAGACGCCATTGCCGAGCTAGGCGATTTTCCGGGCTTGCAAGTCCATCGATCCTGGTGGGTAGCGGTCGGCGAAATCCAGTCGGTATCGCGCCGCGGCAAAGCGCTTGTTCTGATCATGGCCGATGGAAGCCGCGTTCCCGTGTCGTCAAGCTTTCGGTCCAGCGTTGATGGCATACTGGGTGCTGCAATTCAGCGGCCTGCATCCGGCGATTGACCGACTTTCTACTCCCCAAGTTGACATTTCACGCCGGACCGTGCTGTTAGGCGGTTCTCATGCTTTCGCAAAAGACCCGCTATACGATCCGCGCCCTGCAGCACCTTGCCGACACGGTCGGACAGGGGCCGGTGCGGCTGGATACGATTGCCGAGGCGCAGAATATTCCGCGCAAGTTTCTGACCGTGATCCTGTCGGAAATGGTCCGGGCGGGCCTGGTGATTTCACACCGCGGGCGCGATGGCGGGTATGAGTTGGCCTTGGCCCCGGTCGATATCCGTTATGGCGATATCATCCGGCTGACCCGGGGCAGTCTGGCGCTGGTCCCCTGCGCCAGCCGCAACGCCTATGAGCATTGCAACAACTGCCTGCCCGAGGCCGACTGCCGTTTGCGCGGGCTGATGCTGACGCTGCGTGATGAAATGGCGGCGATGCTCGACAAGGTCAGCCTGGCCGATCCGATCACGCTGGAGCCGCCCTTTCCGGAAATGCCCGAAGCGGGGTGACTCTGCCGCGCAGTGCCGTTAGAACAGGCGGCGAACATGCTCACCCGTCTTTCCATCCGCAACGTCGTGCTGATCGAAGCGCTCGACCTCGATTTTTCGGGCGGGCTGGGCGTGCTGACTGGCGAGACCGGGGCAGGTAAGTCGATCCTGCTCGATGCGCTGGGGCTGGCACTGGGCGCGCGGGCCGAAAGCGGGTTGGTGCGCAGCGGCGCGGATCAGGCCAGTGTGACTGCCAGCTTTGAATTCGATAAATTGCCGCAGCCGATCC
>JAGNTK010000127.1 GCA_017987575.1 Novosphingobium sp. | reverse complement strand
GATCTGGTGATCCCGGTGCCCGACAGCGGCGTGCCGGCCGCCATCGGCTATGCCCAGGAGAGCGGCATTCCGTTTGAGCTGGGGATCATCCGTTCGCACTATGTCGGGCGAACCTTCATTCAGCCATCGGACGGCGCGCGCCACGCTGACGTAAAGCGCAAGCACAACGCCAACCGCGCGCTGGTCGAAGGCAAGCGGATCGTGCTGATCGACGATTCGATCGTGCGCGGCACCACCAGCATGAAGATCGTCCAGATGATGCGCGATGCCGGTGCGGCCGAAGTGCACATGCGCGTCGCCAGCCCGCCGACCATGCACAGCTGTTACTACGGGGTCGATACGCCCGAGCGGAACAAGCTTCTGGCGGCACGGATGGACATTCAGGAGATGACCAAGTTCATCGTCGCCGATAGCCTGTCATTCGTCTCGATCAATGGGCTCTACCGCGCGGTTGGTGAGCCCAGCCGCAATGCCGCCTGCCCGCAGCATTGCGATGCCTGCTTCACCGGCGAGTATCCCACCAGCCTGACCGACCTGGCCGAGCGTGAAGCGGCGACCGATCAGCTACCCTTGCCGGTCGGGCAGGTCGCGTGACGGCGCTTAACGGGCAAGTCGCGCTGGTTACCGGCGCAAGCCGCGGGATTGGGGCGGCCACGGCCGAAGCGCTGGCGGCGGCGGGCGCGCATGTCGTGCTGACCGGGCGCGACACCAAGGCGCTTGAGGCTGTCGAACAGCGGATTTTCGATGCCGGTGGCAGCGCGACGATCGCGCCGGTCGATCTGGCCGATGCCGATGGGATTGCCCGGCTGGCCAACGCCATCACCGAGCGTTGGCAACGGCTTGATATCCTGATTCACGCCGCCGCCGTCCTGCCTGAACTGACTGCTGCGAAAGACATTGATCAAGCGCAGTTCTCCAAGGCGCTGACCATTAACGTACTCGCCACCCAGGCCTTGATCGCCCGGTTCGATCCGCTGCTGAAGGCCAGCACCGATCCGCGGCTGATCTACGTGACCTCCAGCGTTGCCGCTGCCCCGCGGGCATTCTGGGGCGCCTATGCCGCGAGCAAGGCGGCGGCCGAGACCTTGATTGACTGTTACGCGCAGGAAACCCGCAATATCAGCAAATTGCGGGTCGCAATCATCGATCCCGGCGCAACCCGTACCGCGATGCGCGCCAAAGCTTATCCAGGCGAAGATCCGGCCAGCGTCAAGCTTCCTTCGGTGGTGGCTGAACGCCTGATTTCACTGCTTGGTGAACAGTTTGCCAGCCCGCACCGCGAACGGGTTAACCAGTCCTCGTAAACCATCAGAAACTGCGCTGCGGCATATTGTGCAAAGCTTGACCGGAAAGAAGCCGGAAAGCCTGTCACAAGAGGGCCAAACATCATGGGCGAAAATCTGCTCATTCAGCGAGATTCCTATTTCACTGCGGCGCAGGAAGATCGCAGCGCGCCGCGCACCCGGATTTCGATCCCCGCAACGCTGCGGATGTCGGGCGGGCGTGGGTTTCAAACCGTGGTTCACGATCTGTCGCTCAGCGGCTTTTGCGCGGCGGCGGTCAACCGGATTCATCCTGGCACCGTCTGCTGGCTGACCCTTCCGGGGATCGAAGCCTTGCAGGGCGAAGTGGTGTGGTGGGACAACAGCCTGAGCGGCTGCGCGTTCGACAAGCTGCTCAGCCCGATCGTGCACGACAACATCCTGACCCGCTGGCGCGCCGACGCACCGTTCCGCCCGCTGGCCTGATCGGGTCGCCCAGACTTCTGCCCGGGCACCGGGGTCCCCTCCCCGTGCCGCCTCCCCCCAGATGCACGGCCAAACCGTGCCCGGGCAGGGGTCAAGCTGTCCCGCTTGAACAGACGCCAGGGGAACTCCTCTGTATTCAGCCGCGCTGAATCACGTTTTCCAGAATGACATCGTTCAGTGGCCGGAGAAATTCGCAGCCGAATTCAAATTCGTCGACCCAGGCGACCCGCGCCTCGATCGATTCCATGCCGCTAAGCTTGATGAAGAAGTGGTCGTCAGGGTGGACTAGAAACACGCCTGAGACACGCGCGCCAAATTTGGAGATATCGCGCAAGCGCACATTGGCCCGGCGCGTGCCGCAGCGAAATTGAACCTCTGCGCCATAGCGCAGCCGCTCGCCGCGCCTGCCACCAGTATTCTGAAACAAGGGTTCACTTGCCATTGCCCGACCCAGGTCAATTTGCGGATTTGTCGGCAATACTTTTCCCAGATCGAAGTAAATTGGCCGTTAACGAGGTTTTTGCTTCTATTTACAGCGCATTGAACAAGAAAAGGGACGCCGCGGCAGTGCCGGGCGTCCCTTCCTTGTCTTTATAACGCTGGCCTAGAAGCGAACTTCCACCGCCACGTTGAACGAGCGCCCACGCGGATCGGCTACACGCGGTTCCCAGCTGGAACCAGCGCCAGTGTTATCGTCATAGGTGATCGCGAACGGCGGATCGGTGTTGAAGATGTTCTTGATCCCCATGGTGATCCGGAACTGCGGACCAAGGCCAAGGTACGAGGCCGACAGGTTGTAGATGTGGTAGGGCTTCACCCGGGCATTGTAATCCGGCTGAGCGGCCGAACCGGGCAGGGCGCGGTTGGCATAGCCTGCTCGGAAGATTTGAGTGAAAGTAACCGCCCAATCTTCGCTGGTGTAGCTAACCCAGGCGTTGTGCTTCCAGCGCAAACCAAGATCGCCGGTCAGCGTGAACACGCCAACCAGGCTTGGACCGAACGGTGCGCTGGGCAGCAGCTTTTCACGCTTTTTGAGCAGCAGTGATCCGTCCATCCCGATCGAGATCCGATTGCCCTCACTCAGATCAAACCCACCGCGCAGCGCGAACTCCACGCCCT
Organism: Novosphingobium sp.; assembly: GCA_017987575.1. Taxonomy (GTDB): domain Bacteria; phylum Pseudomonadota; class Alphaproteobacteria; order Sphingomonadales; family Sphingomonadaceae; genus Novosphingobium. The sequence goes on along the minus strand of JAGNTK010000127.1, from coordinate 2,577 downwards.
GCGTGCGCCGCGACCCGGCATTGAACCAGCGCCGGTCGATCACGGTGATATCGCCGCCGCTGTCGCGAATAAAGCGTTCGGGGAACAGCGCCGCATTCTGCAGCAGCTGGCTGATGCTGAGATCCTGAATGGTGCCATCGACGTTGATCATCCACCAATCGGCCGACAGGCTCCAGCCGGCCTTGGGCCGGAACACAACCCCGACACTCGCCATCTTGGCCTTTTCCGGGCCGAGGTTGACGTTGCCGCCAGTCCAGATCACCGGGCGGATAAAGGCACAATTCGGATCGGTGCTGCTGGCGACCAGGCTGGGGCAGCTGACGGGATCGACAATGTCACTGCCCGAATAGTTGGTTTCAGTCACCCCGTTGAAGATCTGGTTGAAGCTGGGCACGCGGAAGCCGGTTGAATAGGACCCGCGGAACATCAGCCACTCGGTCGGAGTGAACTTGACCGACACCTTGGGATTGGTGGTGGTGCCAAAGCCCGAATAATCATCGATCCGGAACGCGCCGGTGACGGTCAGCATATCCAGAATCGGAACATCGACTTCGACAAAGGCGGCCTTAACGGTCCGGTTCTTCGGGATCAGCGCGTTCACGTTGTCGAACGCGGCCAGCATGATGACCGGCTGGTTGGTGGCGGCGGCAGGTGAACCGTTGAAGCCATAGGTTTCACGCCGCCAGTCGACCCCCACGGCCATCTGCACGGTCCCGCCGGGAACATCGAACAGCGGCCCCGCCAACGACGCATCGACTTCCTTGACCGTATAGCGGCCACCGTAGAGCGTGGTGCCATAGGCTGAGATGGCCTGTAGTCCGGCCATTGCGGCGGCGCTCTGTTCAACTGAGAACGGATTCAGGATGCCGGCGTTAAGCATGCCGACAAGCCCGCCGCCCGTTGCACCAGGTGCAACCGGGGCAAGTGGATCATTGGCGCCGCTATTGAGGGTGCCTCGATAATAGTAGCCGGAGCCCAATACCGACGAACTTTCGCTTTCGGCATGCGACACAGAAACTCGGTAGTCCCAGCCCGAGAATGGCAGCGGACCTTCAAGGCTGACCATGGCCCGCAGAGTCCGGGTGTGAGTTTTGTATTCGCGCGGGCCACAAGCAATGCAGCGCCAACGGAAGCCGATCCCATCGCCATAATTCGCAAGCAAACCGGCCTGTGCCGGTGAACCCGCAAACGCAGCAACCAGCGAATTGAACACCGCGTCATACTGGGTCTGGGTCAGGGCGTTGAGCGGATAGGTTGCCGCAAAATTGGTGCCATTGGTTGAAAGCTGCGCATGCGAAAAGCTTTTGGCAGAATTGGCGTCTGAACCGGTAAGTTCAGCGGACAATTGATGCCCACCACCCAGATTGATTGTGGCCTTGGTGTAATAGGTCAGGGTCTGGATCGGCTGCTGGATAACCGTGGCGCGGCCCGTATCCCAGGCACAAGCCCAAGCCGCGCCGGTCGTCGCGGTCCAGATGCTGGTGTCATAGGCCATCCCACCGTCCATCGTGTCACAGCCAGCCCCGCCCGGAATATCCAGGATATTCACGCCGCCATTGGCAATCGTGGTGGTTCCGGGGAAATAGAAATTCGACAGGTAGTATGGGTTGGCGATCGACGCGCTGCTTGGCGTTGGCCGATAGGTTGAGCTCGAGCCGCCAAACAGGCTGCCATTGGGAAACAGCGTGGCGTTCAAGGGCGTCAACGCGACGGGGAAAATGGATGCAATCGGGGTACCGCGGGTATCAACCGACAGACCGCGGCTCGATTGATTACCGTTGACGAAATCACGCTGCGAACCGCGCAGCATGTGGTTCCAGCTGTAAGAAACGCCACCCATGATGTTGATGCCGTCTTCGTCCAGATCGCCAAAGCCCATCACCCCTGAAAGCCGGTAGATGTTCCCTCCGCCCTGTTCGGTTACATCGACCGAGCCGGCCAATGACGCGCCCTGGAAGTTCTTCTTGGTGACGTAGTTGATCACGCCGCCGATGGCATCGGTGCCATAGATGGCCGATGCGCCGTCCTTCAGGATTTCCACCCGGTCGATCGCCGCAAACGGGATCTGGTTCACGTCAACCGCGCCGCCCGAAAGACCATGCGCCGCGACCCGGCGGCCATTCAGCAGGATCAGTGTCGCGGCACTGCCCTGCCCGCGCAGGTTGGCGGCGGCGAGCCCGTTGGTGCCGCGCTGCGCGCCGGTGACCACGTCCGAGTTGGAGGCGAGGTTATCCGCACCGCTGCCGTTGGCGGTGAGGAACATGTTCAGCGCTTCAGGATTGGCGATGCCATTGCGTTCGATATCGACGTTGGTGATGATTTCCAGCGGCAGCGCGCTCTTGGTTGGATCTTGCTTGATCCGTGAACCGGTCACCACAATCATGGTCTCAGCAGCGGCTTCTTCGGCGGCAGGCTTGGTGGAATCGGGAGCGTTCTGCGCCATGGCCGGAGCGACAAATGCGCCGAGTGAAATGCCGCAAGCCAAAACGCTGCGCATAAGTTCACGTGAATTCATAGATACCCCCTGGTCAATCGATCCAACGACGGCCCCTGCCGCATGGCGCTAAGCTATCAAAG
>JAGNTK010000126.1 GCA_017987575.1 Novosphingobium sp. | reverse complement strand
CCGCGCAGCCGGGCGATTTCAGCGGCGTCGCAGCCTTTCAGTGCAAACAGGGCTACATCGCCTTCCGCAGCAGTCAGGCCCCATTCGCCGAAGCGAACCGCGATATGTTGAGCCAAAGCGCCAGACGCAACCGTCAGCGCCTGTTCGCGCCGCTCTGCCTCGGCCAACAACACCCGCAAGTGCCAAGCCCCCAGAATTACGCCCGCGAGCAGGGCGAAGGCGATCAAGACCTCAATTGCGATATGCGCCGTGATCCCGGCCTCGGACACATCGCCCAGCGCATCGGCCACAAAGAACACCGCCGCCACCGCCTGAACCGCGATGACAACCGCGACCAGCAGGGTTTGCCGGTCGCGGTGCATGAACGTGCGTTTGGGCTGTGCTGCCATCATTGTTCCCGTCAGCTGCGGCGGTTGCCCCCCGGAATCATCGCCCCAACCACTTCGCGACCAGAGCGGCGTGTCTCGAACACGACACCGGCAAGATGGAGGGCGATCAACAGATAGAGCAAGTTGACCGCGATTTCGTGCATTTCTTCGAACAGTTCCTCGCCCTCGCCTTCCTTTTCGCCTTCTCCGCCCTCATCGGCATTGGCTGGAGCGATCAGCAGGTTGCCAAGTGCGGCGTGTTCTTCACCTTCTTCCTCTTCGTTGCCTCCTCCCTCTCCTGCCTCGCCGCTGACAGCAGAGGGATCGGCGGGTGGCGGGCCGGACATCGCAATGCCGCTGCCGATCACCACCAGCAGGGTGGCCCAAATTGCATAGACCATCAAAGCTCCCAGCGGATTGTGCGAGTGGTGCTGCGTCGGTTCTCCGTTCTTGATCTCGCCAATGTGGGCAATCGCTCGCCCCGGACTGGGCGGAAAGGCGGAAAAGCGCGCCTGCGCGGGGCCGATCAGCCCCCATAACAGCCGCAAGCCGAGCAGTGCCGCCAGGCCATATCCAACCCAGATGTGCCAGCCTGAGCCTTCCTCGGTGACAAGGGCGTTACCAATAATGGCGGCGACAATGCCCCAATGGGTCAGTTTGACGATCGGGTCCCAGCGTCGCGGCGCTTTGGCTTGGTCTTCCATGGCGGATGCTCCTGTGCGGTTGTGGAGCAATGCTGGCAGCAACCTCGCGTCTGCGCGAGGCACAGTGGCTTACGTTACGCGCGATAAGCAGTTGCTTAGGCTTTGATGAAAACAGGTCAGGATTTATGCAGCCAGTCTTCAGCGAAACCGGGCCAGGCAAATCCCTTGCTGGCGCAACTGGACCGGTAGCCCTTCAGAGCTTGCTCGAGCGTGATCAGATCGCCTGCCTCTGCCTGCGACATTGCTGTGGTGCGGACAGCGTCAAGGCTTCTAGCGCTCATCCACATGGCCTGGCACCCTTCTTCTGTTTCGCCTTGCTCAAACTTGACGATACCCATGCAGAAATCTGCGGCCCCCCTCGCAGTCGGGTTGGTTTTGCGGAAATTCCACAACCGGTCGCATTGCTCGGACACCTGGGTCACCCGCGCCATCCGCGCACCGCGATCGGGTGACGAGTTGAGCGCCTTGATCTGGCCTGAAAAGCCCGACACAGCCGCGCCATATTCCGAAGTCTGCTGCGGAGCGGTGCGGCTGACGGGTTCGTCTTGCTGAATGCCCTGCTGTTGCTGCTGTTCATACTGGGCGCAGGCCTGACGCGGATTTGAATAGATCGCACTGACGTAATTGTTGAGACCATACCACTTGCAGGCCCGGTCCCAGCGCTTTTGCCCGGCGAAGGCATCAGCCATGCAGGCCTTGACCTGGATGTAGAATCCGACCGCCTTGCCGCGCGCAGGCATGCCCACGCCGGTCCACGCGTCATATCCCGCACGGCATTCCCGCTCTGCCGTTACCCAGTCCCTCTCGGCCAGGGCTCTGGCCCCGTTCTGTGCGCGTTCGGCCCCGGCCTGCATCGTCTGAAATTCGGCCTCGGTGAACTGATAGCCTTCGAAGGTGCGGGTGCCCGACCCTGCCTCGGCTGCGATCGGGACCAAGAACGATCCGGACAGCAAAACCGAAATTGCCGCCAGCAGGAGCCGGACAGGGTTCCGCATCTTCATGGCGCAATCAAATCCTCGGCTAGGGTCCCAGTCAATCGAACAGAAAGCACTAGTTCGCGCCCAGCGATCTCAGACCGTTTTTGGCCGGGGCGAAATCGGGATCATACTTAAGCGCCTGCTGGAAATAGCCGATGGCACGGGCCCGATCAGCCGTAACACCATCGCCGTTGCCATAGATTGCCCCAAGCATGTAGCAGGCCCCGGCATCACCGGCATCGCATGCCAGCGTGAAATATTTCAGCGCGCGCGGCATATCCTTCGCAACGCCATCGCCGGTGAAGTAATTCTGGGCCCGCATATAGCACCCGCCAGGCTCACCCTTCCCATTCGCACAGGCCTGTTCGAACAATTGCCCGCCCCGCACTTTGTCCTGCGGAACCCCGGTCCCACGCATATAGCGGACGCCGAGGTTGCTGCAGCCAATCGCCGCACCGCCTTTGCAGGCCTGGTCATAAAAGCTCGCCGCGCGTGAATCGCTCTTGGGGACGCCATCGCCCAAGCCATAGAGCGCGCCGAGCGCGTTGCAGCCAAGTGCCGAGCCGTTATCACAGGCGCTCTCGTGCAGTTCTGCGGCGCGAACATGGTTGCGTGCCACACCCTGCCCGCGCGTATGCATTTCGCCATAGTTGAAGCAGGCATCAGCAACACCGCCATCGCAGGCCTGACTGAACAGCTGACCGGCCCGGGCATAGTCTTTGGTCACCCCCCGTCCGTCAAGATAACGCAGACCAAGGTTGAAGCAGCCGCTCATGTCCTTGCCGTCGCAGCCTTGCTTGAACAGCTTGACCGCCATCGCATCATCCTTGGCGACCCCCATTCCCTTGGAATAATTCACCCCAAGATTGCTGCAGGCAGCAACATAGCCGCCTGAACAGGCCTTTTGGTAAAGCTGCGCCGCGCGAAGGTGATCCTGTGCTGTTCCCTGGCCAAGCGACGTCAGAACGGCAAGGTTGTGACACGCTTCCATGTTGCCAGCCTTGCAGGCGGCGGAAAACTGACGAGCCGCACCGGCATGATCGTTGCGCTTGATTGCTTCAAGCCCCGCTTTCAACGACGCTGCAGACGACGCGCCTGCTGCCGCAACAGGCGGCTTCTTGGCGGCAACAGGTGGTTTCGCCATTGCAGCCGATCCGACGCATAACAGTGCGATTGCCAGCAATACCCGCATCAAAACTCTCCCATCTAGCCCGCTTTCTCAGCGGCTTGGGCACAATAGACATCTGGAAATGTGCAACCTTGTCGAATCGCGACAGCGGTCTAAAGCCAGCGATTGTCGCGATACCACTGCGCCGTTGCCTTCAGCCCTTCGCGGGTTGGCACCAGCGGCTGCCAAAGTCCGCGCGGAGGGCGGGCGTCATTGCTGACAACCCAATCGGGGTGGCTCAAGTAGCCGACCCGGTCAGCAGTTAGCCGGGCCTTGGGGCCGCGCACGCGCCGATCAACCCGCGCCGCACGCTCGAGCGAAGCGCGGCTGAGGTGCACCACCCATGGCCGCCGTCCCATCGCCCAGCCGATAGCGCGGGCGAATTCATAGTGGCTCCAACCCTGCTCGCGGCCATCGTCAGGCTCAAAGGTCTGGGATGAAACGCCCTCACCGCCGGGAACCAAGGCCAGCAGCAACCGTGCCAGATCATCGACATGGATGATCGAGGCCCGGCCTTCCTTGGGCGGGACCGGCATCAACCCCCAGCGGGCCAGACGGAACATCTCGAAATAGTCGACATCGCGCGGGCCATAGATTCCGGGCGGGCGCACGATGGTCCAATCAAGCCCGCTCGCCATGACCAGCTTTTCAGCCCGGGCCTTGCTCGCGCCATAGGCCGAAAGATCCGGCTCACGCGCTGAGAGCGAGGAGACATGGATGAAGCGCTGTACGCCCCCGGCCTTGGCCGCTTCGATCACGTTAAGCGTGCCCAGCACATTGCCGCTTTCGAACTGCGCGGCATCGTTGACCACGCCCGCGACATGGATCACCGCCTCGGCCCCGCGGACCAGTTGGCGCAGGGCAGCATTGGTATCGAGATCGCCGCTGACCCATTCGACTCCGGCAAGTGGCGGCTGCGCGCGGCGCGCCAGGGCTTTCACGGTCACGTCAGCTTCCAATGCCCGGTCGAGCAGCGCCTGTCCGACAAAGCCGGTGGCGCCGGTCACGGCGATGGTCACAGCAGCACCATCTGATCGCGGTGGACCACGGCCGAACGGGGAGCGTAGCCCAGGATCGCGGCCTGTTCACCCGATTGGCGGCCCATCAAGTGCGCGCATTCCAATGCATCGTATTCGGCCAGACCATGCGCTAGCGTGGTGCCATCTTCGGCCCGCACAGCCACCGCATCGCCGCGCTGAAACTCGCCTTCAACCTTCACCACTCCGGCGGCGAGCAGGCTGGAGCCCTTGCCCAGCGCCCGCGCCGCACCGGCATCGATCACCAGCGCGCCTTTAAGCCGCAGCCGTCCGCCCAGCCAGGCCTTGCGCCCCGCATCCTTGCGGCCCCGCCCGCTCTTGGGCAGGAACAGCGTGCCGATACCCTCCGCGGTGGCCCGTGCGATCGGCGCATCGTGCAGGCCAGAAGCGATCGCCAATGCAATCCCGGCGCGCCCGGCGATCTCGGCCGCCTGCAGCTTGCTGGTCATCCCGCCTGAGCCCATGCCAGAACTGCTGCCAGTGTTCGCCATCGCGTGGATTTCAGCGCTGACCCCCCGCACTTCGGGGAGCAGGACCGCGCCCGGTTCAGCCGGATTGCGATCGAACAGCCCATCGACATCGGACAGCAGCATTACCGCGTTTGCCTGCGCCGCCTGGGCTACCCGTGCGGCCAGCCGGTCATTGTCGCCAAAGCGGATTTCCTGCGTGGCGACGCTATCATTCTCATTGATCACCGGCACCGCGCCCATATCGAGCAGCCGGGTCAGCGTAGCGGTAGCGTTGAGGTAGCGGCGGCGATCCTCAAGATCCTCCAGCGTCAGCAGCAGCTGCGCGGCGGTGATCCCGTGGGCGCCCAGCAGTTCAGCCCACAGCCCGGATAGGGCGATCTGGCCCACAGCGGCAGCAGCCTGCGCATCGGCCAGACTGCCGCGTCCGCCCTTGTCGAGCCCCAGCGTCGCAGCGCCCAGCGCAATTGCGCCCGAAGACACCACGATCACTTCTTGCCCGCGCGCCTTGGCCGCAGCAATCTCTGCCACCAGACCTTCAAGCCACGCCCGTCGCACCCCGCCCGCGCCAACCAGCAGCGACGAGCCGATCTTGACCACCAGCCTGGGGCAAGCGGCTTTGTCTGCCAGGTCAGCGAGGCGAGCAATCGTCATGCCCTGCGGATTAGGCAAATGCGCGCGCGATGCAACCTTTGGCGGCTAAATCGGCGACCATTCCTTGTCGTCGCCTTCTTCCAGTTCGCCGGCAGGCCGCTCGGTTCCG
>JAGNTK010000031.1 GCA_017987575.1 Novosphingobium sp. | reverse complement strand
CAGGTGATCGCGGCGAATGGCAGTGAACCTCCGGCGCGGATCGGTCACCCGATCGAAGTCCTTGCCCAAGCCTATGGATTGTAACTGAAATGCCCCGCGATACCCGCTCAATCACTGCAACCGATATTCTTCCGCTCGACCAGTACGAACTGATCCGCGCAGACAAGAAGCAGGAGGCGCTGGCCCGCAAGGCGCTCACGCGGCTGTCAGTCGGTCCGCACGCGACCGTTCTGTTTGAAAACTGGGATTCGATGTGGCTGCAGGTGCAGGAGATGTTGCGGATCGAAAAGGGCGGCGACGAGCAGTTGGTCGATGAGCTCGCAGCCTATGATCCGATGGTGCCTAAAGGGCAGGAATTGACTTGCACGCTGTTGTTTGAAGTTGCCGATGAAGGCCGCCGCGATGCGTTTCTGCGAACGATTGGCGGGGTCGAAAAACACGTCGCGATCCAGATTGGGGAATTCACGATCCGCGCGCGGCCTGAAGGCGATACCGAGCGGACCCGTGCGCATGACAACAAGGCGAGCGCGGTCCATTTCTTCCACTTTGACTTTCCTGCGGACGCGATTGCGGCATGGAAATCCGGGGCGGGTAACGCGATGGTGGTGATTGACCATCCCAACTATGGCCACGCCGCGCTGATCGGGTCAGACACCCGGTCGTTTCTTGCGCGGGACTGCTTTTAATCTTCGTCGGTGTCGGCAGCACCCGATCGCTGCCGCGACGCCTCGAGGGCCTTATCCAGATCCTGCTCGGATGGCTTGTTGAACGGTTTGGCTTCGGCCTTTTTTGGCGGGACCTTTTTGGCGCGCTGACTTTCTGGCTTGGCGGCGTCGGGCAGGCCTTCAGCACCCGCGATGGTGACGCTCTCGCCAGGGTTTTTGGGCAATTGGGGCCGCATGACTGTCGGATTGGCATTCGGGCGCGGTGCTACGGCTCCGCCGCCGCCACTGCTGCCTGAACCCCATTCTGCCGACATATCGACAACTTCGCCACCTTCCGAGAAAGCGAAGTGGGCCTTGCCATTGTTCTTCAGTTTTACATGGGCCTTCAGCTGGGTCGTGCCAAGCTTTGATACTTCGGTTTGGGCAAGCTTGTTCTGGGCGGCGCGCGCCTGAAGGTCATCGCTCAATCCCCCGCCTTCACCGCTAGCGAACATGGCCAACAGGCCAGTGATTGCCACCGTCGCTGCCGCAAAATGCTTCAGCTGTTGTGGTGAAATCGGAACGGTGGGTACAGGGCGGCGCATAAGGCCCTATCTAGCCGGCGAAGGTTAACCGGCTCGTTTGGGCATATGGTTAGAAAAGGGTTGATGACCGCCGGGACGAAAGGGGCGTCCCGGCGGCCATCGTTTCTCCTCCCCAGGAGTGCTGTGCGGTCGTTAGGCCGCGAACTGGTTCCCACCCGCGGCTTTATGCCGCGAATTGGTTCATCGTATTGTGTGCGCCGCCTGCCTTAAGCGCGGCTTCACCGGCGAAGTATTCCTTGTGATCATCGCCAATGTCGCTGCCCGACATGTTCTGATGCTTCACGCAGGCGATGCCCTGACGGATTTCTTCGCGCTGGACGTTCTTGACGTAGCCCAGCATCCCGGCGTCGCCGAAGTATTCCTTGGCGAGGTTATCCGTGCTCAGCGCGGCCGTGTGATAGGTCGGCAGCGTGATCAGGTGGTGGAAGATCCCGGCCTGCGCCGCAGCATCGCGCTGGAAGGTGCGGATCCGCTCGTCGGCTTCGGCGGCCAGCTCGGTGGTGTCGTAATCGACGCTCATCAACCGGGCCCGATCATAGGCGGAAACATCCTTGCCAGCTTCGGTCCAGGCATCAAACACTTGCTGACGGAAGTTCAGCGTCCAGTTGAAGCTGGGCGAATTGTTGTAGACCAGCTTGGCGTTCGGGATCACTTCGCGGATCCGGCTGACCATGCCGCCGATTTGGCCGATGTGCGGCTTTTCGGTTTCGATCCACAGCAGGTCGGCGCCGTTCTGCAGGCTGTTGATGCAATCGAGCACGCAGCGGTCTTCGCCGGTTCCGCTGCGGAACTGGAACAGGTTGCTCGGCAGCCGCTTGGGCTTGAGCAGCTTGCCATCGCGGCTGATCAGAACGTCGCCGTGGCCGACAGTGCTGACTTCTTCGCAATCCAGGAAGCTGTTGTACTGATCGCCGATGTCGCCAGCTTCGCGGGTGAAGGCGATCTGCTTGGTCAGGCCAGCGCCGAGCGAGTCGGTGCGGGCGACGATGATGCCGTCCTCAACGCCCATTTCCATGAAGGCGTAACGGATCGCGCGGATCTTCGCGATGAAGTCTTCGTGCGGAACGGTAACCTTGCCGTCCTGATGGCCGCACTGCTTTTCGTCCGAGACCTGATTTTCGATCTGGAGCGCGCAGGCGCCGGCTTCAATCATCTTCTTGGCCAGCAGATAGGTCGCTTCGGCATTGCCGAACCCGGCGTCGATATCGGCGATGATCGGAACGACGTGGGTTTCAAAGCCATCAATCTTGGCCTGAACGGCCTTGGCCTTCATTTCGTCGCCAGCATTGCGGGCTTCGTCGAGTTCGCGGAACAGGCCGCCCAGTTCACGGGCATCGGCCTGCCGCAGGAATGTGTAGAGTTCCTCGATCAGTGCCGGAACGCTGGTCTTTTCGTGCATCGACTGATCGGGCAGCGGGCCAAATTCGCTGCGCAAAGCGGCGATCATCCAGCCCGACAGGTACAGGTAGCGGCCCTTGGTGGTGCCGAAATGCTTCTTGATCGAGATCAGCTTCTGCTGTCCGATGAAGCCATGCCAGCAGCCGAGCGACTGGGTGTATTCGGCCGGATTGGCGTCATAGGCGGCCATGTCCTTACGCATGATCCCGGCGGTGTACTTGGCGATCTCAAGCCCGGTCTTGAACCGGTTCTGCAGCCGCATGCGGGCAACCGATTCGGCATCGATCCCGTCCCAATTGGCGTTCTGGGCGATGGTTTGCTGGGCATTGGCGAGGCTGTCAGAATAGGTCACTGGGATTCTCCGTGGGAGGTGTTGACCGCCTGATAGGCCTGTCGGTGACCGTATCGGTAACAGAAATTACAACAATTCTTGTCTAACTGCGCCGATTGCGCGACAGCGGCTTGCAAGGTTGTAAATTAAATGACAAAATGCCGTCATGGCTGACACAGCATTCCTTGCCGGACCCGCGATCCGCCGCCTGCGCCGCCGTGAAGGGCTGACCCAGGCGGCGATGGCCGCGCGTCTGGCGATTTCGCCCAGCTACCTCAACCTGATCGAGCGCAACCAGCGCCCGCTTTCGGCGCGGCTGCTGGTGCAACTGGCCGAAGCCTTTGATTTTGACCCGCGCAGCCTGCGCCAGGATGAGGCGGTTGGCGGAATCGATGGGCTGAAGCGGCGCTTGAGCGACGAACGCTTCGCAGATTTGGGGATCGATCGCGACGAGATTGCCGAATGGCTCGCCGCCGCTCCGCAAGCTGCACTCGCCTTTGCTCGGCTGTTTGATGCTGGCGGATCTGCGGCAGGCGCAGAGGCGAGCGATCCGATGGATCTGACCCGGCGCGAGATTGAGCGGTGGCGCAACCACTTCGCCGATCTGGACGCCGCGGCCGAGGAACTGTCCGACGAGTTGCGTCTGTCCAATGCTGACATGGGTGCCGCACTGGCCGAACGTCTGCGGCAAAAACATCAGTTGTCACTGCGCATCTTGCCGGTCGAAGTGATGCCCGATGCACTGCGGCGGCTCGATTTGCATGCGCGGCAGCTGCAACTGTCGGAGCTGCTCGATCAGTCCTCAAGGAATTTCCATGTCGCGGTGCAACTTGCACTGCTCGAACAGGGGGAGGCGATCACGGCGATCGCTGATGGTGCCCAGTTTACGGACCGCGCGGCTTGGCGGCTGTTTCGGCGCCATCTCGCGGGCTACTTCGCCGCCGCCCTGTTGATGCCCTATGGCCGGTTCATGCGGGCCTGCGAGGCGACCGGATATGACCTGACAATCCTGCAACGCCGCTTCAACGTCGGGTTTGAACAGCTCGCGCACCGGCTCACCACACTGCAACGGGTCGGTCAGCGCGGCCTACCGTTCTTCATGGCGCGGATTGACCGGGCCGGACAGTTTTCCAAGCGTTATGCCGGGGCCAGCGGCACGACCTTGCTGGAAAGCGAGGTCGCCTGCCCGCTCTGGAACGTCCACCGCGGCTTTGAGCAAGCCGGACGGATTCAGGTCCAGACCATCGCCTTTGCCGAAACCAGCGGGCAGGAAAGCGACTGGTTTACCATGGCGCGCAGCGTAGAAGGCACCGGCGCGCCGGGCGGGGAAGCGGCCCAATTTGTGGTCGTGCTGGGGCTGGAAGCGCGCTTGGCCGGGCAACTGGCGCAATCGCGAGGGCTTTCGCTTGATCCGGCCCAGGCCATGCGGGTCGGGCCGGGCTGCGCGCGCTGTCACCGGGTTGATTGCCAACAACGCTCATTGCCGCCGCGCGGGGCGGTGCTGCAGTTCGACGAACGTAGCCGCGGGCTGACGCCGTTTTCAATTGCGCCTTAACCAACACCTGTAAAATTTACCGACATTTCACTTCTGCCGGTTAGGCAGGGCGCTGGTATCCAGCAAAGGGCCCTGCGCAGGCGATGATCCGGCTATTCAAGCACTACATTCCCCACGCCGTGGTCTTGCTCGGCCTGATCGATATCGCGCTGCTGTTCTTTGCAGCTGATTTCGGCTGGCGGCTGCGTGCAAGCCAGATCGGAATTGACGCCGGAACGATCGCGTCGCGGTTCTGGCAGCTAACCGGTTTCACTGGAATCATCATGCTCGCGATGATCGCGGTCGGGGTTTACGGATCAGAGGCGCTGCGTTCGATGCGGTTCGCCACGGCGCGGTTGCTGGTCGCGACAAGTCTTGGGATCATTGCGCTCGCTTTTGTCGACTTCCTGTTTGGTGGGCAGAATTTCTGGCGCTCTGTGCTGGCCTACGCGATGGCGGGATCGATCATCGTCTTGGTAATGAACCGGCTGGTTGTCGGCGGAATTCTCGGTGCATCGGCGTTTCGGCGCCGGGTGCTGGTACTGGGTGCGGGTGACCGGGCCAAGCGTTTGCAGGATCTATCAGATCGCCCTGAAAGCGGCTTCGTAATTGTCGGCAACGTCGCGATGACTGAGAGTGTTCCGGTTATCGAGCAGGCCATTGCCCGCAGCGCGATCAACAACTTGACGCAGTATGTCGAAAACCTCGGCGTAAGCGAAGTGGTGCTGGCGCTGGAAGAGCGGCGCAATTCGCTGCCACTGTCTGACCTGTTACGGATCAAGACCACCGGGGTTCATGTCAATGATTTCTCCAGCTTCATCGAGCGGGAGACCGGGCGGATCGACCTCGATACGGTCAATCCTTCGTGGCTGATCTTCTCGGACGGGTTCTCATCCGGCCGGGCAATCTCCGGCGCGGCGAAGCGGGTGTTTGACATTACCGCCAGTCTGCTCCTGCTGATCTTGGCCGCGCCGGTGATCGCGCTATTTGCAGTATTGGTGAAGCTCGACAGCAAGGGGCCAGCATTTTACCGTCAACCGCGCGTCGGGCTTTATGGCGAGCTGTTTGACGTGATCAAGCTTCGCTCGATGCGCACCGATGCTGAGGTTGGCGGCGCACAGTTCGCGCAGGAAAACGATCCGCGTGTCACCCGGCTTGGCCGGTTCATTCGCAAAGTCCGGATTGATGAGCTGCCGCAAACCTGGTCGGTGCTGAAGGGTGAAATGAGCTTCGTGGGACCGCGCCCGGAACGGCCGCAGTTCGTAGCGGAGCTGGAAGAGCAGCTGCCGTTTTATGCGGAGCGGCATATGGTCAAGCCGGGCATTACCGGATGGGCCCAAATCAATTATCCCTATGGCGCCAATCTGGAAGATTCGCGGCATAAGCTTGAGTTCGACCTTTACTACGCCAAGAATTACACTCCTTTTCTGGACCTGCTGATCCTGCTGCAAACGCTGCGGGTGGTGCTGTGGCACGAGGGGGCGCGCTGAGGTGTTCGCTTCGTCGGCAGTCTGGAGCTTGATCGACGTAGCAGCGTGGAGCGCGGGCGCGCTCGCCTGTCTGCTCGCTGCGGCATGGCTGCAGAGCCACCGGGGTCGTTATGGATCGGCTCGCACTGCCTTGGTTGCAGCACTGGTGTTGAGCGGTGGGTGGGCGCTTACCGGCGCTTTGCTGGGGATCGGTTCAAGCGCGACTGTGATCGCCGAAAGCCTGCGTAATCTGGGTTGGATATTCGCGATCTATCGCTTGTTTGAGATCGACGGCCGCCATGCCTCGATGAAACCGGTCAGGTCGATGCTGGCCGCCTTGGTTTTTGTTGAACTGTTGCAGGTCGCCAGCGTGGTTCTGCTCGCACAGCGCAGTGCAGCGGTGCTGCAGTTGCATGCCTTCTCCTCACTGCATTTGCTGGTCGCAATCGGCGGACTGGTCCTGACGCATAACCTGTATGGCGGGGCATCTCAGCAAGCCCGGCTGGTGCTGCGCTGGCCAGCGGCGTCTCTGGCCTTGATTTGGGTGGTCGACCTCAACCACAGCGCAATTGCTTTTCTGTCTGAAGATATTCCGCAGGTCACCGCTGCCTTGCGTGGGCTGTTGGGTGTCCCGGTTGCAGGGCTGTTGATGCTTGGTGCCGGAGAGCGGAGCGAGGAATTGCGGTTCCGGCCATCGCGGGCAGTTGCGTTTCAATCGGTCTCGCTCGCACTAATTGGGGCCTACCTGATCGCTATGGTGGCTGCTGCCCAGTGGCTGGCCTACGCGGGGAGCAACTATTCGGTTTTGCTGCAGGTCGCCTTTGTAACCACAGCCTCGCTTGCTGCATTGGCGCTCGCTACTTCAAAGCGGTTGCGCGGCTGGCTGAGGGTGACTGTGATCAAGCACCTGTTCCAACTGCGGTACGATTACCGCGCCGAATGGCTCCGGCTCAACCGGACGATCGGTCAGGCGGGTCCCGAAGGTGCTCCGCTGGGCGAGCGTGTGATCCGATCGCTGGCAGATATTGCCGAGTGTCCGGCTGGCTTGCTGCTGACCTGCGGTGATGGCGGAGAACTGGCGCTTGCATCGCGCTGGCAATGGCCGACTGCGGACGTGCCGATGGTGGCGATCGACGCTGCAACCAGTCGCACCTTCGAACGCGATGGTTTCATCGCCGATCTTGATCAACTGCGCCAGATCGCCGATCCGCTCCATCCCGTGCCCGAATGGATCAAAGCCGATCCCAAAGCCTGGGCACTTGTTCCGCTGCTGCATTTCGACCGGATGGTCGGGATGGTCGTGCTGGCGCGGCCGGCCCATGCTCGCAAACTCGATTGGGAAGACTTCGATCTGCTGCGCGTTGTCGGACGGCAGCTTGCCTCTTACCTTGCCGAGAATGCGGGGCAGTCGGCGCTAGCTGAAGCCGCCCGGTTTGACGATTTCCATCGCCGCATCGCTTTTGTGATGCATGATATCAAGAACCTGGCGAGCCAAATGGGCCTGCTTGCCCGCAATGCCGAGCAGCACGCGGAAAATCCAGAATTCCGTGCTGACATGTTGGTGACGCTGCGCAACTCGACCGACAAGCTCAACGCGCTGATCGCCCGCTTGTCACGCTATGGTGCAACGGCGGTCGAAACGCTGGTTCCTGTGCGGGCTGAACAGGTGGCCCGGCAGGTTGTCGAACGTCTCGACGCACACCATCCGGTTACACTGGTTGAAGCGCAGTCCTGCGAAGTGATGGCCGCTAGCGATTCGCTGGAACAAGTGCTTCTGCATTTGGTTCAGAACGCTATCGATGCCAGCCCCGCTGGAACCCCGGTGCTAGTATCAGTCAGCACGGACGGTTTGTCCGGGGTGATCGAAGTAGTGGACTCCGGGATCGGGATGAGTCCTGAGTTCGTCCGCACCCGGCTGTTCAAACCATTTGAATCGACCAAGTCCGGCGGGTTTGGAATTGGTGCTTACGAAGCCGCCGAATTGGTCAGGGGGATGCGCGGGCAGCTTGATGTGGAGAGCCGCGAGGGGCTTGGAACGCGCTTTGTTATCCGTTTGCCGCTGGCTGAAGCTGCGGCCCTGTTTGAAACCATCAACGAAGCCGGATCGCCCGGCGAGAAAGCGGCCTGAATGTCCGAACCCAAACCCAAGCTGCTGATCGTCGAGGATGATGCCGGCTTGCAGGCTCAGCTGAAGTGGGCCTACCCGGATTTTGAGGTGTTTCAGGCATCGGACCGGGTCAGTGCGATTGCCCTGCTGCGCAGCGAAGAGCCGCCTGTGGTAACGCTCGACCTTGGCCTGCCGCCAGACCCTGATGGGACCAGCGAAGGCTTTGCGGTGCTGGATGAAATCATGGCGCTGAAGCCGGACACCAAGGTTATCGTCGCATCAGGCCATGGTGCTCGCGAAAGCGCACTCTCGGCAATCGCCAAAGGCGCCTACGATTTCTATCAGAAGCCGGTCGATATCGAAGCGCTGGGGTTGATCGTCCGCCGCGCCGCGCAGCTCCACTGGATTGAGGCAGAGAACCGTTTGTTGGCATCCAAATCGGGTGACGAAAACCGGGTGCTGGGCCGGCTGATCACATCGGCCCCGGAGATGGTCAAAGTCGCGCGAACGATTGAGCGGGTCGCCAATACCAATGTCTCGGTGATGTTGCTGGGCGCAAGCGGGACCGGCAAGGAACTGCTCGCCCGCGGCCTGCACGAAGCGAGCGATCGCCGGAACGGCGCGTTTGTGGCGATCAACTGTGCAGCAATCCCGGAAAACCTGCTTGAAAGCGAGTTGTTCGGGCATGAGAAGGGTGCCTTCACCGGAGCAGTCAAGACCACCGAGGGCAAGATCGAGATGGCCGCTGGGGGAACGCTGTTCCTCGACGAAGTGGGTGACATTCCGTTGCCGCTGCAGGTCAAATTGCTACGCTTTCTGCAGGAACGGGTGATCGAGCGGATCGGCTCGCGCAAATCAATTCCCGTCGATACCCGGATCGTTTGCGCGACCCATCAGAACCTGGAAGCGATGATTGCTGAAGGGCGGTTCCGCGAGGATCTGTTCTATCGCCTTGCCGAAATCGTCGTGAAGATCCCCAGTCTGGCCGAACGACCCGGCGATGCGGGGCTGTTGGCCAAGGCGTTCATGACGCGGTTCTCACGCGAAATGAACCCGGCAGTCAAAGGCTTCGCGCCTGATGCATTGTCCGCGATCGATAGCTGGCCTTGGCCGGGCAATGTGCGTGAACTTGAAAATCGGGTGAAGCGCGCGGTGATCATGACCGAGGGCAAGCTGATCGGAGCTGCGGATTTGGATCTTGCGGCACCCGATGCAGATGAAGGCCAGGTTCTGAACCTCAAGAGCGCGCGGGAAATCGCCGATCGCAAGGTGATCCGCCACGCGCTGGCCCGCAGTGAGGGCAATATCTCGAATACTGCCAAGCTGCTCGGGATCAGTCGTCCGACGCTTTACGACTTGCTGAAGCAATACGATTTGCAGGCCTGAGCCGATGCGCCGGATTGTCTTGACGATTGCCCTCGCGGCACTGGCGAGTCCGCTGCTGGCATTGCCCGAAGCAGCGAAAGAGGATCTGGACAAAGCCCGCGCGGCATTGCTTCGCGGTGATGGCATCGCCGCAGAAGCGGACCTGAGGCGTGCACTGGCTGACGGGGCGAGCAAGACAGACGTCGCTGCCGACATGGGCGAAGCGATGATCCAGCAGGAGCAGCGCGACAAAGCCCGTGAATGGCTGGCACCAGGGCAGTTTGATGCGGCGCAGGCCGGTCGCGGTTGGCGTTTGCTGGGCATGCTGGAGCGGCTCGATGGCGACCTGATCGCCTCCGCCAAAGCCTATGATCGGGCCTTGGCCTTGACCCCGAACGATCCGCAGATGTGGGTTGAGATTGGCCGGTTGCGCTATCAGGGCGGCGAACATCTGCTGGCACTCGATGCCGCCGACCGTGCGCTGGCGGCGGGTCCCGATCATCCGCGCGCGTTGGAGTTCAAGGCGCAGCTGGTTCGGGATGCAGAGGGTGACGCGGCTGCGTTGCCTTTGTTTGAAAAGGCGCTTGCAACCTCTCCCAACGATTTGCTGTTGCTGGGCGGCTATGCTGCATCATTGGGCGAGTTGGGCCGTGCGAGCGAGATGCTGGTGGTCACCCGCAAGATGATCGCGATCGATCCGCGCCACCCGCAGGCATTCTACCTGCAGGCGGTGCTGGCGGCGAGGGCAGGGCAAACCGATCTGGCCCGCGCCATGCTCAACCGGGTTGGTGAGCAGCTTGATGAGATTCCAGCAGCGATGCTGCTGCAAGGCGCGCTGGAGCTTGAGGCAGGGAACGCCAACGCCGCCGCGCAACGCCTATCCCGGCTGGCCGACCTGCAACCCGCCAACCAGCCGGTTCAGGCGCTGCTGGCCCGCGCGTTGTACGAGGCGGGTGACATTCAGCAGCTGTTTGGCAGGTTCGGCGCCATGGCTGGTCGCGCCGATGCCTCGCCCTATCTGCTCGGCATTCTGGGCCGAGCGCTCGAGGATCAAGGTGATCGAACTGCCGCAGCCCCGCTGCTTGACCGGGCTGCGGGGGCGGCCGCACCCGAGCTCATCCCCGGCTATGAGCGCGATATCGCTGCCGATCTGGCGCCGCGCTGGACGGCCAATCAGGTTAGCCCGGGCCTTTCTGCCCGTTATGTCCGCAGCCTGCTGGGCGCGGGTGATCAGGCCGGCGCCCGCCGGGTTGCCGGCCGATTTGTCGAACTGCGACCGGGCTCCGCCGAAGCGCTCGGACTGGTCGGCGATATCGAATTATTGATGGGGCAGGGCGCTCCGGCGTTGGAACGCTATGCCGCTTCGGCGAAAGTTCGCTTCAACGATCAATTGGCATTGCGATCGGCGCTCGCGCTGGAACGGGCCGGGCGTGGCGGACAGGCTCCTGAGCTGGTTTCGCGGTACCTTGCGCTCTTCCCGGGGAGCCGACTGATGACCCGGATTGCTGCCAATCAGGCCTTGGCAGCGCAGGATTGGGGACGGGCCAGGTTGTTGCTTGAGAGCTTGCGACAGCGCGGTGGCAACCGCGATGCCGGGTTGCTGGCCGACCTCAGTCTGGCCCAATTGCGCAGCGGTGATGCCGAGGCTGCACTGCAAACGGCGCAACGAGGCTGGCAGATCGCCCCGGCCAGCCCGTTCGCGGCGCTGACCCGTGCCATGGCGCTAAGCGCGCTTGGCCGCGATCCTGATATGGCGCGGCAATTGGTCGATCAGGTCAGCAAGACTGCGCCAGGCAATCCACTTCTCGCTGAAGCCCGCCGCAAATTGCGCTAAGTCCTCTCGACAAGCCGCGTGAACGGCCCTTAAAGGCAATTTCATCGCGCGGTTAAATTTGTCGAGGGGTTATCATGGCAGGCGTTCTTCAGGGTGTGACTGTAATCGAACTGGCTGGGATTGGGCCGGGTCCGTTCTGCGGCATGATGCTCGCCGATCACGGCGCGCGGGTGATCCGGGTCGAGCGGCCGGGAACCAACGGGCGGTTTGGTGATGGTGGCAACCGCGACATCCTCAACCGCAACCGCGAACGGATCGAGCTCGACCTCAAAGACCCAGCGGCGATTGCCGAGCTCAAGGAACTGGTGAAGAGCGCGGATGCCCTGATCGAAGGCTATCGCCCCGGTGTTATCGAACGGATGGGGATCGGCCCTGATGTGCTGCTGGCGATCAATCCCAAACTGGTGATCGGTCGGATGACGGGTTGGGGCCAAGATGGCCCGATGGCGCCGCTCGCCGGCCACGATATCAACTACATCGCGCTGTCTGGCGCGCTCCACTCCTATGGCCGCAAGGGTGAGAAGCCCAGCTTCCCGGTCAATGCGGTCGGCGATTTTGGCGGCGGCGGGATGATGCTGGCGTTCGGGGTGGTGGCGGCAGTGCTTCACGTCCGTTCCGGCGGCACCGGTCAGGTGGTCGATTGCGCAATGGTCGATGGCGCGGCGATTCTCTCGGCGATGACCTATACCTTCCTCGGCAATGGCCAGTGGAAGGACGAGCGGGGGGTCAACCTGCTCGACAGTGGTACGCATTTCTATGACACCTATGAAACCAGCGACGGCAAGTGGATATCGCTTGGTTCGATCGAACCACAGTTCTATGCGCTGCTGATGGAAAAGACCGGATTGGCCGAGGATCCCGATTTCGCCCAGCAGATGAACCCGGCCAAATGGGACGATTTGAAGGACCGGATGACCGCGCTGATCCTGACCAAGACCCGCGACGAATGGTGCGCGATCATGGATGGGACCGACATCTGCTTTGCACCGGTTTTGAGCCTGAAAGAGGCCCCAAAGCACGCCCATAACGTGGCACGGGGAACCTTTGTTGAGGACGGCGGAATGGTTCAACCAGCCCCCGCGCCGCGATTTTCGGCCACCCCGGCACCACCCGTCAAGCTGGCGGGGCGCTGAGGATTCTTAGCCGTATCGATCCGATGGTGCGCCTGTTGGCGCTGGCGATTGGTCTGGCGCTGGTCCTGCCCGTTTCGGGCGGCGCGCGAGAAATCGCGCAATTCATCGCCAATGCGGCGGTGTTTCTGCTCTTTTTCCTGAATGGTGTGCGGCTGCCACGGCATGAGGTAATGGCGGGGCTGGGTAACCACCGCTTTCTGTGGCCGCTGACGCTGTGGTGCTTTGGCGCAATGGCGCTGGCCGGATGGGCGTTTTGGCAGACAGGGCAAGGCTGGATGCCGCCGTTGATCGCGTTGGGGTTCCTGTATCTTGGGTGCCTACCATCGACAGTCCAATCGGCGACGGCCTACAGCGCCCTTGCCGGTGGCAATCTGGCGAGCTCGGTTGTGGCAGCGGCTCTGCTCAACCTGCTTGGCGTTTTCATCACCGCGCCGTTGTTCTCGCTGCTGGCGGGTGGGAACGGAGCGGAATTGCACAGCGATGGCCTGCTCAAAGTTGTGCTGATCCTGTTGCTGCCGTTCATGCTCGGGCAGATTGCGCAAGGAAAGCTGGCTGCCTGGGTCAAGGAGCATCGCCAGCTGACCACTTGGTTTGATCGCGGCTCCATCGCGATTGCAGTCTACGTCGCGTTTTCTGGAGCGGTAGAGCAACGCTTCTGGACCTTGGTCGAACCGGCCGGATGGTTCTGGCTGGGGGGCGGAGTGGCGCTGTTCTTGGCGGTTGGTCACTTCGGCGCCTGGCTGCTCGGCGGATTGCTCAAGCTGGACCGGGCCAACCGCGTCTCGATGTTGTTTGCCGGCGCACAAAAGAGCATCGCGATGGGCGCGCCGCTCGCTTCGGTGCTGTTTACCCCGGCGGTAGCCGGCGTGGTTCTGCTCCCGATTCTGCTCTATCATCTGGCGCAACTGGTGCTGGCCGCGCCGATTGCGACCCGGCTCAATCAGCCCTGACGGCCGCTTCCAGTTCCTCATCAGGATTGTTGCGGTTGTGGCGCACCGACCACCACAAAGACAGCCCGATCAGGATCGCACCGATCAGGCCGGTGACAGTTTCGGGAATGTGGAACTTGGCCGACAGCAGCATGATCGCGCCCAGCACGATGATTGCCCAGAACGCACCGTGTTCCAGATAACGGTACTGCGCGAGCGTACCCTGCTTGACCAGATGGATCGTCATCGACCGCACGAACATCGCGCCGATTGACAGGCCCAGCGCGATCACGATCATGTTATTGGACAAGGCGAACGCGCCAATCACGCCGTCGAAACTGAACGAGGCATCGAGCACGTTGAGGTAGAGAAATCCACCGAGGCCCGAGCGAACCACAACACCGTTCAGCTTCATCGCCTCGTCACGCATTTCCAGAATCGTGCTGATCGCCTCAACCGCAATGAAACAGACCAGACCGAGTGTGCCGGAGATCAGGAAAGTCAGCGCGTCGGCATCAGAAAGCAGCGTCGAAATCAGGTAGATAATCACCAGCAGCAGCGCGATTTCGGCGGCCTTGATATTGGACACTAGGCTCAACTTCTGTTCGATCCAGCCGATCCAGTGCACGTCCTTTTCGCCATCGAAAAAGAACGACAGCCCGACCATCGCTAGAAACGCGCCGCCAAACCCGGCGATGCCAACGTGGGCGCTGCTGACGATCGCCTCGTAGCGGGCCGGATCATTGAGCGAGAGGTTCAGCGCCTCGATCGGCCCAAGTCCGGCAGCAATGGCAACAATCGCCAAGGGAAACACGATCCGCATTCCGAAAACGGCAATGACCATGCCCCAGGTCAGGAACCGGCGCTGCCAGACCTCGTCCATGTCTTTCAGGACTGCGGCGTTGACCACGGCGTTGTCGAACGACAGCGATATTTCGAGGATCGAGAGGACAAGGATGATCCACAGCATTGACGCCGTCGCGGCAAGATTGCCGGTCTGCGACCAGGCATACCATGCGCCCAAAGCAAGGCAGACGACCGTGAAGAGGATCGAGCCCTTGTAGAATTTCATCAGCATCGTGTTGCCTTGTCAGCTGTGCAGCACCGCAGTTGGCGGTGCGCGAACTTATTTGGGTTGGTAGGTCTGATCGACGGTCGGAAAGGTTCGCGCCCGGACCTCTTCAGCATAGCGCTGCGCTGCGCCCGAAATCGTCTCGGCGATTGCCTCATAACGTTTCACAAAGCGCGGTACGCGTTCGAACATTCCGAGCATATCTTCGGTGACCAGCACTTGCCCGTCGCACTGGGCCGAAGCGCCGATACCGATGGTTGGGGCAGAAACCGCTTGGGTAATCTGGATCGCCACAGGCTCGATCACCCCTTCGATCACGATGGCAAAGGCGCCAGCCTGATCCAGCGCCTTGGCATCGTTCACGATCTTGCTGGCCTCAGCCTCGCTCCGTCCGCGTGCGCCATAACCGCCCAGCACATTGACCGCCTGCGGGGTCAATCCAACGTGGCCCATCACCGGAATGCCGCGTTGGTTGAGGAATGCGACGGTTTCGGCCATTGCCTCCCCGCCTTCAAGTTTCACGGCATCACAGCCGGTTTCTTTAAGTAGCCGAGCTGCGCTGGCAAAAGCCTGCTCTTTCGATCCTTCATAGGTTCCGAAGGGCAAGTCTACGATCACTGCGGCGTGATAGGAACCGCGAACAACTGCGGCGCCGTGTGCAGCCATCATATCCAGCGTGACTGGCACGGACGAAGGCAGCCCATAAATCACCTGACCCAGCGAATCTCCGCACAGCAGCAGATCGCAATGCGCATCAAGCAGTTGGGCTTGCCGCGCGGTGTAGGCGGTCAGCATCACCACGGGTTCGGCAGTCACCCCGTTTACCTTGCGTTGACGGATTGTGGGGATCGAGAGCCGCCTTAGCGGGGCTGGGGTGGGGTGGGCACGGCTGGTGGCCGTATCGAGCTGATAGGTGGTCGACATGCAGCGCCTTTAGCCGCTTGATCCTATCTGGGGAAGGCTTGGTATTTGCGCTTGCCATGTTCAGGCATGCCGCTAGCTTCGCCGCCCATGGAAGATCGTGCGGATCCGGCAGATATCGGACCGTCAATTTTAGGGGAACCGTATGTTCGGTCGCGTTAAATCGCTGGATGCCATTCTGGCGACCGCCGAGAAGAAATCGTTACACCGCTCGCTGGGGGCCTTCCAACTGACGATGTTGGGGGTGGGTGCCATCATCGGCACAGGGATCTTCGTGCTGACGGCAGAAGCCGCACAGAAGGCCGGACCGGCCATGATGATCAGTTTCATCATCGCTGGTTTCGTCTGCGCCGTGGCGGCGTTGTGCTATGCCGAAATGGCCTCGATGGTTCCGGTTTCGGGTTCGGCTTATACCTATAGCTATGCTGTCATGGGCGAATTGCTGGCCTGGATGGTCGGCTGGGCGCTGGTGTTGGAATATGCCGTTGCGGCGGGTGCCGTGGCGGTCGGCTGGTCCGGCTATTTCGTTGGTCTGATACGCGAATACCTGGGGATTACGCTGCCGACCGAACTGGTCAACGCCGATGCCCTGATCGCGCAGGTCAAGCTGGCCTTTGGCGCCGCGAACAGCGAAGCGATCCAGACCGCTATCGCAACCGGGGGGTATATCAACCTTCCCGCATTCCTGATTTCGCTGTTGGTTACCTGGCTGCTGGTGATCGGCACCAAGGAAAGCGCCTACGTCAATGCCGTGCTGGTGATGGTCAAGATCACCGCGCTGACACTGTTTGTGGTGTTGGCTGTGCCGGTGATGCAGCAAGAAAACTTTGAACCCTTTGCCCCACTTGGGTTTGCAGGGATTTCGGCCGCGGCAGCCTCGATCTTCTTTGCTTATGTCGGATTTGACGCGGTTTCGACCGCAGCAGAGGAAACCAAAAACCCGCAGCGCAATATGCCGATCGGCCTGATCGGCAGCCTTGCGATCTGCACCGTGTTCTACATTCTGGTCGCGGCCGGGGTTGTTGGCTCAGTCGGCGCACAGCCGCTGATTGATGCGGCGGGTAACGGGATTGCCCCGGGCAGCACCGAACTGGCCGCAGCCTGCGCGACCAGTGGCGGTCAATCCGTAGTTTGCTCTAAGGAAGCTTTGGCCTGGACCCTGCGTGAAATTGGTTGGGTGCAGATCGGCAATCTGGTTGGCCTGGCTGCAGGCTTGGCGCTGCCTTCGGTGATCCTGATGATGATGTTTGGTCAGACCCGCATCTTCTTCGTGATGAGCCGCGACGGCCTGCTGCCCGAAGCGCTGAGCCGGATCCACCCGAAGTATCACACCCCGCACGTGGTGACGATCATCACCGGGATCGTTGTGGCGATGTTTGCGGCGTTGTTCCCGGTTGGGGCGCTTGCGGATATTTCCAACTCCGGCACGCTGTTCGCTTTCGCCATGGTGGCGATTGCGGTGCTGGTGCTGCGCCGGACTGATCCTGGCCGGGTACGCCCGTTCCGGACTCCGGCAGTAATGGTGGTCGCGCCGCTCGCGGTGGCCGGGTGCCTGTATCTGTTCTTCAGCCTGTCGACCTACACGCTCATGCTGTTTGTTGGCTGGGCGGTGATCGGGCTGCTGGTGTACTTCGGTTACAGCCGCAAGCGCAGCCATGTCGGGCTGGGCCGCGTTGAAGTGCATGAAGATGACGCCGATATCCCGCAGCAGCCGGTTCCGCCGCTGCCCGGTGGGATCGACATCAACGACTGATCCGGACCTTTCGGACCACCAAGGGGCCGCTTCCTTCGGGAGGCGGCCCTTTTTGTTGGGTCTGAAACAATGCCGATTGCGAATCGCCATAAATGAGAACATAAAAGGAACATAGGAGCGATTTCCGTGATTCATGCCGTTACCCCGCTTGCCGCATTCGCCCGGCCAAAACCCCGGCGCGCGCCGATCAACCTGCCGCATTGGCGTCTGGGGCTGGACGGAGGTGCCTTGCATGGCGAGATTTTTGCGCCCGCGCACGAAGCCAGCGGTGCGGCACTGGCACTGGCCTTGGCGCTCGATGCAGCCATGCCGGGGGAGGAGCGCTGCTGGCTGTGGGTGCAGGACAAGGCGGCGCTGCGCCGGGGTGGGCGGCCCTATCAGCCGGGCTTGCCGCCTGCGCTGCGCCACCGCCTGATCCACGTCGCGGCGCAAACCCCAGAGGACGCACTGTTCGCGCTGGAAGAGGGGCTGCGCTGCCGCGACCTAGCCTTTGTGGTGGGGGAGGTTGCGGGCAATCCCAAGGCGCTCTCGTTCACCGCCGCGCGGCGGCTCAGCCTCGCGGTGGAAAAACATGGCACGCCGTTGTGGTTGATCCGGCTCGATGCGGCCCGTGATTTGTCCTCTGCCCGTCAGCGCTGGGAAGCGAAAGCCGCTCCGTCGCAGCCCCCGCGCTGGAACACCGCCGCTCCCGGTGCTCCGGCCTGGCAGGCCGAACTGTTTCGCGCGCGGGCGCACCCTCCCGGAAAATGGATATTGAGCGATGACGCAAACCGCCTCTCCGTCCGGCCGACGCATTTTGGCGATCTGGCTGACGGCGCTGGTGATCGACCGTTGGCAGCTGGCTGAGGGGATCAACCCCGCGCCTTTCGCGCTGCTCAGCGAGAGCGCCCACGGCCCGCAGATTGCGGCGATCAACGCTGCTGCGCGCAGTGCCGGGGTGCAGGTGGGCGTGATGCTGACCGATGCCCGCGCGCTGTGCCCCGATCTGGCGGTCCATCCGGGCGATCCGGCCGGCGACCGGGCATTCCTTGAGAAGTTGGCGCTGTGGGCGCAGCGCTGGGGGCCATGGTCGGCGCTTGATCCGCCCGATGGCCTGCTGGTCGACGTTACCGGGGTGGCGCACCTGTTCGGGGGTGAGCGCGGACTGCTGGACGATGCCGCCGCGCGGCTGGCGGCGCGCGGGCTGAGCGTGCAGCTGGCGATCGCGCCAACTGCGGGAGCGGCCTGGGCACTGGCGCATTATGGCGGAGCGGGGGAGGCGATGCTTGATCAGCTTCCCGTTGCCGCGCTCCGGCTCGATCCTGCAACACTGCTGGTGCTGCGCCGGCTTGGCCTCAAGCGGGTAGCGGACCTCTCCGGCGTGGCGCGCGATGCCTTGGCGCGGCGGTTCCGCAGCACCCGCGCGCCGGGGGCGAACCCGCTGATCCGGCTCGATCAGCTCTTGGGCAAAGTGCCCGAACCGCTGCTGCCGGTGCTCGCAGCGGAGATGCCGCTGGTTCAACGCCGCCTGATGGAGCCGATCCGCCACCGCAGCCTGCTCGATCAGGTGCTGGATGATCTGACGGCGGACATGGCCCGACTGCTCGAAGGGCAGGCCAAGGGCGCGCGACGGCTCGATTTGGCGCTGTGGAAGGTCGATGGAGAGGTGCTGTCGCGCCGCCTTGAACTCGCCGCCACTAGCCGTGATGCGGCCCATATCGCCCGGCTGTTCGCGGGCAAGCTGGATGATCTCGACGCCGGCTTTGGGATCGAACTGGCCCGGCTCTCAGCGCCATGGTGCGAGCCACTAGCGCTGAGCCAGGCTGATTTCGAGAAAGCCGCCGAGGCGCATGGCACGGCGCTTTCGGCCTGTATTGACCGGCTGAACGCCCGGCTTGGCGAAGATGCTGTTCGCCGCCCGCAGCCCTTCGCCAGCCATCTGCCCGAACGGGCCCAGCGCTGGTTGCCGCCGCTTGCCCCGGAAAGTGCCAGTCAGAACGAACTGGCCTTTCATGCCCGCCCGCTGAAACTGCTCGACCGGGCCGAGCCGATCGCAGTGCTCTATGCCAGCCCCGATGGCCTGCCGCGCCGGTTCCGCTGGCGCGGTGAAGTGCACGAGATTGCCCGCGCCGAGGGGCCCGAGCGGATTGCGCCCGAATGGTGGCGCGAACGCGGGCACGTGCGGCTGCGCGATTACTACCGGATCGAGGATGGGCAGGGCCGCCGGTACTGGATCTACCGCGCCGGGCTAGCGGATGACGGGCGCGGCGGGGTGCCCGAATGGTTTCTGCAGGGGCTTTGTGCCTGAGGCCCCGCTCACTCCGGAACGCCGCCGGGCTGAGGGCGGAGCCTTGCCGCCGCCCACCCGTGCGCCGTTTGTCGAACTTGGACTGGTCAGCTGCTTTTCGTTCCTGCGCGGGGCATCGGATGCGGTTGATCTGGCCACCACGGCCCGTGCGCTGGGTTACGACGCGCTGGGCATCGCCGATGCCAACACCATGGCCGGGGTGGTGCGGCTGCACGGCGAGGCGAAGACGCTGGGGCTGACCCCGGTGATCGGCTGCCGGATTGAAACCACCGAGGGGCTGGCGTTTCTAGCCTATCCGCAAAGCCGCGCTGCCTATGGCCGCCTCTGCCGCCTGATTTCGGCCGGGCGGATGGGCAAGCTGGACGGCGAATGGCAGGACAAGGGCATCTGCGACATTTCGCTGGCGATGCTGGCAGACCATGCCGAGGGCGTGGCGCTGGTCCTGATCCCGCCTTCGGACTTGTCGGCTGAACTTACCGTGGCGGTGGAAAGCAATGTGGTTCCATTTGTTTCGCGCCCCCGGGTATTGCCTTCGGCAAGCCCAAGGACAGGCTCCGCCGCGGAGGGGCGGAGAAGGGGAGAAGAAAGAGATACCTCACACGAAGACACGAAGACACAAAGCGATCGTGCTGCGCCGCAGGCATTCTCTCCTGTCTCCACATCGCCACGCGCATTGGGCTCAGAATTGAAAGCGGCTGTGCCGCAAACGAAACCTCTTCGTGTCTTCGTGTCTTCGTGTGAGTCATTTTCCAACCTCCTCCCCCACCTGATCCAGCAACTTCCCACCCTGCGCCATATCGCCGCCGCCTATCTTTACAGCGGTGACGATCTTGCCCGGATTGCGGAGCTCGATGACCTGGCCCGCAGCCACGGCCTCAGCATCCTCGCCACCAACCTGCCGCTGTACCACGCCCCCCAGCGCCGCCCGCTGCACGATGTGATGACCGCGATCCGGCACAAGACCACGGTGGCTGCCGCCGGGCACCTGCTCCAACCCAATGCCGAACGGCATCTGAAAGGGCCGGAAGAAATGGCCCGCCTGTTCGAACGCTGGCCCCACGCGCTCAGCGCTGCGCGCGATCTGGCGGATAGCTGCCAGTTCAGCCTTGATGAACTGCGCTATGAATACCCACGCGAGGTCTATCCTGACGGGCTGGATGCGCAGGCCTATCTTGATCGGCTGACCTGGGAAGGCGCCGCGCAGCACTATCCCGATGGTGTGCCCGCAGAAGTGGCCGAGACACTGCGCAAGGAACTGGCGCTGATCGGTAAAAAGCAGCTTGCGCAGTATTTCCTGACCATCAAGGGGATCGTCGATTTCGCACGCAGTCGCACACCGCCGATCCTGTGCCAGGGGCGGGGCAGCGCGGCCAATTCGGCGGTGTGTTTTTGCCTTGGGGTCACTTCGGTCAACCCGGTTGAACATGCCCTGCTGTTTGAACGGTTCATTTCCGAAGACCGTGACGAGCCGCCCGATATCGACGTCGATTTTGAACACGAACGGCGCGAGGAGGTGATCCAGCATATTTACGAGAAGTATGGCCGGCACCACGCCGGGCTGTGCGCCACTGTGATCCACTACCGCCCACGGATGGCGATCCGCGAGGTGGGAAAGGTCATGGGG
>JAGNTK010000125.1 GCA_017987575.1 Novosphingobium sp. | reverse complement strand
CGAAAGGTGCGGTTTGGCATCAGCCATGGCATTCTCCCCTGGCATCTTGTGATGCCTCGAGCCTCCTCATGTCACATCCATGGACAAAGAACAACAATCGATTGCATAGGCCGGAATGCGCTCCTTTGGATCGCGCCCGGGGGCGGTGCGTTTGTGCTTCAATGCGCTGAATGGATGGCGGAAAACGTCGCAGTTTGACTGCGGCTAGCTCGCCGCGACATCGGGTTTGTCCAACGTCTGCACAGCGGCGCCGTGGGCTTTCATCCGCTCGTGCAAAAATCTGTCGAGCACCGGGTGGGGGAGGTTGGCATAGTCACGCGGGGTCTTCCCCATGAATTCATGGAAGTCGCGAACGAACTGCGCCTGATCGTGATAGCTGGAATCCATTGCTCCGATCCATTTGAGTGAAGGGTCGAGAATGAACTGAGCCAGACTCCGCATGAAGCGCTGGCGGCGCAAAAGCAATTTCGGCGAAAATCCGAAATGACGCTGGCATAGTCGCTCAACCGTGCGCTGGCTGGCTGCGACCCGATCGACCAGTTCTGAGACGCTGACAATGTTGGGATCAACCAAAGCGCTGTGAATAGCCACAATGCGCTTCTCGTCGAGCAGCGGGCCGGCTTTGAATCTGCGAAAAAAAGTGATGATCCGGTTCAACTCGGCGGCTTCGTCGGTGTGATCGCCAAAAAGTGATTTCGCCAGCGGTGAGAAGGGCGAAAATGCAGGGTTTGTGTGGCCGTCGCAGACTACATTCGCCATCTCGGTCGCGGGAACTGTTATGTATCGAGCCCATCCCAATGGCAGCAGTCCAATCCCCCAAAGCCGGTTTTTAGTCATGGTAAAGTGGATCGGATGGCTGGTTGGGCCGCTTGCCTGAAACTGGGCACCGGAAATCTCCTGGCCGTCATCGGTCCATGCAGTGGGTCCGGCCGCTCGGAAGAATCGCAACCCGGCCCATTCCGGATGCAAACAGTCGGTCAGGACGCCTGCCGGACCTGGGTCGATGTCGGTGACATAGAACGTGGTAAAGTACCCGCGCAGATCTACTGGCGGCGAATAGAATCGCACCGAGACGGAGGAATCAGACGACACCGATCTTCCCTGTTTATTCTTGTTCTGATGAAGCTTGCATCAATCTTGCGACGTAAACAAGCGCGTCAAGATCAGGGCTGGTGCAATGCCTGAACGGCAGCTCCAGCTGCAACTGATCGGGCGCGTGCGGCAGAACGCAATACCGGATGATCCAGTGCCGCATAGGCACTTGGGCTCATGGTCATGAACCGCCGGAAATCCCGCACGAAATGAGCCTGATCGACATATTGGCAATCCAGTGTCTTGATCCAGGTCAGCGAAGGATCGAGCATGAACTGGGCAAGGCTGCGGAGGAACCTCTGCCTGCGCAGCAGCAGTTTGGGGGAAAATCCGAAGGCCTTCAATGACAGCCGTTCCAACGAACGCGGCGAAATACCGAGCGTGTCAGCCAGTTCGCTTACCGACGTCACCCCGTCGTCAATCAAGGCTGTGTGCGCAGTACGAATCTTGGCCTCATCCTCGTGCGGAGGGCAGCGTTCCAGCAATTCGCAAAAAAAGGCGTCCAGTCTGGCGGCTTCTGCCGCGGGATCGGCTTCCTTGCCAAAGACCCGTCCAAGTAACGGGGCAAGGTGAACAAAGGCAGGGTCGGTCTGGGCGTCGCAAAACCGGTCGGCAAACTGCGATGCCGGTGCCGCAACGAACCGAGCCCAGCCTTGTGGCAACAGGCCTATGCCCCAGGCCCGGGCTGGGCCGGCCTGGAAGTGGCTGGCCAGACTGGTCGGACCGGTGCCGATCATCTCCGGTGCTGGACGCAGTTCCTCCGCCCCAACAGCGGCATTGCACACCGCACGGTCCCAAATCCGCAGGTTGGCCCATTCGGGATGGAGCCAATCTTCAACAATCTGTCCCTCGGGCACCGCGAAGTCAGTCAGATAATAGGTAGTGATATAGGGCGCGACCTGCGGCGATGGCATGAAGAAGCGGACGCTGACCGCATCGACGGGCTGCTTGCTCAACATGGCCGAAATACCGGAAATTTCATACGCGCCCCGCCGTCCGGAACCTCCCACCTGGTCCCAGACGTGTGGACAGTGCCTCAGGCCAGCGACTTGCGCAACACTCACTTGAGGGCAGCCCAAACGAAAAGCGCGGGAAGCAGCCAGCTGCTTCCCGCGCTTTTCATTGGCTTGGTCTGCCTTGGCGCTTAGGCCGGCAGCGCGGCCTTTGCCTGAGCGATGACGGCCGAGAAGATCCCGCCTTCGTTCATCGCCAGATCGGCCATCGCCTTGCGGTCCAGTTCGATCCCGGCCAGTTTGGTGCCGTGGATGAACTGCGAATAGGTCAGCCCTTCGGCGCGGACCGCAGCATTGATGCGCTGAATCCACAGCGCGCGGAACGTCCGCTTCTTAACCTTGCGATCGCGGTAAGCGTATTGGCCAGCCTTTTCGACGGCCTGACGCGCAACGCGGATCGTGTTCTTGCGGCGGCCGCGGTAACCCTTGGCCTGTTCCAGAATATTCTTGTGCTTGGCGCGGGTGGTAACACCCCTTTTGACACGTGCCATTTTTCAGTACTCCTAAGTTCAACCGAGCCCGTAGGGCGCCCACTTCTTGATCGTCTTCGCATCAGCGTCAGAGATCGTGTCGGTCCGGCGGTGTTGACGGATGTACTTGGCGTTGTGGCTGATCAAACGGTGCCGCTTGCCTACCGCGCCGTGCTTGATTTTGCCGGTTGCGGTGAGCTTGAAGCGCTTTTTGACGCCGCTCTTGGTCTTGAGCTTGGGCATTTTCGTCTCCTTGTTCGGGACACGTCCAATCGGCCATGGCAGCCCTAGATAGCCAGGCAGATCATCGAATTCGTGTCAATGAAGGGCGCGCCCCTAAAGGCGAATCGCGCTAAAAGCAAGCGCCTATCCGTGTTTCCCGCCCGCAAGGAACTCCGCCCAGACCGCCGCGCGGGGATCATCGCTGGCGCGCGGGTCCCATTGCGCCTGCAATAGCGTGTCGGCTTGGTCGGCGCTCATGCCCTGCGAGCGGTGCAGCCGGTGGAAGAACGCGGAAACCCGCCAGTTCATGATGCAGTGGACATGGACCGGGTGTTCGGCGCTGTTCAGGGCCGAAACGAACGCATCAAAATGTGCCTCAGCCGGGGCATCGAACGGCACCGGAATGTGGCTGTAAGCGATTCCCAGCATGGCCAGCTTTTTGCCCTCGTTCGCCAATGCTTCGGGGTGATCATCCAGCGCCAGATTGATTACATGGCGTACCCCGATCGCGGCAAGGCGCGCAGGGTCAGCGCAGGTCAGGCAGCCAGAAGTCGTGACGCGGTCACTCAGCCGCTGCCAGCCGCAGATGTCATCGGGATCGGCGGAAGTAGGCATGGACGGGCATTAACACACCGCCGCCGCGCCGCAAAACCCTTGCCACCACCATCGCCATCGGGAAGAGAGCCGCGCGAAGCTGCTGACCGGATACCCCAACAATGCGTGAATCCTCGATCCTGATCCTGACCCTGTCATGCCGAGACCGGCCCGGAATTACCGCGCGGGTGACCGGCTATCTGTTCAGCTGCGGCGGCAACATTCTTGAAGCGCAGCAATTTAACGATCAGGATGATGGCGAATTCTTCATGCGGGTGGAATTTGCCTGCGCGGCTGCCAGTGCCGCGGGGTTGCGCGATGGCTTTGCAGCGATCGCTGCTGAATACGGCCTCAATTGGACCCTGCGTGACAAGGCTGAACCGCGCAAGGTGCTGCTGCTGGTGTCGAAGTTTGATCACTGCCTCAGCGACCTGCTCTATCGCCAGCGGATTGGCGAGCTCGCAATGGAGGTGGTCGGGATCGTCGGCAACCATCCTCGCGCGGCGCTTTCGACCGACCTGCTGGACGCAACGCCCTATCATCATTTGCCAGTCAGCGCCGAGACCAAGGCGCAGCAGGAAGCGCAAATCCGCACACTTGTGGAGCAGGCCGGAGCCGATCTGGTGGTGCTGGCGCGCTATATGCAGATCTTGTCGGATGAAATGTCGGCTTGGCTGGCTGGGCGCTGCATCAACATCCACCACTCGTTTCTGCCCGGTTTCAAGGGTGCCAAGCCCTATCATCAAGCCCATGCCCGCGGGGTCAAGATGATCGGTGCGACTGCGCACTATGTGACGGCTGATCTTGATGAAGGTCCGATCATTCATCAGGACGTTGAGGCGATCAGCCACGCCGACCGGCCCGATGATCTGGTCCGCAAGGGCCGCGATATTGAGCGGCGGGTGCTGGCCGAGGCGGTGCGGCTGCATCTTGATGACCGGGTCTTGCTCAACCAGGGCAGGACGGTTGTATTCCGGGGCTGAAAGCCCGACACTGCGGCTGCGATGATCGATTCCGCCAGCCTTGCCGGACAGTTCCTGCTCGCCATGCCAGGGATGGGCGATCCGCGCTTTCACCGTGCGGTGATCGCGATGATGGTCCACGATAGCGAAGGCGCGCTGGGGATCGGGCTGGGGCGCGAACGACAGGGGCTGGGGCTGCACGATCTGCTGGAGGATCTGGATATTGATCCGGGCCACGCGCCTGATTGCCCGGTCCTCGATGGCGGGCCGGTTGAACCGCAGCGTGGATTTGTATTGCACAGCCCAGATTGGGATGGGCCGGATACGATTATGGCGGGGCAGCTGTGCGCGCTGTCCGCCTCATTGGAAGTGCTGCGCGCAATTGCCGAAGGGCGCGGGCCCAGCCGGTTTCTGGTCGCGCTGGGCTATGCCGGGTGGGGTGAAGGCCAGCTCGATGCAGAATTGCTTGGTCACGGCTGGCAAGTCGTGGATGGCCGCAAGGACGTTCTGTTCGATACCGCGCCGGAAGATCGCTGGGCCGCCAGCTGGCAGAGCCTGGGGATCGATCCGGCGCTACTGGCCGGACAGACCGGGCGGGCTTGAAGGCCCACCCAGCCTTACGCCTCAGTCGTAAACCGGACCCTGGCTGCCAGCAGCGCCGCTGCTGGGGTTCTTGATCGACCATAGCCCAAACAGCGCGATGATCGCGTAGCAAATCACCGGCACGATCAGCGCCAGACGGATGTTGCCGCCAAGATCCGCGACCATCCCGAACAGCACCGGCACAATCGCCCCGCCGACAATCGCGGTGCACAGGATGCCAGAACCTTGCGGAGTCTGTTCGCCCAGACCTTCGGTGCCGAGGCTGAAGATCGTCGGGAACATCAGCGAATTGCAGAAGCCGACAAGGATCAGCGCCCAGCCCGAGATGCTTCCGGTCGTCACTGCGGAAAGCAGGATCAGGCCGATGGCACCAGCAGCAAAAGCGGTCAGCACGCGACCCGGCTTGGCCATCCGCAGGATGAAACCGCCGAGCAGCCGTCCGGCCAAGGCACCCAGCCAGTACATCGCGACGAGCTTGCCAGCGGCTTCCAACCCCAGACCCATCACGCTGCTATCGCCCAGATAGGCCATCAGGTTTGAGCCGATGGCGACTTCTGCGCCGACGTAGGTGAAGATGCACAGCGCGCCCAGTTGCACCCGGCGGTTGTGCAGGAACAGGCCCAGAGTGCCTTCCAGTTTGACCTCTT
>JAGNTK010000124.1 GCA_017987575.1 Novosphingobium sp. | reverse complement strand
CATAGTCCTTGCTGGTGATCAGCACGGCACCCGCGCCATCGACCACGCCCGAGCTGTTCCCTGCATGGTGCACACCCTTCCAGTCGAGATCGGGATAGCGGCGCTGGATCTGCTTGCGGAAAGTGGTTCCGCCCAGGTCAAAATCGGCGATACCGTCAAAGCTGGCCTTCAGGCTGGCGAGCCCTTCGGCGGTGGTTTCGGGGCGCGGGAATTCCTCGTGATCGAGCGCGACAGAGCCGTCATCGTTGTAGACGGTGACCAGCGACTTGTCGAAGCGGCCTTCCTTGATCGCGCGGGCGGCGCGTTCCTGGCTGACCAGCGCCAGCGCGTCGAGCGCATGCCGGTCGATCCCTTCCATCGCCGCGATCGCATCGCCGCAAACGCCCTGGTGGCTTTGCGGGTGCAGCGCATCAAGCGCCGGGTTGCCCGAACCCATGCCCATCGGCCGGATCCCGGCGTTGGCTTCTTCAGCGCCCAGCGCCGAGGTGTAGCTCATCATTTCGGTACCGCCGGCGATCACGCAATCTTCCATGCCGGACATCACCGCTGCGGTCGCGAGGTTGACCGAGGTGATCCCGCCGCCGCAGAACCGGTCAAGCGTCATGCCGCTGGCGCTGGTGTCATACCCGGCGGCAAGTGCCGCCATCCGGCCCAGATCGCCGCCCTGCTTGCCCTTTTGGGTGCTGGTCGACCAGATCACATCATCAACGGTGGTCGTATCGAGGTTGTTGCGCTCTTTCAGCGCCTTCAGCACGGTCGCCGCGAGGTGCTGCGGGTGGAGGTGCGAAAGCGCGCCCTTGCCGGGCTTGCCAACCCCGCGCGGGGTACGGACGGCGTCGATGATATAGGCTTCAGCCATGGGAGTTCTCCTTCGTAAACGCGTTCAAACCAGCATGCCGTTCAGGCGCTGGCGGATGATTGTTTCGGCGTCAGCCACGATCCGGCTGACGAGTTCCTGGCAGGTGGGAATATCGTGGATCAGGCCCTGGACCATACCGGCCGACCAGATGCCGTGTTCGGTATCGCCGGTCTGCAGGCCTTCGCGCCCGCGCACACCTTTAACCAGGTCGGCAACTTCGGCAAATTCCTTGCCCTCGGCCTCAGCCGCGACAACCGCCTGCGCGATGCCGTTCTTGGCGACGCGGGCGGTGTTGCGGAAGGTGCGAAAGATCAGCGCAGTATCGCGTTCGTCATGATCGACCATTGATTGTTTGAAGTTCTGATGGATCGGCGCCTCAACCGTGGCCGTAAAGCGCGTGCCCATGTTGATCCCGTCCGCGCCGAGCGAAAGCGCCGCAGCCAATCCGCGTCCATCGCCAAACCCGCCGCTGGCAAGCATCGGGATCTTGACCTTGTCCGCTGCTGCCGGGATCAGGATCAGCCCTGGAATATCGTCTTCACCCGGATGCCCGGCGCATTCAAAGCCGTCGATCGAAATAACATCGACCCCGGCGCGTTCGGCGGAAAGTGCATGGCGCACGGCGGTGCATTTGTGCAGGATCTTGATCCCATTGGGCTGCATCATTTCCCACAGTTCGCGCACCGCAGGCGTTCCGGCGGTTTCGACGATCTTTACCCCGGCGTCGATGATCGCCTGGGTATAGGCCTTGTAATCTGGCGGATTGATCGTCGGGAACACGGTCATGTTCACCCCGAACGGTTTGCTGGTCATGCCCTTGCAGCGCTCAATCTCAGCGGCGAGCGCTTCGGCGCTGGGCTGGGTCAGACCGGTGATGATGCCAAGCCCGCCAGCATTGGAAACGGCGCTGGCCATTTCCGCTGTGCCAACCCACTGCATCCCGCCCTGCACGATCGGATGTTCAATCTCGAGCAGTTCGGTGATGCGAGTCTTGATCGCCATGGCTGCACTCCTCTTCCAAATATGTTTCGGGACTCGGTTTAACCGAACAGTTAAATTTGGCAATCGCCTAGTTTGCGCGAAGACGTTTGGCAAGCCTTGCTTATCATAAGCAGGTCTATTATATGTCAGGCAATGTTGACCCTGCCCTACCTGCTGTCTGACAGTGCCCGCCTGCTGCGGCGGGATTTCGATGCACGGGTGCGGGAGCTGGGGATGACCAGTCCGCAAGCGCGCTTGCTTTTGATCCTGCACGTGACCGAGGGCGAAAATCAGGGGTTTTATGCCGAACGGCTGGAGGTTGAGCCAATCTCGCTGACCCGGATGATCGACCGGATGGAAGATGCCGACCTGATCGAGCGTCGCCCCGATCCCGCTGATCGCCGCGCCTGGCGCCTGTTCCTGACCGAAAAGAGCCGTCTGGTGATCGATCAGGTTCGGGCAAGCCTGGCCGATCTGGAGGAGGAGATGCTGACCGGAATCAACTCCGTGCAACGCGAATCGCTCGCCCAGATGCTCGAATTGATCCGAATGAATTTTACCAATGCCCGCGCCGGGTTGGAGGTCGCCAATGGCTGAGGCCGATGCCCAGATCGTAGCAGCAGAGGATGCTGCTGACACGCCGCGGGCGCACAAGCCAAAGCGCCGCTGGGGTCGGCTTGCACTGATGCTGTCATTCCCGTTGCTGCTGCTGATCGGCGGGCTGGCCTATTGGCAGAGCCTGCAGGGTCAGGTGAGCACTGATAATGCCTATGTCCATCTCGACAAGATCTCGGTCTCGGCGCAGGTCGGCGGGCAAATCGTTGACGTGCGCGTCAAGGAAAACCAGCACGTCCAAGCGGGTGACTTGCTGTTCGTGATCGACCCCGAACCGTTCCAGCTTCAGATCGCGCAGGCCGATGCGGCGATGGCGACGGCGCAAGCCGATCAAATCGCCGCGGCCAATGCCAGCGCCTTGTCAGGCGCGGATATTTCCGCTGCACAGCAGAATATCGCTTTCGCCCGTTCCAACCTGTCGCGGCAGGCGGCGCTGTGGAAGAAGGGCTTTACGACCAAGGCGGATTACGAAGCGGCCCAACATCAGGTCACCATGGCTGAAGAGCAGCTGAGGCTGGCCCAGGCCAAGCGAACAGAAGCAGCGGCCAAGCTGGCCTCAGGCGGTCAGATGCCGGGGGTCTATCCCAAGGTTGCTTCGGCCCAGGCCCAGCGGCGGCTGGCGGAGCTGAGCCTGCGGCGCACAGAAGTGCGCGCACCCGCGTCCGGTTTGATCAGCCAGGCTGGGCGGCTCCAGCCGGGTCAGCAGATTGTCTCTGGCGTTCCGGTGGTAACTCTGGTGGCCGATGGCAGCGCCTATGTCGAAGCCAATTTCAAGGAAACCGATCTGGCCGATATGGCGGTTGGTCAACTCGTTGAAGTGCGGTTTGATGCCTATCCGGGACTGGTGCTGAAAGGCCACGTCGCCTCGATCGGAGCCGGAACTGGCAGCGAATTTTCGGTGTTGCCCGCACAAAACGCGACCGGCAATTGGGTCAAGGTAACGCAGCGGGTCCCGGTGCGGATCGTGCTCGACGAAGCCAGCCCTCGCCCGCTGATTTCGGGCCTTTCGACCAAGGTGACGGTCTTCACCGACGGCCGCAAGCGCTAGCGGCCGCAATGGCCAGCGCTGCCACACCCCGAAGCCGCCCCGCCCCGCCGCCGCAACGAACGGTTGCGCCGCAGGACGACACAGCGCTGCTCGAAACCAGCAACCCAACGCTGCTGGCGTTCGGGATCATGGTCGCTTCGCTGATCCAGATCCTCGACAGCACCATCGCCAATGTCGCGATCCCGCATATGCAATCGAGCCTTGGGGCGACCTCGGACGAGGTCAGCTGGGTGCTCACCAGCTACATCGTCGCGGTGGCCGTGGCGATGCCGATCACCGGCTGGCTGGCCGACCGGATCGGATCGCGGCGGCTGTTTATCGCCTCGGTTACCGGCTTTGTGCTGTCATCAATGCTGTGCGGAATGGCCCAGAACATCACCGAGATGGTTATTTTCCGCGCCCTGCAAGGTGCCACCGGGGCCTTCATCGCCCCGCTAAGCCAAGCCGCGATGGTCGATACCAACAAGCCATCGCGGCAGCCGCAGATGATGGCGATGTGGGGCATGGGAATCATGATCGGGCCGATTCTGGGCCCAATCCTTGGCGGCTGGCTGACCGAGAACTGGAACTGGCGCTGGGTGTTCTACGTCAACCTGCCGCTGGGAATCGTGGCGCTATCGATCATGCTGGCACTGCTGCCATCGCGCCCGATTGCCCGGCGGCGGTTCGATCTGGCGGGCTATGCAATGATCGGGATCCTGTTGACTTCGATCCAGCTTCTGCTCGACCGGGGCAACCATATCGACTGGTTTGAATCGCTGGAAAGCTGGATTTACCTGTTCCTTGCGCTGTCGGCCGCGTGGATGGCAGTAATCCATTTCACCACGGCTGAAAACACGCTGTTCCACCGCACTCTGTTTGCCGATCCCAATCTGGTCTTCGCGATCTTCTTCAGCGTGGCAATGGGTGTGGTGATGTTCGCGACGATGGCGCTGTTGCCGCCGATGCTGCAGCGCTTGTTTGGTTACAGTGTGATCGACACCGGGATGGCGATGATGCCGCGCGGGGTCGGCACGGTGATCACGATGCAGCTTTCCGGCATAATGGTACGGCGCGGATTTGATCCGCGGATCCTGATCGCAACCGGCTTCTCAATCGCCGGATTGTCGCTGTGGGAGATGTCGGGTTGGACGCTCCAGACCGACTACTGGCACATCGCTTCGTCCGGATTTGTTCAAGGCCTGGGAATGGGCATGGTATTCATCCCGATGAACGCCAGCGCCTTTGCCACTCTGCCGCCGCACCTGCGGACCGATGGATCGAGCGTGCTCAACCTATCCCGCTCGATCGGATCGTCGGTGGGGATTTCGATCGTCACCACAATGCTGGCGCGCAATCTGCAAACCTCACATTCGGACCTTGCTGGAAAGATCACTGCATCTTTCACGCAAGTGGTCGATTTCTCCACGCTCGACCGGTTCCAGACCTACGGCGAAGCCGCGCTGCGGATGGTCGACGCCGAGGTGAACCGCCAAGCGGCGATGATCGCCTATCTCAACGATTTCTACCTGATGATGTGGATGACCCTGGCGGTAGTACCCTTCACCCTGCTGATGACCCGTGCCAACCTGTCCGTGCCGACAGCACCCCGAAACGAGGACATGCCGCACTAAGCGGTCAGAACATCCCCGACGTCGGCGACGCAAAGGCTGTGCTGTGCGATCAAATCGGCCAAATCTTCGATCCGGGCCATTTCGCCGTCCTCACGCATGATCGAACAGATCACCGCGGCGTCCCCTGCTCCGGCGCGTTTGCATAGCTCGATCGCAGCTTCCAGCGCGGCGGGTCGTTCGGCCACTCCGCCAGCCGCCGCGATCAACGGAAAGACGTGGCCGGGGCTGACGAGGTCATCGCCGGTGGAGACTGGATCGATCGCCACAGCAATCGTCCGCGCGCGGTCGGCGGCGGAAATGCCGGTTGTGACGCCTGTGGTGGCTTCGATCGAGCGGCCGTGGGGGCGGCCCGATTGGCGATCACTGCCCGGGTTGATCAGGCTGATCCCAAGCCGCATCGCGTGGGCCGGGGTCAGCGCGAGGCAGATCAGTCCGCGGCCATGGGTCGCCATGAAATTGACCGTATCGGCATCGGCATGGCGCGCCGC
>JAGNTK010000123.1 GCA_017987575.1 Novosphingobium sp. | reverse complement strand
GCGCCCACTTCGTCGATCACGTCGATCGCCTTGTCGGGCAATTTGCGGTCATTGATGTAGCGCGCTGACAGTTCGACCGCGGTCTTGATCGCGTCGGGGGTATATTTGACCTTGTGGTGCTCTTCAAAGGCGCTGCGCAGGCCCTTGAGGATCTTGATCGTGTCTTCGATCGTCGGCTCGTTGACGTCGATCTTCTGGAACCGGCGCAGCAGTGCACGGTCCTTTTCGAAGTGGTTGCGGAATTCCTTGTAGGTGGTCGAACCGATGCAGCGGATCGCACCTGACGAAAGGGCCGGCTTGAGCAGGTTCGAGGCGTCCATTGCCCCGCCACTGGTTGCGCCGGCACCGATCACGGTGTGGATTTCGTCGATGAACAGTACGGCCTCGGGCATCTTCTCAAGTTCCGAGACAACCTGCTTGAGCCGCTCCTCGAAATCGCCGCGATAGCGGGTACCGGCCAGCAGCGCGCCCATGTCGAGTGAATAGATTACCGCATTCGCCAGCACCTCGGGCACTTCGCCTTCGATGATCTTGCGCGCGAGCCCTTCGGCAATCGCGGTTTTGCCAACGCCGGGATCGCCGACATAAAGCGGGTTGTTCTTCGAGCGGCGGCACAGGATCTGGATCGTCCGGTCGACTTCAGGCCCGCGTCCGATCAGCGGATCGATCTTGCCGGCCAAGGCGCGCTCGTTGAGGTTGACGGTGAACTGGTCGAGCGCCGAATCCTTCTTGCCGTCCTTGCCCGCGGCGGCCTTGTCTTCCTGCGTCGGGGTTTCAGGAACGTCACTGCCTTGCGGGCTGCGATCCTCGATCCGCTTGCCGCCCTTGCCGATCCCGTGGCTGATATAGCTGACCGCGTCGAGCCGGCTCATATCCTGCTGCTGCAGGAAATAGACCGCATAGCTATCGCGCTCGGAAAACAGAGCGACCAGCACATTGGCGCCGGTGACGGTGTCCTTGCCCGATGACTGGACGTGCAGGATCGCGCGCTGGATCACCCGCTGGAACCCGGCGGTGGGGGCGGGATCGCCCTTTTCCTGCGTCTTGAGCGACTGGTATTCCTGATCGAGGTACTGTTTCACCACCTCGGCCAGTTCACCCAGATCGACCCCGCAGGCGGTCATCACCTGCGCCGCATCGGGATCCTCGATCAGCGCGAGCAGCAGATGCTCAAGCGTCGCATACTCATGACTGCGTTCTGACGCGTTGGTCAGCGCAGTATGCAGCGTTTTTTCGAGGCTTTGGGCGAAGCTGGGCATCTATCGGTCTCTCACAAGGGAGGGTGTGGCCTGTGGCGGTGAATTTGGCACTGCCAGGGAATATGAAGAAGCAGGGTTAACCAAACCTATATGGGGACCCGCCGGTCTGGTGAAAAGAGCGGGAAGCATCATCAATCGGTTCGCGGCTTGAACAGGGCATCGGCGGCCGAGCGGTGCGCGCTGGCTTTGGCGCGATGGGCGCTGACCCGGGCGATCTCTGCTTCAAGCAAAGCGATCCGCTCTCCCAGCTCATCCTGCGAATAGGAATCGAGCAATTCCTTCGCCAGCAGGCTGGCGGCATCGCCTTTTGTGCGGGGCAGGTCATCATCCATGTCACGGACCAGAATCGGACGGTGTGCGCTTGCTGTCAACGGGGCAAAAGGGTAGGGGCCGTGGCCGTGGCCTCAGGGCAACAGGGGACAGGCAAATGGCTGAAACGCTTCCACAAACCATGAAGGTTGCGCACTTTGAAGCGCCCGGCGGGCCTGAGGTCTTGCAGCTGATGGAACTGCCCTTGCCCGAATTGCAGGCCGGTGACGTGATGATCAACGTGGCCTTTGCCGGAGTCAACCGCCCCGACGTAATTCAGCGCCGGGGGTTCTATCCCGCGCCGCCGGGGGCCTCGCCAGTGCCGGGACTGGAGGTTTCAGGCGAAGTAGTGGCGCTGGGTGAAGGCACCGATCCGGCGCTGTTGGGCCAGATGGTCTGCGCGCTGACCCCGGGCGGCGGCTATGCCGAATATTGCCGGGTGCCGGCGGGACACTGCTTACCGGTTCCCGCCGGATTGCCGCTGGATCAGGCCGCCGCACTGCCTGAAACGCTGTTCACCGTCTGGCACAACGTGTTCGAACGCGGCTATGCCAGAGAGGGCGAGACGATCCTCGTTCATGGCGGAACCAGCGGGATCGGTTCGATGGCGATCATGCTGGGTAAAGCCTTTGGACTGACAGTGATTGTCACCTGCGGCGGTGCCGACAAATGCGCCGAAGCACTGAAAATCGGCGCCGACCATGCGATTGACTACAAGGCGGTGGATTTTGTCGCGGAAGTCGCCCGGATCACCGGTGGCGCAGGGGTGAATCTGGTGCTTGACATGGTTGCGGGGGACTATGTGCCGCGCAATCTCAATTGCCTGAGCGAAGATGGCCGCCATGTGACCATCGCGGTCCAGGGCGGTTTGCAGGCGACGATCAACATGGCTCAGGTGATGCAGCGCCGTCTGCACCTGACCGGATCGACTTTGCGCCCGCGCTCGGACACGTTCAAGACGCTGCTGGCGCAGGAAATCGCACAGCTGGCTTGGCCACTGGTCCAAGCGGGCTCCTTGCGTCCGGTGATGGACCAGACTTTTGCCTTGGCCGATGCCGCTGCGGCCCATGCCCGGATGGAAGCGGGCGACCATATTGGTAAGATCGTGCTGGCGGTAGGAGCAAACCATGAATGAGTTGATTGCCGACGAACTGACCAAGCTTGCTCAGTTGCGTGACCAGAACGTTTTGACCCGAGCGGAGTTTGATGAGCGCAAAGCATTGCTGCTGGCGCGGCGGCCGACTTCGTCGGTGCCGACCGGCTTGCGTGCTTGGTTCGGGTGTCTTGGGCTTATTTTGGCGATTGTCTTTTTGAACCGAATCAGCTGGTGGTTCGATGACAAGTGTGTGCCAGAACCGAGCGTGGCCGCATCCGGTGCGGCAATTGACGCCGCAGACATGGCCAATGATGCAGCAGCTGCAGCTGAGGCGGGATCAAACCGGTAAGCGGGCGCACATTGGGAAGATTGCGCTGGCGGTAGCTCAAAAGTCTCCGCCGCTATCCCACCCGCCAGCGGATGCACTGCCGGTTCCCAGCTTGTAGTTGTCGCTGAACAGCCAGCCCAGCGCATCGCGGCGCTTTTGCTTTTCGATTGTTTTGCGCAGGTTCGGGTTGGTGATTACGGCAATCCCATCGACCACTCGGCCGAACTTCTTGCAGACTGCGGCCAGTTCGTCCTTGCGATAGGATGGAGCCGGGCCATCGCTGCTGAATGATGCGTAATAGCTGACATAGCTCTCTACTGCTTCTTCCAGTTCCTTGGCCAATCTGGCTGGGGTCAGTAGCCGCTCTTCGCCCAGATCCAGCTCACTTGCGGTGTCTGACATGTCGATGGTCCAGCTGACGCGCAATTGACCGCCGCCGCTTTCGTCGCCGTCCAGATCGAACCGCACAGCACTACCTTCGGCGTCTTCGGCGGATGGGATCACAAAATCGATATCACCATCGCTGCCAACAAACAGCCGCGGCGTAATCCGACCAATTCCCAACCGGTTGAGCGGCGAGGGGCATTCTGCGAGCGCGGCAATTCGCGAATGCATCGC
This sequence comes from Novosphingobium sp., assembly GCA_017987575.1. Lineage (GTDB taxonomy): Bacteria > Pseudomonadota > Alphaproteobacteria > Sphingomonadales > Sphingomonadaceae > Novosphingobium. The sequence goes on along the minus strand of JAGNTK010000123.1, from coordinate 2,006 downwards.
GCTTTGCGAGATGGTCAGGGATTGGCTGCCTGACAGGTCGCTTCCGCTTCCGCATCCGGCTAGCAGCGCGGCAAGCATGGCCAGGATCAATGTTCGCATCATCGAGTCAGTGCCTATTCGGATGGTCCAGCATAGTCTCCCCCAGCCGAATCGCCTCCAGCATCGTCCATCGGCTCAGCCGCCGCTTCGGCCTTTTGCTGTTCGCGCTGATCAGCCGAACGTTGGTTGGCTTCATCCCGTTCAGCGGCAATTCCCGGATCCTCGCCCATCGCAACATCGCCATAAGGATAGGCCGGACCCTCATAGCCGCCGCCTTCAGACATCCAGCCGAGCCCGGACAGGTACCATTCGGGATACTTGCTGGCATCCTGGGCCAGTTTGAGCTGCTTGGAATCGGTGACAATCGCCAGCATGGTCAGGAGCCGCGAGAAAGCTTGCTGCTCGCCGGCGATATCCTTGCCATCTTCCAGCTTCTTGGCGGCCGAACGCAGAATTCCGCGGACCATTTTCTCAACTTTTGCTTCGCTCAGCACCATGGTCTTGCCGTCAAAATCAACCTTGGTGGATGGTGCATCAATCGCGGCATGGACCACAGTGGTCTTGCCGCCCTCGCCCGGTTCGAAGGTCAATTTGATCGTCGCGGGAAAACTGCCATCGCCGGGAATTGTATAAAGCACCTCGCCTTCAGCGGGCTTGGTCCGCACGACTTTCAGGCCGGGAAAGACGCCGGAGAGTTCCGCATCAAGCCCGGCATGATCGAAAGCGGCCTCAACCTTATCGGCCGGACGAGCGACATTGAGTTTGAAATCCTCGCTCCCGCGTCCGCAGGCGGCCAGCAGCAAGCTGGCAAAGGTAATAAGCACGATCCGATGCAGCATGACTGCCCCCCGTTGGTCATTGATCGGCTTCCACTTTTAGTTTGAAAACACTAACATGCGGTTTGCGCGCTTGCCCCGCCGCGCGTTTGAGCCTAAATGGCCGCCAAGTGGCCGCTCCGCAAAGGGGCGGCCCTTCTTATTTCTGACGGAGAAGACCCGTGACCCAGCCGACCCCGCTCATGCCGCATGCCACTGCTTCGTGGCTGGTAGACAACACCGCGCTCAGCTTTGAACAGATCGCCGAATTCTGCGGTCTGCACATTCTGGAAGTGAATGCTATGGCCGATGATCTGGCCTCTTCCAAGTACACCGGACGCGATCCGGTCCGCTCGGGCGAGCTTACCATGGCCGAGATTGAAAAGGGTCAGGCCGATCCAAGCTATGCGCTGGTGATGCAGAAAGCCCCGGTCAATGTCAGCCGGACCAAGGGCCCGCGCTATACCCCAGTGTCCAAGCGTCAGGACAAGCCCGATGGTATCGCCTGGATCCTGCGCAGCCATCCGGAAATTTCGGATGCCCAGATCGGCAAGCTGATCGGCACCACCCGCAACACCATTGCCGCGATCCGCGATCGCAGCCACTGGAACATTGCCAACATCCAACCCAAGGATCCGGTGACGCTGGGTCTGTGCAGCCAGCGCGAACTGGACGCTATCGTGACCAAGGCGGCCAAGAAGGCTGGTCTGATCGACCAGGCTGGCGATGACGCGCGGCTGGGCGATGATCGCGCCTCGCTGATCGAAGAACTGCGGGCAGAGCGTGATGCCGCCACCAAGCTGGCCGGTGAAGCCGCGCAAGAAGCCGAAGCAGCCGCCTGGCTTGAAGCCAAGCGCGCGGCAGAGGCGGCAGGCGAAGGATAAGCCGCTGACACAGCAGTCTGTTCAAGCGTCCGGCAAGGGCGTAGGCTGCTGGCATGATTGCTGATCCATCTGCCGCCGAACCCTGGCGGGCGCACTATGGCCATCCCGGATCGTGGGACGCGGCCTTTGCGCCGCTAAGCCTGCCCGCCATGTTTGCAGCCGCTGCGCAACAGCATGGCCAGCAGTCATTGGTGGACTTCATCGGGCGGCGCTATTCCTACGCCCAGCTTTATGCCGAGGCTCAGGCCTTTGCTGCAGGGCTCCAGGC
>JAGNTK010000122.1 GCA_017987575.1 Novosphingobium sp. | reverse complement strand
GCGCAGCTGCACGGGATCAAGCACCAGATCGATCCCGGCCCGGCAGTAGTCGGCAATGGGTACGAGGCCGAAGGCGCCGATATCCGCCTGCCCAACCATTGGGCCGCCGCGATCGAGGCGTTCGAAGATTCGGCGCTGATGCAGGACTATCTCGGGGCGCGGTTCGTGAAGAACTATTGCATCGTCAAAGGCGTCGAGATGGCCCGGTTCATGGCCGAGGTGACTGAGCTGGACTACACTTGGTACCTACGCAACGCTTAAGACGATTCGCGCGATCAGGCTGCGATTGTGTCGCACTTGTGTGCCTGCGCGTGCAAAAATGATCGTTGTGGCCCCAAACAGCGTCATTTTGTGAGCATCTGCGCTTGGCAAGCGCGGTTTGGGCGTTAGCATCACTGCCGGAGCAGGGACGTAGCAAGGGGTGGTCACATGAGCGAATTTGACAAGATCATGAGCAAAGGCCTGGGCCGCCGCTCGCTGCTGCAGGCGCTAGGTGCAACGGCGGTCGGAATCAGCTTCACCGGGCTGGCGGCCTGTAGCAAGGAAGCCGCGAAAGAGCCGACCAAGTCTGCTGCCACCACCCGGATCGCGGCGACAGGTGAAGAGCCCAAGCTGAACTTCTACAACTGGGACACTTATATCGGCGAAACCACGCTGGCCGATTTCAAGGGGCTGGGCGGAGCCGAAGTCAATATGACGCTGTTCGCCAGCAACGACGAACTGTTTGCCAAGCTGCGCGCGGGCAATGCCGGTTATGATGTGATCGTGCCGTCGAACGATTTTGTCGAGCGGATGGCGGCGGCTGATATGCTGGTGCCGCTGGACCACTCCCTGATCCCCAATTTCCAGAATATCGCGCCGGAATATCAGGATGTACCCTATGATCCCAAGCGCAAGCATTCGATGCCCTATACCTGGCTGACGCTGGGGATCGGTTACCGCAAATCGAAAGTGAAAGCGGTGCCAGATAGCTGGAAGGTGATTTTCGATTCGGACGAATACAAGGGCCGGATCGCGGTGCTTTCGGAAGCGGGCGACATGTTCCGGCTCTATGCCAAGTATCTCGGCAAGTCGGTCAACGGACTGACCAAGGACGATATCAAGATCATCGAGGCGATGATGATCAAGCAGAAGCCCAACTTCAAGGCGTTTCACGAAGACAACGGGCAGGATCTGCTGCTCAAGGGCGAGGTCGATCTCGTGATGGAATACAACGGCGATATTGCCCAGGCGATGGCCGAGGATGACGACATCGGCTTTGTCCTGCCCAAGGAAGGCAGCCAGTTCAATTCGGACAACCTGTGCATCCCCAAGGGCGCCCCGCGGCCCAAAAATGCCCATGCCTTTATCAACTATCTGCTCGATGCCGAAGCAGGGAAAAAGATCACTGAAACGATCCTATATCCCACGCCAAACGCCGCCGCCAAGGCGCTGATGCCTGATGAATATAAGAACAACCCGGTAGTGTTCCCTGCGGCTGAACAATTGGCGAAGTGCGAATACGCCAAGTACAACCCGGAATTGCAGCCGCTCTACGAGGAGGCCTTCACCCGCGTCCGGGCGGCCTGATCCCATGGCCCTGCAGGATTGGAAGCAGCACAAGCGCCCGTTCGCAGCGATTGCGAGCGGGCCGATCCTGTGGCTGCTGCTGTTCTTTCTGGTGCCGATGACGGTGGTCTGGCTCTACAGCTTTGGGCAGAATTCCGGCCCCGCTGAAATTTCGATCACCGGCACGCTCGACAATTACAAGCGCGCGACCGAGTGGCTTTACCTGTCGATTTTCGGAAAGAGCCTCGCGGTTGCAGCGCTGGTCACGGTGATCTGTCTGGTAATCGGCTTTCCGGTGGCCATGGCGATCACTTTTGCCTCTGAGAAGTGGCGACCGTGGCTGCTGGTGGCGATCATGTTGCCGTTCTGGACCAATCTGCTGATCCGCACCTATGCGCTGATGATGCTGATGGGCTCGAATGGCTATGCCAATCGCGGCCTCGGGGCGATGTGGGATGGAGCAAGCTGGCTGAAGACCCTGGTCGGGCTGCAGCCGCTTGAGGCCTGGACCCCGGTACAATTGCTCTACAACAATTTCGCGGTGGTGCTGGGACTGGTCTATGTCCACCTGCCCTTCATGGTCCTGCCGCTCTATTCCGCGCTCGACCGGCTGGATAAGTCGCTGATCGAGGCCAGTCTTGATCTGGGTGCGGGGCATCTGCGCACGTTGTTCAAGATCGTCGTTCCGCTGGCCATGCCGGGGATCATGGCGGGGGTGATGATCACGCTGATTCCGGCTTTGGGGGCCTATCTGACCCCCGATCTCATGGGCGGTACCGACAGCCAGATGATCGCCAATGTGATCGAACGCCAGTTCAAGCGGGCCAATGACTGGCCGTTCGGCGCGGCGCTGTCGTTCCTGCTGATCTATGCGATGTTCATCCTGGTCGCGCTGCAATCCATGCGCGGTGACAAAGCCAAGGCGGGGGAACGCTGATGGCGCTATTCAAACGCACGCCGATCGCGCCGCTGGACTATACCCGCAAGCTGTGGATGCGGGGCTGGGTCGGGGCGACGCTGCTGTTCCTCTATGCCCCGCTGCTGGTGCTGATGGTGTTCAGCTTCAACGATTCCAAACGCAACGCGGTGTGGAAGGGCTTCACGTTCAAGTATTACGAGAAAGCCTTTGCGAATTCCTCGCTGGTGGAAGCGATGGTCAATTCGCTGACCATTGCGCTGCTGGCCACTGTGATCAGCGTTGTGCTCGGTGCGCTGGCCGGCGTGCTGCTGTGGCGGTTCCGCTTTCCGTTCAAGGGCGCGGTTGAGGGCGTGATGAGCCTGCCGATCATCGTCCCCGAAATCTGCCTGGGCGTGGCGATGCTGATCTTCTTTGCCAAGATCGATTGGCCGACCGGCTTGCCCTGGCCGCTCAACCTGTCGGCAATCACCATCGCCCACATCACCTTCTGCTTCCCGTTCGTAGCGATGGTGGTGCGCAGCCGGATGGCCAGTTTCAACCGCGAACAGGAAGAAGCGGCCAAGGATCTGGGGGCGAGCGAGTGGGAGACATTCCGCGATATTCTGCTGCCGCACATGAAGCCGGGGCTGATCGCCGGTGCGCTGCTGGCCTTTACGCTCAGCCTCGATGATTTCGTGATCACCTTCTTCACAAGCGGGCCTGATACCGTGACCTTCCCGGTCAAGGTCTATTCGATGGTGCGCTTTTCGGTCACGCCCGAAGTCAACGCCGCCTCAACCATCCTGATCCTCCTGACCATCGCTCTCACCGCCGTTGCGCTCAAAGTGCAGGGCGTCAAAGGCATTGCGGAAACACACTAATGGCAGAACCCATCATCCAGATCCGCAATGTCACCAAGCGCTTTGGCAAGGTTGCCGCAGTCGACAATGTCAGCCTTGATATCATGGCGGGCGAATTCTTCGTGCTGCTCGGCCCATCGGGCTGCGGCAAGACGACCTTGCTGCGGATGATCGCCGGGTTCGAATTGCCTACCGAAGGCCAGATTTTGATCGACGGTCAGGACATGGCCGGTATCCCGCCGAACAAGCGCCCGGTCAACATGGTGTTCCAGTCCTATGCGGTGTTCCCGCACATGTCGGTGGCCGATAACGTCGCCTATGGCCTGAAGATCGCCGGGGTCGGCCGGGGCGAGCGCGAGGAACGCGTGCGCGAGGCGTTGCAACTGGTCAGCCTGTCCGGGTTTGAAGACCGCAAGCCCGATCAGATGTCTGGAGGACAGCGGCAACGGGTCGCCTTGGCGCGCAGTCTGGTCATGAAGCCCAAAGTGTTGTTGCTTGATGAGCCGCTCTCGGCGCTCGATGCCAAATTGCGCGCGCAGATGCAGTTTGAGCTCAGCGAATTGCAGGACCATGTCGGGATCACCTTTGTGACCGTGACCCACGATCAGGACGAAGCGCTGTCGATGGCCGGGCGGATTGCGGTGATGAACAAAGGCGAAGTGGCGCAGATGGCGACACCGTCCGATCTTTACGAATATCCCGCCAATCGGTTTGTCGCCGATTTCGTCGGTTCGGTGAACCTGTTCGAAGGCAAGCTGACGCTCGACGAGCCAGACCGCGCGGCGGTGGAATGCGCCGGGCTGGGCAAGGTTTATCTCAACCACGGGGTCACCGGCCCGCACGGCGCCGATGTCTGGATCGCGCTGCGGCCAGAGAAGATCTATCTCCACGTCCCCGGCGAGGGCAAGGCGATCCGTGCCGCCGCGCAGGACGCTCCTGAAGACCACAACCTGGCCCGCGGGCAGATCAAGGGGATGAGCTATCTGGGCGATATCACCCTGTTCGAAATCAAGCTCGACAACGGTGCGATGATCCGCGTTTCGCGTCCTAACCTGTCGCGCCACGATCAAGAGGATTTCACCTGGGATGACCGCGTCTCGATGCACTGGCGCGCCGATAGCCCGGTTGTGCTGCTGAGCTGATCCGATGACCGCAGCCCGTCCTGTCCTTGGCGTGATTGCCTGCCAGCGCACCGTTGGTACTGAACCGGCGCAGGCGGTGATGGAGCGGTATATCCGTAGCGCCATGGTCCACGCCGATGTTGCCGCGCTGATCGTGCCTTCACTGCCCGATCTGATGAGCGCGGCCGAAGTCGCGCCTCGGCTCGACGGCATTCTGCTGACCGGCAGCCCATCGAACGTCGATCCTGCGCGGTATCAGGATGAAGGCGGCGAGGGGCCATTTGATCCCGGTCGGGACGAAATCGCGCTGACACTGGTGCAGCGGATGATCGATGCCGGGCGGCCAGTGTTCGGGATCTGCCGGGGCTTTCAGGAAATCAACGTCGCCCTTGGCGGAACCTTGCGCCGTGATACCTCGGCTTCCGCTGACTTGCTGCGCCACCATGCGCCCGACGAGGCGTCCTTTGATGCCATGTTCGATCACCTGCACCCGGTTCACCTGACCGAGGGCGGGATGCTCGCTGCAGCGCTGGGCAAGACCGACCTGCCGGTCAATTCGGTCCATTACCAAGGAGTTGGCGATCTCGCCCCTGGCCTAGACGTAGAGGCCCGCGCGCCCGACGGTTTGGTTGAAGCCTATTCGGCCCGGCCCAATGGTGCGCCTTTGGTGGCGGTGCAGTGGCACCCCGAATGGGACGCAGACCGCAATCCCGATTCTGCGGCGTTTTTCCATCTGCTCGGACGTGCTATGCGGGGCGAAGCATGAACACCCGCGTTACCCGCACCAACCGCTTTCTCGCCCGGATCGGCTTCTCTCCCTGAGGCTGGCTTCCGCGCCAATTGCCTCAAGCTGAACCAATTTCCGGGAGAATTCCGATGCCACGCAACTACGATATCGCCGAACTACGCCGCCTTGACGTCGCCCACCACTTGCCCGCGCAGGCCGATTGGCAAGAGATCGAGGACCTGGGCGGAAGCCGGATCATCACCCATGCAGCGGGCTGTTACATCAACGATGGCGATGGCAACCGCATCCTTGATGGCATGGCGGGCCTGTGGTGCGTCAACGTTGGCTATGGCCGCGAGGAACTGGTCGAAGTCGCCTCCGAGCAGATGCGCGAGCTGCCCTATTACAACACCTTCTTCAAGACCGCGACGCCGCCAGCGGTACTGCTCGCCACGAAGATATCCAGCCTGACCGGCGGCCGCCTGCCGCACGT
>JAGNTK010000121.1:3924-5676 GCA_017987575.1 Novosphingobium sp. | reverse complement strand
GCATGTTTGGCGCGGGCCTGTTGCTGGCGCTCAGCGCGGTTCCTGCAGCAGCGGCGGACGATGCGTTCGAGCGGATGATGAAGGGCCAAAGCAATCTGCAGGGCAAGGAACTGGAAGAGGCGATCAAACAGGCTGAGGCGCATCCGCTCGGCTCGGCCAAGAACCCGGTCCGCACTACCAAGCCGCAGGGTCAGCATCTTTACCTGTCACGGCTGCGTTGCAGCGATGGCAATGCGCCAAAGTTTTACCGCGCTGGCAACGTCGGTGTGGGGCCGTTCGGCAATATCGTCGACCTCTACAAGGTATCGTGCGGCGAAGCCGAGCCGCGCGAAAGCGACGTCTATATGGACATGTACCATGGCGGCTTCATCGAAAGCCGGGCCGTGCCGGGCTTTGCCGGTGGCAGTGTGGTGCCCGAGCCCAAGGCCGAGCCGGTGCCGGTGAGAGATCCGACTGGCTGAGACCCGCGCAAGACTTGATCCTGATCAGTGACGGGGCAACAGAACCCGTTAGGCTGCGCGGATCTGGACCCCAAGAAGCAATGGAGAAAGCTGATGCGCAAATTCGTGATGATCGCCCCCTTGGCGCTCGCTTTGGCAAGCTGCGGCGGGGAAAAGGCCGAACAGGCCAAGCCTGAGCCAGCTTCGACCGATTTTGTTGCCGAAAGTCCTACCGATCCGGCCGTTCCGGTTGACCTGCCTTCCACCGCACTGACCAATGCCCCGGCCAGCGAGGCGGCACCTGCCAAGCAATAGCGGGGCAGGCCGGTTTGCGGTCAGGCCCGCACTCCCAGCAGGATCCGCTTGATGTCGCCCTTTTCAAGGTGGAGCAGGACCAGCAGGTAGCCCATCAGGAATGCGCCGCCGAGGAAGAAGGCCATCACCGCGAGCGCCCAGCCCGCCGCGCTCCAGCCACTGCCCCAGCCGGTCCACAATGCCGATAGCGCCAGCATTGAGAGGAAATCGGCGTTGAATTGCCCCGGCCAGTGTCCGGCGGCGATATCGCCGAAGAACACCGGCAGCAGGTTCAACCCGTCGCGACCGATCACAAAGGCGGTGAAGGTGATCAGCGCGGTCCAGGCGAGGATCAGGTAGAGGCGAAGGGCGGTCATCGGCTTCTCCTATTCATGCCCCCACGGCGGCGGGGGCGGAGTGACGGGGCGGGTCAGATCGAACTCGACCCGAAACAACCGCGCGTTGGGCGGCTGGCGCGAGAGCTGATAGGCGAACCGGGCGGCAGGCGCTCCGGCGCGGTCGACTTCGACCCGCCAGACATTGGTAATCGAAACGGTCCGGCCTTCGCTTTTGAACAGGGCAATGCTCTCCGTATCGACCGGAAACTCTTGAACCGCCGCGCTGCCCGGTGTGGCGGTATCGCCGCCATACAGCGTGGTCGCGTCGGGCTTGCCATCTTCGTGACGGTGATCGTGCTTCAGCCGCAAGCCATTCGCGGTGCGGGTGAGCACCCAGGTCCGGCTGCGATCCCAACTGCCGTCGGCGCGTTGGACGTGGAACGGTATTGCGATGCGGGCAGCCGAACATTCTCGCACATGCATCACCATTGCGGCCCCGCGCATATCGGCATCGGGCGCTTCGTTGCTGACCAGCCGCCCGGCAAAAGCCTTTCCGCAATGGCTGGAGAGCGCTTGCCAAAACGCGTCCTGCGGGGTGGCGGAGGTGGTGGCGCAGGCGGTGAGCGCCAGGGCGAGCAGGACCGGAGGCAGTTTCATCACCGCAGCGTGGCAGGCCGCGC
>JAGNTK010000121.1:0-3824 GCA_017987575.1 Novosphingobium sp. | reverse complement strand
GGCGAGTCAGCCGCAACCAATCGTGCCGGATCAGCGCGGCCAGCCCGAACAGCGCGAGCGCCAGTCCTGCGTAGATGAAGTATGCTTCCGCTGGCCCGAGCTCAGCTCGCAAGCCGCAGACCCTCAGTCGCTGGGGCGACCGGCTTGGGCTGATCGAGCCAGATCCCGCGGGTGTCATAGACTGCCAGCGCAGCCCGTTCGGCCAGCGGCACGGCCTTGAAGGCATCGTGATCGACCAGCACGATCAGCACGCCGCAGGTTTCCAGCGCGGTGTCGATGTCGATCAGTTCGGCCGCAGTGCCGTCAAATTCGCGCGGCAGCTGCGCGGCATAGGGCTCGACGATCTTGATCCGAGCGCCGAACTTGCGGGCCAGCCGCGCGGCGACGGCGCGGGCCGGGCTTTCGCGGAAATCGTCGATATTGGCTTTGAAAGCGAGGCCGAGGCAGGCGACTTCGGCGCCGGGATTGGCCTCGATCAGCGCTTCAGCGCGGGCGATTACGTGATGGATCTTGCCATCGTTGACCCCGCGCGCGGTGCGGATCAGCGGGGTTTCCTCGGGCGCGCCGTGGACGATGAACCACGGATCGACCGCGATGCAGTGCCCGCCAACGCCGGGACCCGGGGTCAGGATATTGACGCGCGGGTGCCGGTTGGCGAGGCGGATCACTTCCCACACATCGAGCCCCATCTTGTCGGCGACAATGCTGAGTTCGTTGGCGAAAGCGATGTTGACGTCGCGGTAGGCGTTCTCGACCAGCTTGGTCATTTCGGCGCTACGGGCATCGGTGGTGACGCAAGTACCGCGCACGAAGCGCTTGTAGAACGCCAGCGCCTTGCGGGCGCAGCGCGGCGTGATCCCGCCGATCGAGCGATCGTTGTTGGTCAGTTCTTCGAGGATCTTGCCGGGCAGAACGCGTTCCGGGCAGTACGAGATCGAAACGTCCGGCGTTTCACTGGTCAGGCCCGGGCACTTCAGGTCAGGCCGGGCCTTGGCGATCAGATCGCGCAGGGCCTCGGTGGTGCCGACCGGGCTGGTCGATTCGAGGATCACGCAGTCACCGGGCTTGAGCACTTTGGCGACCGCTTCACCAGCGGCGAGAACATAGCTGATGTCAGGGGCATGATCAGCGTCAAACGGGGTCGGCACGGCAATGATGAAAACATCGGCGGGCGCCATCTCGGTCGAAGCCTTGAGCAATCCGCGCCCGACGACGCCGTGGACCAGCCCGTCAAGATCGACTTCCTCAATGTGGATTTCGCCGCGGTTGATCGTGTCGACCACCGATTGCGTCACATCGACGCCGTGCACTTTACAGCCTGCCCGCGCGACAACCGCCGCAGTTGGCAGGCCAATGTAGCCGAGGCCTACAACACAAACGTCAGGCTTTACGTCCGATTTCATTCCCAAGTCGCTCCACGATCCGGCGCGCGGTCTGCCCGTCCCCAAAGGGATTGTGGGCCCGCGCCATAGCTTCGTAGGCAGCCTTATTGTCGAGAAGGTTGAATATTTCGGTAACGATAACCGCAGTTTCGGTGCCGACCAGCTTGGCGGTTCCGGCGGCAACGCCTTCGGGCCGTTCGGTGGTTTCGCGCATCACCAGCACCGGCTTGCCCAGCGCGGGTGCCTCTTCCTGCACCCCGCCGCTGTCGGTCAGCATGATGTCCGAGATCGCGATCAGATGGGCGAAGTGTGGGTAATCGAGTGGTTCGATCAGCGCGACATTATCGAGCCCGTCAAGCGCTGCGCCCATCACCTTGCGGACATTGGGGTTGAGGTGGACCGGAAAGATCACCGCCACATCGGGCCGTGCGGCGATCTGGCGGATCGCTTCTGCGATGCCTTCCATCCCGCCGCCGAAGTTTTCGCGCCGGTGGCTGGTCACGCCGATGATCCGCTTGCCCGCGAACCGGGTTTTGAGTTCGTCCAGCCCTTTGGCCAGCGCAGGATCGGCGGCGATCCGCGCAGATACCCAATGCAGCGCGTCGATCACCGTATTGCCCGTCACCAGGACGCGGTCGGCGGGGACGTTTTCAGCAAGCAGCGCCGCTTCGGACACCGAAGTCGGAGCAAAATGCAGGCTGGCAATCGAACCGATGATCTTGCGGTTCACCTCTTCGGGCCAGGGGTGGTAGATGTTGCCGCTGCGCAAACCGGCCTCGACATGATCGACTGGAATCTGGCGGTAATAGGCCGCCAAGGCGCCGGCCATCGCAGTGGCAGTATCGCCCTGAACGATGACCCGGTCAGGCTTCTCGATATCCATCACCCGGCCAAGCTCGGTCAGCAAAGCGGCGGTGAGGCCATCGAGTGTCTGGTCAGGCTTCATCAGATCGAGATCGTGATCGGGCACCAGCCCGGCAATTTCCAGAACCTGATCGAGCATCTGGCGGTGCTGCGCCGATACGCAGACCACCGGGGTAAAGCGTGGATCATCGCGCAAGGCGGCGACCACGGGGAACAGCTTGATGGCTTCGGGACGGGTCCCGAACACGACGAGGATCTTGGCAGGCTGGCTCATGGAAAAACGCCCTACCAGCGATGGGTTAACCATGAAATAAGGCGTGTGAGCTAAAGCCCAAACTTGGGCTGATTGAATTGTCGCTCAAATCCCCCTCCCCAGCGGGGAGGGGTTAGGGGTGGGGGAGCGAGGCTGCCAGGCCTCGCGTTCACGCTGGTGTCGAGCCCCCACCCCCAGCCCCTCCCCGCTGGGGAGGGGGGCAAGTTTGACTCTGTTTGGAAGGTCTTGAATGCGCGTTCTGGTTACCGGCGCTGCCGGATTCATTGGCTACTGTCTGGCCCAGCGCCTGCTGGCGCGCGGGGACATTGTCATCGGGGTGGACAACCTCAACGACTATTATCAGGTCAGCCTGAAGCGTGACCGGGTCGCGGCGCTGGCCGCTGCGGGCGGCAACCGCTTTGCCTTCCACGCACTCGACTTCTCGGACATGGCCGCGCTGAATACCGCGCTCGATGGCACGCAGATCGACCGGGTGGTGCATCTGGGGGCGCAGGCCGGGGTGCGCTATTCGATTGACAATCCGCAGGCCTATGTCGCCTCCAACCTCGCGGGCCACGTCAACCTGCTCGAACTCGCCCGCCACCGGCAGGTCGAGCACATGGTCTATGCCAGCTCCAGCTCGGTCTATGGCGGCAATGCCAAGCTGCCCTTCGCGGTGGAGGACCGGGTCGATCATCCGGTCTCGCTCTACGCCGCGACCAAGCGCGCCGATGAATTGATGAGCGAAACCTACGCCCATCTGTTCCGTCTGCCGCTGACGGGCCTGCGGTTTTTCACCGTCTATGGCCCCTGGGGTCGGCCCGATATGATGATGTGGAACTTCACCCGCCGGATCCTGGCCGGGGAACCCATCCCGCTGTTCAACAACGGCGATATGTACCGCGATTTCACCTATATCGACGATATCATCGCCGGGGTGATCGCTTGCCTCGACAGCGCCCCAGCCGATGACGGTGCCGAAAAAGCGGGCGGATCAGTCAAACCCCACGCGCTCTACAACATCGGCAACAACCGCTCCGAAGCACTGATGAAGGTCGTCGGCCTGCTCGAAGAGGCCTGCGGCAAGAAGGCCGAGCTGGAAATGCTGCCGATGCAGCCCGGCGACGTCCACAAGACCTATGCCGATATCAGCGCGATTCAAGCCGACCTGGGCTATACCCCGACCACCAGTATCGATGTGGGTGTCCCCAACTTTGTGCGCTGGTACCGGGCATATCACGGGGTCTGACCCTTGAAGCAAAGCGCGGCATGGGCAATCACTCCCCCATGGCGATTCTTTCAGACAAGTGGATCCGTAACGAAGC
>JAGNTK010000030.1 GCA_017987575.1 Novosphingobium sp. | reverse complement strand
ACATTAAGCAGCAATCCGCGCGCTTTGAGCCGTTCCACCGCACCCTCTGGTTGATCGAGCGCCACGAACGCCAGCCGCGCGGCGGAATCATCCTCGCCCACCAGCACCGCTCCGGCCCGCTCCAGCAACCGCGCCTTGGCCGCGCCCGCTTCTCCTTCGCCAAGCAGAATGACCTTCTGGCCAGTCAGGCGGTGGAGGAGCGGCAAGCTGTGCAACGCGGTCAGTCCAACCAGTCCGGCACGCGTTCCGCCGCGCTGATCGCGGAGGGCAAGATCCGGTCAGCAACCACCGCCCACTTGTCACCATCGACCATCACTTCGGCGATGAACCCACGGCTGTTATATGAGCTGGCCATGGTCGCGCCATAGGCTCCGGCGGTGCGGAATACCGCCAGATCGCCCGCAACCATCGCATCGGTATCGCGGTCCATTGCAAAGGTATCGCCGGTCTCACAAATCGGGCCGACGATGTGCGCGGTCATCCGCTCACCGGTGGGCTTGACTGCATCGAAATCATGCCAGGCCCCGTACATCGCGGGGCGCGCCAAATCATTCATCGCGGCATCGACCACCATGAACGGCACCTGGTTCGAACTGCGCTTGACCCGCACCACCTTGGTCAGCAGCACCCCGGCATTTCCGCAGATCACCCGGCCCGGCTCGAACATCAAGGTGACGTCCCAATCGGCGGTGACCCGGGCGATCATCGCTGCGTATTCCTCTGGCGAGGGAAACTTCTCGCCCGCCTTGTACGGCACGCCCAGCCCGCCGCCGAGATCGATATGGGTCACGCTTTGCCCCGCTGCGCGCAGATCGGCTAGCAACGCGCCGACCTTGCCAAAGGCCTCTTCAAACGGTTCCAGGCTGTTGAGCTGACTACCGATGTGCACGGCAACCCCGCGCATGTTCAGCCCGGGCAGCGCCGCCAGTCGGCTGTAGATTTCCACCGCGCGGTCGATCGGCACGCCAAACTTGTTCTCGGCCTTGCCGGTCGAGATCTTGGCATGGGTGCGGGCATCGACATCGGGATTGACCCGAAGCGCGCACTGCGCCGTCATGCCGTGCCCCGCCGCCAGTGCGGACAGCTCAACGCCTTCTTCTTCACTCTCGATATTGAACTGCCCGATCCCGGCTTCGAGCCCGGCGATCATTTCGTGATGCTGCTTGCCCACGCCAGAGAACACGATGTCCTGCGGCGGCATGCCGGCGGCGAGTGCACGGGCCAATTCACCGCCCGAGACGACATCGGCACCAAGCCCTTCGCGCTGCATGATCCGCAGCACGGCCAGATTCGGATTGGCTTTGATCGCAAAGGCAATGTGGACCCGCGGCAAGATTGCCAAAGCATCGCGGAATACCTGCGCATGGCGTTCCAGTGTGGCCCGCGAATAGACATAGACCGGGGTGCCAACGGCATCGGCAATCGCGGTCAGCGGCAGGTCTTCGGCGTGGAGGACGCCGTCGCGAAATTCAAAATGATCCATGGAAACTTACTCGTCGTCGGAAGGGGGCAGGTCGAACGGGTCTTGGAGGCGCTCCTCCGACCGTTTTCGAAGTTCGACGCTGCGTTCTGGCGCGGCTTGCGGCACGGCCTTCAACAGGTCCGTTGCGGATTCCCGCCCTTCCCGGCCGTACCGGGCAACCGGCAGTGTCTCACCGGCCTTTGGCTTTAGCGGCGCGGTCGCACCGCAGCCAGCCAGACCAAGCATCAACAACAGGATCGGTGCACGGCGCATCGGCTTCACTCCAGGCCCAGCGCAACGCGCGCTTCCGCCACCCGCGCCTTTACCTGATCGGGTGCCGTTCCGCCATAGCTGGCGCGCGAGGCAACCGACGCATCGACCGACAGGGCTGCGAACACCCGCTCGTCGATCCGGGGATCAATACCGTGCATATCGGACAATGCCAGTTGATCGAGCGCGACGCCCCTGCTTTCAGCCAGTTTGACCGCCGCACCGGTGATGTGGTGCGCCTCACGGAACGGTATCCCGGCCTGCCGCACCAGCCAGTCGGCCAGATCGGTTGCCGTGGCATAGCCGAGCTCAGCGGCTGCACGCATCCGGTCCGTCCGGAATGTCGCGCCCTCAATCATTCCGGTCATCGCCGCGAGGCTGAGCGTCAGCAGACTCGCTGCCTCAAACACCGGCGGCTTATCGTCCTGCATGTCTTTCGAATAGGCCAGCGGCAGGCCCTTCATGGTCATCATCAGGCTGGTCAGGCAGCCCGCAATCCGGCCAGAATGGCCACGCACCAGTTCGGCCGCATCGGGGTTCTTCTTTTGCGGCATGATCGAGCTGCCGGTCGAAAGGCTATCGGGCAAGGTCACAAAACCGAACGGCTGGCTGGCCCAGATGATCAGCTCTTCAGCGAGCCGCGAGAGATGCAGCGCGGTCTGCGTCGCCGCCATCAGGTAATCGAGCGCAAAATCGCGGTCCGATACCGAATCGAGACTGTTACGGGTCGACTCGGTAAAGCCCAACGCTACTGCTGTGGCCTGCCGATCAATCGGAAATCCCGTTCCGGCCAGCGCCGCTGCACCCAGCGGGCTTTGGTTGGCGCGGGCATGGGCATCTGCAAATCGGGAACGATCACGCGCAGCCATCTCGTAATAGGCTAACAGGTGGTGCCCCAGCGTGACCGGCTGAGCGGTCTGCAAATGGGTGAAGCCGGGCATGATGCTTGCGGCGTGTTCTCCAGCGCGGGTGATCAGCGCCACTTGCAACGCCTGCAATCCGGCATCGGCTGAAGCCATGGCTTCGCGGACCCACAGCTTGAAATCGGTTGCCACCTGATCGTTGCGGCTGCGCGCGGTATGTAGCCGGCCCGCCGCTGCGCCGATCAGTTCGGCAAGGCGGCTTTCGGTGGTCATGTGGATATCTTCAAGGTCCCAGTCTTCGGGCACGCCTTGCTGCTCATACTCAGCGGCGATCTGGTCGAGCCCGCCCGAGATCAGCGCAGCGTCTTCTGCCGAAACGATCCCTTGCGCTGCCAACATGTCCACATGGGCCTTGCTCGCGGCGATGTCTTGCCGCCACAGTGCCTTGTCGAACGGGATTGAGGCATTTATCTCGCGCATGATCGCGGCGGGTCCTTCGGCGAACCGTCCGCCCCACATCTTGTTGCCCAGTTGGGCATTGGAGCCTGCCGTGCTGTCGTCCCGATTGCTCAACGCTACTGTCCTTGGCTGCGGCCTATTCCTTGCCGGGTGCGATAGGCAAAGCGGGCAGGACGCGCAACCGCAAGCATCATCGACCGCAGCTGCGCCTGCAGCAGACGTCGGAACGATTGACCGCACGCGCAAGGGCAGCGAGTTGCCGGATTTCCTGCTGACTGATCCGGCGGGCAAAGAACTCCGGCTGACCGACCTGGAGGGCAAGCCGCTGCTAATCAACCTATGGGCAACCTGGTGTGCGCCCTGCGTGGCCGAACTGCCAGCGCTCGACAAGTTGGCCGGAACGCTGGACGGCAAGGTCAAGGTGCTAAGCGTCAACCAGGATTCGGGCGAGCCGGAAAAGGCGGGTGCATTCCTGAAGCAGCGCGGGGTCAGTCGGTTGGAGCCATGGCTCGATCCGAAAGGCGATCTGGCGTTTCACTACGAAGCGCCCAGCCTGCCGATCACCGTTCTCTATGGCAGCGATGGCCGCGAAGTCTGGCGGATCATCGGCCCGCGCGAATGGGGCGATGCTGAGACGCTGGCGCTGATTGCTGAGGCGAAATAGCTGTTGCCCGCTTAGCTCTCATGGGCCACCGAAGGTGGCCTGGTGGGCGCTGACGGGCTCGAACCGCCGACCCTCTCGGTGTAAACGAGATGCTCTACCAACTGAGCTAAGCGCCCGGCACGTCATTGCATAGCAACTTGGGGCCAAGGCCTGCGCCCCTAGCCGATCCGGGCCACGCTGGAAAGCCCTAAACCAGTCGTGCTGCGTTGCTGCCCAATTCCGCGAAATAGCGGGCCATCGCATCGCTGGCCTTGTCGGTCAGCGTGATGAACGCGCGGCGGCGGTCAGTTTCATCTTCAACCCGTTCGAGAAGTCCGGCATCAATCATCTGCCCGATCCAGCGCAGCGCAGTGGTCGGCGGAACACCGCTGGCGATGCACAGGCTGGTCACCGAGACGCGGGCGTGCTCGGCCCGCGCCGCAGTCAGATCGAGCAGCATGTCCCAGGCCGGATCGCCGAACAGATCGCCATCGAAGAACCGCGCGCGCAATTGCCGCTGGCGGATGATCCGCCGGACCAGCCGCGGATCGGGCAAAGCGGGCCGTGCCGCACGAACCAGCCGGGCCGAGCCATCGCTGTCTGGCGCCGGGGCAAAAGCCAGCCGCGGGCTCTCAAACCGGAACGCGCTATCGCTTTCATCCGCTGCACCAGCAGGCGGAGTTAGCCGATCGAGCCGTGCGGCGATCTGGCTGACCTGCTCGGTCAGCCGCAGCAGTGCCAACCGGTCATCATCGGACAGTTCCTGCACGCGCAGATGGACGCCCTGCCCCAGCACCCGGCCTAGCGCCAGCACCCGCTCAGCGCGACTGGGATCGACCAGAATCTGCGCACCCGATTGGTCGAGACAACCAAATACATCGTCGAGCGCCGCAACCGTTGTGGAGACCACCAGGCTGGCGCCAGAACGCGCTGCGCGCATATCGAGCCGAGCCAAAGCCGCCAGTGCCGCGCCATCAATCTCAGGACAATCGAGCAAAACCACCTGCCCCAGTGGCCGCGCCTCACCGCCAAGCAGCGCATCGATTCCGGCGACCTCGCCAATCCGGAACCCCGCCGCCACGGCATCATCGCGGATCTGTTCGCGCAGATGGACCCGGTCAGCATAGAGCGACAAAGCCAAAGGCATCCCGGCGGCATCATTTGCCGGGGTATCATAAGCAAAATTGGCTGGGGACGCTGCGCTTGCCATGAAAATTCCCTCCGATTCGGATGAACAGGAGTAGAACAAAACAAGTCTATGTCAAGAATGGTAGGAGACTAGGGCCTGATCTCAATCGGCGTTCCATCAGGTACCGCCTCCCACAGCGCTTCGATCTCGTCATTGGATAGCGCGATGCAGCCATCGGTCCAGTCGCCCGGAATGCGACCGACCGGCAGGTCATTGGGCTGGCCGTGAATCATGATCAATCCCCCCGCACTGCGCCCCTGCGCCTGAGCATAGGCGCGGTGCTCGGCGCGCGGATAGTCAATGTGGAGCGAGAGGTTGAAGGCGCTGTTCGGGTTGCCGTAATCGATCAGGAAGCGCCCCTCGGGCGTCTTCTCGTCACCTTCAAACTGCTTGGCACCCACCGGCTGATCACCGAGCTGGATGTTCCGGATCACATGGACCGAACCATCAACACCATAGAGCGTCATCGTCCGCGCGGCCTTGGCGACAAGGATGTGATCGACTTCGGGAAAGGACAGTGGCGGCGCGGGTGTGGCTGCGCCGGTAAGCAGAAGTGCAGCCAGAACGGTCAAGTTGCGGTGAACGGCTGCCATGTCTTGCGCCTGCTGCGAATTGCGATCGAGCAAGGCTGTGCCAGAACCACAGTCAGCTGGAAAGCCCGCACCGCGTGAGGATTTGGTGCAGGTTTAGCCCATCAATCCACAAACGGATCACGCACTAGGATCGTATCCTCACGCTGCGGTGAAGTGCTGACCAGCGCCACCGGGGTTTCGATCAGTTCTTCGATCCGCCGGATATACTTGATCGCCTGCGCGGGCAGATCGGCCCACGAACGCGCGCCGGCGGTGGTGCCGCTCCAGCCGGGCATCTCCTCGTAAATCGGCTCGACCGCAGCCTGATCGGCGGCATGGCTGGGGAAGTAATCCAGCTCTTGCCCGCGCAGCTTATAGCCCACACAGATCTTCACCGTTTCAAACCCATCGAGCACGTCGACCTTGGTGAGGGCAATGCCGGTGACGCCGCTGATCGTGCAGCTCTGCCGGGTCAGCACGGCATCAAACCAGCCGCAGCGGCGCTTGCGGCCAGTCACGGTACCGAATTCGTGGCCGCGTTCGCCCAGCCGCTGGCCGGTTGCGTCCTCCAACTCGGTCGGGAACGGGCCGGAGCCGACGCGGGTGGTATAGGCTTTGACGATCCCCAGCACGAAGCCCGGAGCATTCGGCCCCATCCCCGATCCGCTGGCTGCAGTACCGCTGACAGTGTTGGAGCTGGTGACGAACGGGTAGGTGCCGTGATCAACGTCGAGCAGCACGCCTTGCGCGCCTTCGAACAGGATCCGCTTACCGGCCTTGCGGGCAGAATCGAGCGTCCGCCAGACCGGCTTGGCAAAGGGCAGCACGAAGGCGGCGATATCCCACAGGTCCGCCAGCAACCGTTCGCGGTCGATCGGGTCTTTGCCAAACCCGCTGCGCAGCGCATCGTGGTGCGCACAAATCCGGTCGAGTTGCGGGCCCAGATCATCAAGGTGTGCCAGATCGCAAACCCGGATCGAGCGGCGGCCGACCTTGTCTTCATAGGCCGGGCCAATCCCGCGCCGAGTGGTGCCGATCTTGCCCGCCCCACTGGCATCTTCGCGCAGGGCATCGAGATCGCGGTGGAACGGCAGGATCAGCGGGGCGTTTTCGGCAACCTGCAGGTTCTGCGGATTGATATCGACGCCCTGCCCTTTCAGCTTGGCCACTTCATCGCGGAAGTGCCAGGGATCGAGCACCACGCCGTTGCCGATCAGGCTGAGCGTTCCAGTGACAATGCCCGAGGGCAAAAGGCTGAGCTTGTAGACGTTTTCGCCGACGACCAGCGTGTGTCCGGCGTTGTGCCCGCCCTGAAAGCGGACCACGGCATCCGCGCGGCTGGCCAGCCAATCGACAATCTTGCCCTTGCCTTCATCGCCCCACTGGGCACCGATCACGGTAACATTGGCCACGGAAATTCCTTTGCAAGGGTATCAATTCCGTGCCGCGCCCTAGGGGAAGCGCGCAGCAAGGGCAAGGCAAGGCTTGCCCCATTGGCGCGACAATCCGCGACAAATTGCGGCTGGATTGGAAACCATTGCGCAATAATCTGACTTCAAAGGGAGTTCAGCCATGCGCAAGACCATAATCCTCACCCTCGCTGCGACCGCGCTGGTCGCCGGGACCCTCGCCGAAGCCCGCCCGGGAGACCGATTGCGCGCGCGGCGTGCAGGGGCCGAAACCACAGCGCCGGTCGCCCAGCCAGCGGGCAAGCAAACGCTCAGCTATGGCAGTGACAAACTTCAGAACCTCGATTTCTATCCCGCCGCCAATGGCAACAAACGCGCACCGTTGGTGGTCTTTGTCCACGGCGGCGGATGGAAGCGGGGCAGCAAGGACAACGGCACCGGCCAATGGAAGGCCCCGCACTATACAGCGGCAGGCTACGCCTTCGTCTCAATCAACTACCGCCTTGTGCCCGAAGCCACAGTGGAACAGCAAGGCGCCGACGTCGCCGCCTCGCTGCGCTATCTGATCGACAACGCCGCGCGGCTGGGTTTCGATCCCACCCGGATCGTGATCATGGGCCACAGCGCAGGCGCGCATCTGGTCGCTTTGGTCGGGACCGATGAGAGCTATCTGCGCGGCGCTGGGCTAAGCTTTGCCAATATCGACGGAGTAATCCCGATCGACGGTGCGGCCTATGATGTCGCCAGGCAGATGCAGGACGGCGGCAACTTTATGGCCGATACTTACAATCAGGCTTTCGGCAGCGATCCCGCCCGTCAGCGCACGCTGTCGCCAACGCTGCACGCCGCGTCGCCGAACGCTCCGGCGTTCCTGATCATCCACGTTCAGCGCAAGGACGGAACCGCGCAATCGATCGGCTTGCAAGCGGCGCTGCGGAAGGGTGGCACCAAGGCCGATCGGCAGGAATTTGAAGGCCGCGGCCTCAAAGGTCACGCCGAAATCAACCGCAGCCTGGGAGATCCCGCTTATGCCGCAACACCGGTGGTTGATGCCTGGCTGAAACGGATATTCGGGTCTTAAGGTCCTCTCCAGATTTGCGAAGCACATCTGGGGAGGTGGCATTTGCGCAGCAAATGACGGAGGGGTCTCTGCCCTTGCGCCATCACCCCTCCGTCAGCGGCTTGACGCCGCTGCCACCTCCCCATTTGCGGCATTCGCCGAAAATGGAGAGGATCTAGGAGACCTTAACCGCCTCGCCATCCACCAGCTGGTGCGAGCAACCGAGCGCGGCCGGATCGCAGTCCG
This sequence comes from Novosphingobium sp., assembly GCA_017987575.1. GTDB lineage: Bacteria > Pseudomonadota > Alphaproteobacteria > Sphingomonadales > Sphingomonadaceae > Novosphingobium. The sequence continues at coordinate 13,697 of JAGNTK010000030.1, read as the reverse complement.
CGCAGATTGCTGCCACTGTCCGCCAGCCGATCGCGCGGAGCCGTTCGGCGTGGACGGGATCATGGCCGAGCGGCAGGAACAGGGCATCACGCGCCGGTTCAGCCGCAGCCAGTGCATCGATCAATGCATCGGGGAACAGCGAGAAGCCGATCGCGGGCTCGTCCGGCCCCAAAATCCGGTACGAACCGCCCCGGCCCAGCGCACCCGCAACGCCATCGGCATAGATCGTGAAGCCGAACCAGCTCTGGTATTCAAAGCCGTGCCGTTCGCTGGGGTCGAGCGTCAGCCGGGCCTTGCCATCGAGCCGCGCCGCCACTTCGCGCAGGGCCGCGATCCGGGTAGAAAGCGCACCGCCCGCATCAATCGCCGCCAGCCGCTCAATCGCTGCATTGAACGGACCGATCGCAGTCAGCAGCGGCAGATAAGCCGCTCCGCCTGCTTCCACCAAACCGCCAGCATCCTTGGCGTCCAGCTCGCGCCGGACAGCTTCGATCTTGTCCGCATCCAATGGCAGCGCTTTGGCGGCCAGAGTATCGACCAGATCGGGCAGAGTGAAATCGACCGACAGCCCGGTTGCGCCAGCCGCGCTCAGCGCTTCGATTGCCACCGCGACAATTTCGCCAGCCGCGGCAACGCTGTCGCTGCCGATCAGCTCCGCGCCCAGCTGCAGCCGCTCGCGGGTCGGGTCGAGCCCGTCACCTTTGATGGTCAGAACCTGTCCGGCATAGCACAGCCGCATTGGACGGACCTGAGCGGCCAGCGCAGTCGCGGCGATCCGTCCGACCTGCACCGTGATGTCGCTGCGCAGCGCCAGCGTCCGCAGGCTCGCCGGATCGACAAACCGGAACATCCGGCGCGGTTGAACACCGGCCATCCGGCTTGCGAGCGACTTTTCGAACTCGATTGTCGGCGGCTGGACCCGGTCATAACCATGACCGTCCAGCACATCGATCACCGCACGCGTTACCCGCGCGGCGGCGGCGGCGGCGGCGGGGAGCCGGTCTTCCAGCCCTTCGGGCAACAGGTCGCGGTCGGTATCTTGCATGCTGATCCTCATTCTCCCCTCCCGCTTGCGGGAGGGGTCGGGGGAGGGTCTGTTATCCGAAGTCAGCAGAAACGCCAACAGGCCCACCCCTAGCCCCTCCCGCAAGCGGGAGGGGGACGGTTTAGAACGCCAGCGCCATTGCCCGCTTGACGCCCGGCAACGCGCGAACCTGTTCAAGCAGCGGCAGCTCAACCTTGCTGTCGACCGACAGCAGCAGCACGGCTTCCCCGCCCGCTTCACGGCGGCCCAGGTTGAAAGTGCCGATGTTGATGCCGCTTTCGCCCAGCAGAGTCCCGATCCGGCCGATAAAACCTGGGGCGTCCTCATTGACGATATACATCATGTGCCCGGCCATTTCGGCTTCGACCTTGATCCCGAACAGCTCAACCAGCCGCGGCTCGCGGTTGGAGAACAGGGTGCCGGCCACCGAACGTTCACCCGCATCGGTCTTCACCGAAACGCGGATCAGGGTGTGGTAATCGCCTTCCTTCTCGGTCTTGACCTCGCGCACTTCGATCCCGCGCTCCTTGGCCAGGAACGGTGCGTTGACCATATTGACCGTGGCCGACTGGACCCGCAGGAACCCGCACAGAACGGCTGCAACGATCGGCTTGATGTTGAGTTCGGCTGCGGCACCTTCGGCATGGATCGATATCCGCGGAATCGATCCGGTGGTCAGCTGGCCTACCAGTCCGCCAAGCTGTTCCGCCAGCGCCATATAAGGCTTGAGCTTGGGCGCTTCCTCGGCACTCAACGATGGCACGTTGAGCGCATTGGTGACACCGCCGTTGACGAGGTAATCGGCCATCTGCTCGGCCACCTGCAACGCGACATTGACCTGCGCTTCGTTGGTGCTGGCGCCAAGGTGCGGCGTGCAGATGAAGTTGGGCGTGCCGAACAGCGGCGATTCCTTGGCCGGTTCGGTCTGGAACACGTCAAGCGCAGCGCCTGCAACATGGCCGCTGTCCATCGCTGCCTTCAGCGCCGCTTCATCGATCAGCCCACCGCGCGCGCAGTTGATGATCCGCACGCCCTTCTTGGTCTTGGCAAGGTTTTCGTCCGACAGGATGTTGCGGGTCTGATCGGTCAGCGGCGTGTGCAGCGTGATGAAATCGGCGCGGGCCAGCAGCGTATCAAGCTCAGCCTTTTCAACGCCCATTTCAACCGCGCGTTCTGGGGTCAGGAACGGATCAAAGGCCACCACCTTCATCTTCAGACCCAGCGCACGGCTGGCGACGATCGAGCCGATGTTACCCGCGCCGATCAGGCCGAGCACTTTTCCGGTCACTTCGACGCCCATGAAATCATTCTTGGGCCATTTGCCAGCCTGGGTCTGCGCGTTCGCCTCCGGGATCTGACGGGCCAGCGCAAACATCAGCGCGATGGCGTGTTCGGCGGTGGTGATCGAGTTGCCGAATGGGGTGTTCATCACCACCACGCCCTGCGCCGAAGCGGCCGGGATATCAACGTTATCGACCCCGATCCCGGCGCGGCCAATCACCTTGAGGTTCTTGGCAGCGGCCAGCACTTCCTTCGTCACCTTGGTCGAAGAACGGATCGCGAGGCCATCGTAATCGCCTATGCGGGCGATCAGCTGTTCGGGGGTTTCCCCGGTGATGACGTCAACGTCGCAGCCTTGATCGGCGAAGATACGCGCGGCGTTGGGGTCCATCTTGTCGGAAATGAGTACGCGGGGTTTGGTCATTGAACTGTGTCCTTCTGTTCCTCCCCCCTCGCGGGGGAGGATACGAAGACTTGCGAGCATGCTCGCTAGTCGGAGTTGGAGAGGGGGCGTCCCCTCTCCCTGGCCTGCGGCCTGTCCCTCTCCCGCAAGGGGAGAGGGTTTATCAGGCGGATTTCGTGCTTTCGTAAGCCCAGTCGAGCCACGGCCCGAGCGCTTCGATATCGGCGGTATCAACCGTCGCGCCGCACCAGATCCTGAGGCCCGCAGGGGCATCGCGGTATCCGGCGATATCAAAGGCCGCGCCTTCCTTTTCGAGCGCACCGGCCATCGCCTTGATGAAGGCTTCATCCGCACCTTCGACGGTCAGACAAACCGAGGTTTTGGACCGAATGCCATGATCGACCGCGAGATGCCCCAACCAGGGCCGATCCGCGACGATCTTGTTCAGCGCATCAGCATTGGCGGTGCAGCGTTTTTGCAGACCTCCCAGCCCGCCCACATCCTTGGCCCATTCGAGCGCAAAGATCGCATCTTCAACCGCTAGCATTGACGGGGTGTTGATCGTCTCGCCCTTGAACACGCCTTCGCTGAGCTTGCCCTTCGAAGTCAGGCGGAACACCTTGGGTAGCGGCCAGCTTGGGGTATATTCCTCAAGCCGCTGCACCGCGCGCGGGCCCAGGATCAGCACACCGTGGCCGCCTTCGCCGCCCAGCACCTTCTGCCACGAGAAAGTCGCAACGTCGATCTTGGCCCACGGAATGTCATAGGCGAACACGGCGCTGGTGGCGTCAGCGAAGGTCAGGCCCTCGCGGTCATCCGGGATCCATTCGCCGTCGGGCACACGCACGCCGCTGGTGGTGCCATTCCAGGTGAACAGCACGTCATCAGCAAAATCGACCTTCGACAGATCGGGCAGCTGGCCGTAGTCGGCGCGGTGGAGCTTGGGTTCAAGCTTGAGCTGTTTGACCGCATCGGTCACCCAGCCTTCGCCAAAGCTTTCCCAGGCGAGGCAGGTTACGCCGCGTGCGCCCAGCATGGTCCACATCGCCATTTCGAAGGCGCCGGTGTCAGACCCGGGGACAATGCCGATCCGGTGCGTATCGGGCAGCTGCAGCACTTCGCGCATCAGATCGATGCACAGCGCAAGGCGCGACTTGCCGATCTTGGCGCGGTGCGAGCGGCCAAGGCATTCGGTTGCCAATTTGTCTGGGGAATAGCCCGGCGGCTTGGCGCAAGGACCGGAAGAAAAGAACGGACGCGCAGGTTTGAGCGCGGGCATTGGTACAGTCATGTAGTCTCTCCTTACAGAGAGCACGCGCGGCGTTGGGACCGCGTGGCCCGGCGCCGCTCCTAGAGGCAGCGGGCCGCGAGTCAAGGCAAAGCTGGCACGGTTCGTCGGTTATCGCCGGTTTGGATGCGCCAGGTTGGAAGTTATTAACCATTTTTCTGGCAAAACTACGGGCATGCGCAAAGTGGTTGCCCTTGTCCCACTCATGGCCCTGTTGGGGGCGTGCAGCGTGCTGCCGCAGACCCGCGCGCCGGAACAGCAGGCCAGCATCAAGCGCTCGACCCAGATTTTCACGCCCCGCAGCGAAGTCCGCGCCTGCCTGGCCGATCTGGGGGCACGCAAGGCGGCCTTCTCACCGCTGCCAGACAGGTATTTTGGCGCAGGATGTTCAACCTTGGGCACCGTGCAACTGGACAAACTGAAAAGCGACCATGCCAATCTTGCCCTGTCCAACCTTGGTCCGGTAACCTGCCCCTTGGCCGATACTTTCGCCGCCTGGGCCCGGTTCGGCGCCGACCGTGCGGCACAGCAAATTCTGGGTAGCCCGATCGTCCGGATCGAGACGATGGGCAGCTACAACTGCCGCAACGTCGCCGGCTCTAGCCGCCGCAGCGCCCACGCCCGCGCCGAGGCGATCGACATTTCCGGCTTCGTGCTGGCTGATGGCCGCCGGATTACGGTGGCCGGAAACTGGAACGACAAGAGCCCCAAGGTTCGCCAGTTCTTTACTGCCGTCCACGCCAGCGCCTGCAAGCGCTTCGGCACGGTGCTCGGCCCTGCCTACAACGCCGCGCATCGGGATCACTTGCATGTCGAACTGGGTGGCAGGTCGTTTTGCAAATAGGCCAGCGGCTGTCGATGAACCGACGGTAACCAGTCCGTTCAGTTTACGCTCAAGCTGAATTGCGATAGTCACAAAAAGGTAGATACTCCTCCGGGTCGCTGACGGAGGGAATGATGAAGCGTAGCGTGTTGACCGCCGCGGCCATCGCCGCGTTTCCGGCCGCTCCGGCGGCGGCCCAGGTGGTGGGCGAATGGCAGTATGAGGCGATCCCAGGAACGCCATCGTCGATCCGGATCACTCGCGATCCCGCCAATCCCGAACGGATGATCGGGGTTGGTGATCTGAATGGAAGTCTGATCGCGTTCGTCGGCGAATTCCGCAATCTCAGATGGTATGGCACCTGGTACTGGTATGGCCCCGGCAACTTTCGGCTGCGCGGTCTGCGCAGTTGCGCCAGCCCGGTTTTACCGCGCCCGGGAACACCCGGCTATGGCCGCCGCACCAACCACACCGGCGGGTTTGAATTTACTTTCAATGCGGGCGAAAACCAGCTGCGTGGATCGTGGAAGTCAGCCTGTTCAGGCACCGATGGTCGGGCCGAAAGCAGCCTGCCGATTGCATTTTCGGCTACTCGCATGAACACATACAGCGTCGCCGCGCCGCCCGCGATCCAATTTCGCGGCACAACAACCGACACCCCTCGGTCGGGAGGGGGCGAGAGCGAGCCGCGTCTGCTGGGCGAGGCAGAGCGCGATGATCGCCCCTGCACCGCATTTGCAGACTTCCGGATTTCCGGATCAGGAACAGCTGGCGTTCCGAACACCGTGTTCTCATCCCGTTACCGCCTGCGCCCATGCATGACCTCTGCCGCCAAGATGGTGCAGGTGGATCTGCTCAACCCCGAAGGCAAACGGCCGATCCGACTGGTGATGCAGGGTTTGCGGATCAACTATGTCGACGGGACGGTTGCGCGCAGCACGATCATGGCGATCCCGACCGGCGTCACCAATCTGCAAGGGCTTCGCTTCATTGGCGAACCGCGCGCCGGACAGGTAATCGGGCGAATCCCGATGTCCGGGCGCATTTGCTCTGCCCCGGCATGGCTGGTCTGGCTCGACTTTTCGGATGGCACCCGCAGCCGCGAGCCAATTGGCACGGTGCTGTCGGTCTGCGGCATCAGCGCGCATCCTGAGTTGGTTCCGCCATCGATGCGTCCGCGCACTGGCACCGGGGCCCGCCCGGCGGGTGAACTGCGACCTGCTGGAACCTAGAGGTTATTCACCGCGCTGCGCAGCAAAGTCCGCGAATACCAGCGGTGAAAGCCGAGCAGCGCGCCGAACACCAGCCGGTCGGCGCGGGTTTCAGATGGCACTACGGCCGATCCGAAGTGCAGCCTGGTGCCGCCTTCAATGGGCAGCACCTTTAACCAAGAGCGGGTCCGGCTCTGGAAATCGCACAGCAGGATCTCGTCCCCGCGCCGATCCTCGACGCTCCAGGCCGAGAACCGTGTCGTCTGGCCCGAGGCGAGTTTGGCAACGTCGCTGTCATCTGCCCGCTTGCCCAGCAGTGCGCCCAGCAGCCAGCGTTCAGGTCGAAACGCGCGGCTGGTGTAAAACGCGGTGATGAACTGGCCGAGGTCAACACTGCGTGAAACCTCGGCAACATAGCAATCGGTGTGCCCGCCTTGGGTCCGATAACGTTCGAGCAGTGCCCCCGGCGCCAATTGTGCCTCGGCCACCGCCGGGTTCATTTGCTGAAGAAGCTGTAATCGGGGAGCGAGTGGAACGCGTTCTTGAGTGCCTCGCTCCAGCCCGCCGATACGGCCTGAAAGTAAGGATCCTGCGCAGTGATCCGGCGCTGATGGATCGGCTCAAACACGTCCTTTTCGATCACCATCAGATCTAGCGGCAGCCCGACCGAGAGGTTCGCCTTGATCGTCGAATCAAAGCTGACCATCAGCAGCTTGACCGCATCTTCAAAGCTCATGTCGCGGCTGTAACCACGGATAATGATCGGGCGGCCGTACTTGGTCTCACCAATCTGGAAGAACGGCGTATCGAAACTGGCTTCGATGAAATTGCCTTCGGGATAGATCAGGAACAGCCGCGGTTCACCGCCATGGATCTGACCCGCCACGATGATCGAGGCGGTAAAGCTACCCGCGGCTTCCTCACCGTTCTGCTTGTCAGTCGCGGCGATGGTATCGCGCAGCAGCTTGCCGACGATAGTCGCGACCTGAAAGATCGTGTCCGCCTCCAGCAGCGAATTGTGGCGATCGGAATGCGCCTTGTTGCGCTCTTCGATCTGGCTGATCACGCCTTGGGTAGTGGCCAGATTCCCGGCGGTCAGGATCGTGATAATCCGCTCGCCCGGCACCGACCAGCTGTGCATCTTGCGGAACACCGAGACATTATCGACGCCCGAATTGGTGCGGGTGTCGCTCATAAGCACCAGGCCCTTATCGAGCAGCATTCCAACGCAATAGGTCAAGTGCCGGTCCCCTTCCTTAACCCGCCTACTGTTCCGAAACCTGCTGTTCAACCGCCAAGCGCACTTCGAGCAAACTTTCCCCAGCTCCGTAGCTCATTCCGGTGATCGGCGCGGCCTCGCGGTAGTCACGCCCGGTCGCAACCCGGACATAGCGCTCGTCCGGGCTGATCCCGTTCGACACATCGAACCCGACCCAGCCGAGGTTCTGGATGTGGGCTTCGGCCCAAGCGTGGGTGGCTTCCTGTTCGATCCGGTCATTCATCATCAGATAGCCCGAGACATAGCGGGCCGGAACGCCCAGCGCCCGCGCCGCGCCGATGAAGATGTGGGCGTGATCCTGACAGACCCCGGCACCGATCAACGCGGCTTCCTCGCCGCTGGTATGGACCGATGTTTCACCGGGAACATAGTCGACCGCCTCGACCACCAGCGCCGAGAGACGGTGGAGCATCGCCAGCGGCTCATCGCGCGGCACATCCAGCCCGGCCATGATCGCGCGGACCTTTGGCCCGGGCCGGGTCAGCGCGGACTGGCTGAGGAACGACCACAGCGGCATATGGCCCGAATGGTGCCCGATCACCCCGGCACTGTCGGAAGTCACGACCACCCCTTCGCAGTGCACCTCAACCATCCGCGCGCCCGGCTCGACCGAGACGAGCACGGTGCGGTTGTGGTTGTGGTCTTCGTATTCCACCTCGGTCCGCGCGCCGGTCAGGTCCATCCGCCATTCGAGCACTTTCTGCCCCTGCGTGTTCTTCGGGGTCAGGCGCAGCCGCTGGAGCCCGTGCGCGACCGGCCGGGCGAATTCATAGCGGGTGGTATGTCCGATCCGCAGCCTCATGCGTAAAACCGGTAATCGCGCTCGATCGCCTGGGCGACCTGCTGGTTAGTGGCAATGAAGCTCTGAATGAACTGGTGCAGGCCGGTGTCGAACACGTCTTGAATGGTGCTTTCATGGAACCGCGTGCCGAGCCCGCGCATCACTTCGTGCGCTGCGGTTTCGTGGCCATATTCCTGCGCAAGGTGGAACAGGTTGGAGCGCAATTTATCGACGCAGAAGTGCAGGCTGCGCGGGAACCGCCGGTCGAGCACCAGAAACTCTGCAATTCCGCGCGGATCGATCGCGCCAGCGTTGAGCCAGCGATAGGCCCGGTCGCCCGAGACCGAGCGCAGCACGCTCTCCCACTGCACATTGTCGAGGCTAGAACCAACCCAGGCCAGCGAGGGCAGCAGCACATAGTACTTCACATCAAGGATCCGGGCGGTGCTGTCTCCGCGTTCAATGAAGGTGCCCAGCCGCGAGAAATTGTAGGCCTCATTGCGCAGCATCGTGCCGTCAAACGCCCCGCGCACCAGCGTCGCCTGCCGCCGGATCGTGGCGAGCACCTGCCCCAACAGCGCCTCACGCACCGGGCGGGCCAGCGCCTCTTTCAGCACCATCCACGCCTCGTTGACCGCCTCCCACACCTCCCGGGTCAGCGCGGTGCGGACCGAACGGGCATTGCTGCGAGCCGCCTCGATCATCGCCAGCACTGAGCCCGGATTGCCCTTGTCGCGCAGCAAATAGTTCCACACCCGCTCGCCAGCATAGTCAGTGCTATAGGCCGCTTCGAACGCGCCGGTCTGGCCCATCGTGGTGATAACCGAGCGCCATTCGCCCTGGCTGGTTTCGGCATCGCGGGTAAGCGCCATGCGGAACCCCGCCTCGATCAGCCGCGCGGTATTCTCCGCCCGCTCCAGATAGCGCGCCATCCAGTAGGTGCCATTGGCTGTACGGCCTAGCATGACAATACTCCCCTCCCGCTTGCGGGAGGGGTTGGGGGTGGGTCTGTCAGGCAAGCACCACCCTCAACCGGCACAGGCCCACCCCTAACCCCTCCCGCAAGCGGGAGGGGGACCTTCAGCGAAGCGAGGTTCCGGTCAATCATTCTTCCAACACCCAGCTGTCCTTGGTCCCGCCGCCTTGCGAGGAATTGACCACCAGACTACCCTTCTTCAGCGCCACCCGGGTCAGCCCGCCCGGCGTAATGTCGATCCCCTGCAGCGATACCAGCACGAACGGGCGCAGATCGACGTGGCGCGGGGCGAGCCCGCCCTTGGTGAATATCGGCACAGTCGAAAGCGACAGCGTCGGCTGGGCGATATAGTTCGCCGGCTTGGCCCGCAGCTTCGCCGCAAAGTCGGCCAGTTCCTTGCGCGATGATGTCGGCCCGATCAGCATACCATAGCCGCCCGATCCGTGGACTTCCTTGACCACCAGATCGGCCAGATTATCGAGCACATAGGCGAGGCTGTCCTTCTCACTACAGCGCCAGGTCGGCACGTTGGACAGGATCGGCCGCTCGCCGGTGTAGAATTCGACAATCTCGGGCATGAACGAATAGATCGCCTTGTCGTCGGCAATCCCGGTGCCCGGCGCATTGGCGATGGTGATCCCGCCCGCCCGGTAGATATCCATGATCCCCGGCACACCCAATGTGCTGGCCGGATTGAAGCTGAGCGGATCGAGGTATTCGTCATCGACCCGCCGGTACAGCACATCGACCGGTTCGAACCCCCGCGTGGTCCGCATCGCGACCCGGCCATCAACCACCCGCAGGTCGCTACCCTCAACCAGTTCGGCGCCCATCTGATCGGCCAGAAAGGCGTGCTCGAAATAGGCCGAATTGTAGATGCCGGGGGTGAGCACCGCCACCGTCGGGCGCTCCCCCGCGCAGGCCGGAGCGCAAGCCGCGAGGCTTTGGGCGAGGCGGCGGGGATAGTCCGAGACCGGCCGGACGTTCACCTTGGTGAACAGCTCCGGGAACATCGCCATCATCGTCTCACGGTTTTCCAGCATATAGGAAACACCAGACGGCGTGCGGGCGTTATCCTCCAGCACCATGAATTCATCGGGCCCGGTGCGGACCAGATCGATCCCGACGATATGCGTATAGACCCCGCCCGGCGGCGCGAGGCCGACCATCTGCGGCAGAAACGCAGCGTTCTCGGCAATCAGTCGCTGCGGCACCCGGCCCGCGCGGACAATCTCCTGACGGTGGTAGATATCGTGCAGGAACGCATTGAGCGCCCGGACCCGCTGCTCAATCCCCTTGGTCAGCTTGCGCCATTCACGCGCGGTGACGATGCGCGGGATCATGTCGAACGGGATCAGCCGTTCCTCACCCGCATCATCGCCATAGACGTTGAAGGTAATCCCGGTCCGGCGAAAGAACCCCTCCGCCTCAATCCCCTTGCGCCGCAGCGCCGCAGCATCCTGCCCGTGCAGCCATTCCCGATAGCCCGCATAGGCCGGACGCACCGCGCCATCAGCGTCGAACATCTCGTCAAAACACGGCGGCTTATGGCTCATCGCGGTAGCGTCCCCTTCCCCGCAATGACTGCCCGATGGGGTGACAGAGTCAAGACGCTAATGCTGCACGTGCGAAATTGGCGGGCAGGCGAAACGCGGGGACACGCTATTGCGTGTCCCCTTTGTTCAGCGCCGCCAAATCCTATTCACCCCATCACCGAAGGATTTAAGAGCGTTTGCGAGCTCTGAATGGTGAGACTCTTCTGGAGTTGGAGTGTAGACCTAACTCGCGTCTTAACTTTTCAAGCTCACGTTCGCGCCTTCGAGACAAAAAACGCTCAGCCTCGCCAGTGTCTATCAGGTCGAATACGCGCATTTTTGCGTCAAGAACGGTATCGAATAGCTCTTTCCCTTTGACAGTATTCATCACGATTATGAACTTTTGTTCGATGGCAACAATTTGAACCCTGATACCCTTTTGGCTGATTTGAATGTCACCATTTTCAAATATTTTCCAACGCTTTGAACCGACGAAACGTTTACGTGTATCAATTTTCCTGATGTATTTATTATGGTGCTCACTGGCCTGGGCCGTGCCAGTAAGACGGTCACAGCAGTCAGTTCCGACGGCCATCGAACCCCATTGGGAATGTGTTATCGCATAGACGTATCGGATGTCCTGCCCACACAATTCGCAATTGTCAGCGATATCGCCCAGATCATCGGTACCGATGCATTGCCATCCACTTTGAGGCATAATTTTGCCGTGCTCTTGTGCGTGGCAACCTTGACACAGGGCTTCGCATTCAGCGTGACCATACTCCCAAGGCAGTTGCCCCAGCAAATAGCCCTTGTGATGAACTTGAAGAACCACACCGTCCGCGCGAGACCTTAAGCAACGTGCGCACTGCCCGCCGTGCAGCTTGATCACTTCATTTCGGAACTGCTTCCATTCCGCATGGCGATAGAGCTTCATTACCAACTCCGAATCGGCCGCTGGCTCGATCAATAAAGTTGAGATCAAGAACTAAGGTGTAACATGTCAGAAAAATCGTAGCCATTAGAACTTCAATCAAATATTCGGATTTCTTTTGCTACCGAATATGGTGTCACTACACCAATTCCACCTCACCCCACATCCCAAACCAGCAGCTCCAACCCCGGTACATCGGTAAAATCATCGCCGTTGCAGGTTATCAGCGTCAATCCCTCGACCAGGGCGGTTGCGGCGATCATTCGGTCGATGATCTTGCGGCGCGAGAAGCCGGTGGTTTGCAGGATCGTGCCATAGACTTCGGCCATGTCGGAATCGAAATCGAGCACGGGCAGGAAAGTCAGCAGGGTATCCACCGCGGCGCGGCGCTGTGCCGCGAATTGCGGCTTGGCGTAGATTCCGCCTTCCAGTTCGACGCGGGTGAGTGCCGAGAGGAAGGGCTTTTCGGTTAGCGCTTCGAACAGCGCAACCACCGCCTCTGTGCCATCGCGCAGGTGGACCGCGACGCTGGTGTCGAGCAGGAAGGGCAATTCAGTACAGTCCGGGACGATCTGGGAAGATGTCGGGGTCGCGCTCTTCAACCTCACCCACCGGGCCGATCTCGCGCAGTTTGGCTACGAGCGCCTCTATTGCCGCTTTATCTGCCGCAGGATCGGCGATCCGCCGGATCACCACTTCGCGCCCGCGCCGTTCCAGCGCGACTGCGGCCCCGGCGGCGATGCCGAAGCCTTTGGGCAGGCGCACGGCGACACTGTTGCCGGACTTGAAAGTGCGGGTGTTGTGCGGGGCGTTCATGGGGCGGTATATACGGGATATACTGCTGTGGTACAAGGCGGCTCAGTGAATTCCGGTCCGAGGTGCAACAACGCCGGAACGCCACTGCAAGCCCCGCCCCTCACCATCAGCCCCCCCTTACGCTGCGATCATGCGGAGCTTCGTGCGCGGCTTCTTTCCTGCAAGCTTTGCTGCTTGAACATGGTCGGGCTTTTTCCGGTCCAGCGCTTGAACGCCCGGGAAAAGGCGGCCGGGTCGCCGAAGCCGACCAGATAGGCGACCTCATTCACGGATATCCGATCGCCGTTCAAGTAATGCAAGGCGAGCTTATGGCGCAAGTCATCCAGGATTTGCTCAAATGTCGTGCCCTCGGCGGTTAGCCGGCGATAAAGCGAAATGCGGCTCAGGCCGATTTTCGTTGCGATCCCGTCCATTCCCACATGCCCGGTGTGGATGATGGGCATGAGCAAGCTTTCGACACGCCCCCGCATCGTCGCCGTCTTTTCCAGATCGGCCAGCAGGTCGTCCGCTCGATCACTGAAGACGCCGAACACATAGCGGTTCTCAAGATTGGTGCGGATCGAAAGCCAGCTTTCATGAATGCAGATGGCATTCCTGGTGCTTCCAAAGGTGATCGGCACCTTCATTATCCGATCATATTCAGAGCGATATTCCGGCTCTGCATGGGTAAAATGGATCGACCGGGCAAACGGTACGGCGCCAAAATGCCGGGCCGTTTCGCAGACAAAGCGCGCAAACGTTGATTCGGTAAGTTCCGGAAACCCGTTCGGGTTCAATCGCTTATCTTCAAGCCAGATATCATCGCCGATGCGCGCAATTTCAAACCGGTTGCTGGCGCTGTGCCCCTCCACCTCAATTGCCAATTTGGCGTAGCGGTTCATCTGGTGAAAGGCTGCGCCCATCGTCTCGGCCGATTGGCAGATCAACCCGACGATCGACATATCGGCAAAGTGTGTCTGTTCGCCGAAATGCAGCCCAAATGCCGGGTCGTTGCAAAGGTCCTTTGCGGCCAGCATGAGCGCTTGAAACACCCGAAACGGCACCCGCCTGTCTGGATTGTCCAGCAGCTCCGGTTCCAGCCCTGATCGTTCAGCCAGCAAGATTGGATCCGCGCCCTTTAACGCTGCCAAGTCCAGCAGGGCCTTGGCGTAGCCGGCAGAGACCGTTGTCTCAGCCACGTCTGAATCCTGCGATCACGTGACGTGACCCCCAACCTTCATCCGGTTGCGATTAGAGCCTCGGCATCGTTGTTGCGCATGGGCGCGGGTGAAGCAAGGGGCTGCGTAGCGTAGCCTCCGGCTATGCGGAGCGGAGCAGCCCCTTGC
>JAGNTK010000120.1 GCA_017987575.1 Novosphingobium sp. | reverse complement strand
TGCGCGAGCTGTGGGAGGAAACCGGGGTTGAGGAACGCCACGTCACCCTGATCGCCCAGACCCGCGAGGAAGTGCTCTATGACCTTCCCGAGGAGCTGCTCGGCAAGCTGTGGAAGGGCCGCTTTCGCGGCCAGCGCCAGCACTGGTTCCTTGCCCGGTTTGCTGGCGAAGACTCCGACATCCACCTGGAACGCCACGATCCGCCCGAGTTCGCGGAGTGGAAATGGCTTGATCCGCACTTGCTGCCAGAGGTGATAGTTCCGTTCAAGAAACGGGTCTATCGCGCTGTTCTGGATGAGTTTCGGGATCTGATCTAGAACCGCAGTGGCGCTAGGCCACGCGATTCAAAAAGCTTCGTTCGTACCCAAGGATGCACCCCGTTTCACGCGCCAAAGCCTCTGCTGGCGCGCAATCGGGGTCGTCTTTCACGCTTGCCCGGAACGCATGATATCCTGCTTCATCGGCAAAGCTGTACCATGCAAAGGCAACGTCCGATCCGGCCTCGCTTCCAAAAGCAGGGAAGCTCAGCTGCGGGTGGGATTGTAGTTCACTGGCCATGAAAAAGCCGTGATGGACCCCGCCATGCCGATTGGTGAGTTCAACCCACCGTCTCCCATACTCCGCGAAGGCTTCGCGCTGAGCAGGATCAATTCGGTAACGGTTGCAGCAGGTTAACATGGCGAAATTCCCGATCTGATCGATCAGTTCGCCGTAACCTCAGGCTTGGTTTCGACCTGCGCGGCGGTCACCACTTGCGGGGTCGGGCCACGCTCGATCGCGGCGGCGAGTTGACGTGCGGGGGCGCAGGTCTTGTTGCCGCACAGCACTTCGAGCCGGGCGAGATTGCGCTTGGCCTTTTCGACGGCGCCCTTTTCAACCAGCGCCTCGCCTTCGCCGGCGATGGCATACTGGTTGTCCGGATCGAGCTTCAGCGCCTCACGGTAATAGCGCAGCGCCTTGCCTTGCAGGCCCTGCTTGCGGGTTGCTTCGGCCAGGTTGAGGTAGATCGCGACGTGGCCGGGCTGGATCGTCAGCGCGGCTTCAAAGCTGTCGACCGCTTCTTCAACCTTGCCCTCGGCCAAGGCCTTGCGCCCTTCAGCCACCAGAGCTGCAGCGCGCGCGTCCAGCGGTGCGGGCGGCGCGCTGTGGCCGACGCTCGCGGTAACCGCAGCCAAAAGTGCCAGCGCCATCGCGGCGGGGGTGTAACGCATGATCTGCTCCTTGAGCCGTGCCATTTGCCCGTCCGTTATCATGGTGAAACAAAACAGGCGATGAAAAATCCGTCGGTGGCATCTGCCCATGGGGACAGGCGCCAGCCAGCCCCGCGCGCTACGCCAGCCGGCATGAACGGCAGCTGGGCGGTCCAGCCGGGGTGTCGGGCGAGAAAGGCCTCGGCCTGATCAGCGCCTTCGGCATCGAGCAGGGAACAGGTGACGAAGACCACCCGCCCGCCGGGCCGGACCAGCGTTGCGGCAAGGTCAATCAACCGCGCCTGAATGGCGGCATAGCGCGCCACTTCGCGTTCGCTCAGCCGCCAACGTGCTTCGGGATTGCGGCGCCAGGTGCCGGTTCCGCTGCACGGCGCATCGACCAGCACGGCATCGACTGAGCCCTCCAGATCGGCCAGCGCGGCAACTTCGCGGCCCGGATCGAGCAGGCGGCTTTCGATCAGGCTGGCCCCGGCGCGTTCCGCTCTGGGTGGCAGGCGTGACAGCCGCGAACGATCGGTATCGCAGGCGATCAGGCGGCCCTTGCCCTGCATCGCAGCGGCCAGCGCCAAGGTCTTGCCCCCGGCCCCGGCGCAAAGATCGACCACCGTCTCGCCCGGCTGGGCATTGACGGCGAGGCAGGCGATTTGTGATCCGCCGTCCTGCACTTCGATCTGGCCGCTGGTGTATGCGTTCCATTGCTCGACCGGGGTGCCGGAGGGAAAGCGCAGGCCATGCGGCGCGGCCAGAGCCTGACCCAGTTCGGGCAGTTCGAGTGTGTCGCGGTCGGCCTTCAGCGCATTGACCCGCAGGTCTAGCGGCGCGCGGCCGAGCAGTGCCGTTGCATCTTCCCCTGCAACCCCGCTTGCCGCGAGTTCCGCTTCGAGCCAGGCCGGAGCAACGCCCGTTTCAGCCACTGGCTCACCCGGCACAATCGGCGCTGGGCCGTGGCCCTGTCCGTCAAACAGCGCTGGTAAAGCCGCGTCATCCTGCGCCAGCCGCAGCATGGCCGCCCGGCCGGACGCGGGAACCTCTCCGCAGGCCCGGATTGCGCCATAGACCAGTTCGCGCACCGCACGGCGATCCTTGCTGCCGGCAAAGCGTCGGGTCCGGAACCATTCCGCCACGATCCGATCCGCACTCGCCCCGCCATCCCGCGCGGCGGTGATGATAAGGTCAAGGATCTCGATCCCGGCCTGAACGCGGGCTTGAGGGGTCATGAGGCTGGACCTTGAGCGCGGTATCTCGACTTCGCTCGATACGAACGGAGGTTGTCAGGAAATCCAAAACAAAGATCCGTTCGTGTCGAGCGAAGTCGAGACACCAATCGCAAACTCACAGCTTGTAGTTCGGGGCTTCCCGCGTGATCGTCACGTCGTGGACGTGGCTCTCTTTCAGGCCCGCGCCGGTGATCCGCACGAACTGCGCGCGCTCCTTCAGGTCCGGAATGGTCGCGGCGCCGGTATAGCCCATGGCCGCCTTGATCCCGCCGACCAGCTGGTGGACCACGTCCTTGGCCGGGCCCTTATAGGCGACCTGGCCTTCGATCCCTTCGGGCACCAGCTTCATCTGGTCCTTGATATCGCCCTGGAAATAGCGATCGGCGCTGCCGCTGCCCATCGCGCCGAGCGAGCCCATGCCGCGATAGCTTTTGTAGGCCCGGCCCTGATAGAGGAACGTCTCGCCCGGTGCTTCGTCGGTGCCGGCCAGCATGGATCCGATCATGATAGTGCTGGCCCCGCCCGCCAGGGCCTTGGCGGCATCGCCGCTGGTCCGCAGGCCGCCGTCGGCGATGATCGGTACGCCGCTGTCTGCAGCCGCGCGTGAAGCTTCCATGATCGCGGTCAGCTGCGGAACGCCAACACCCGCAACCACGCGGGTGGTGCAGATCGAGCCCGGCCCGATCCCAACCTTGACGCCGTCCGCCCCGGCGCCGATCAGCGCGCGGGTCGCCTCATAAGTGGCGACGTTGCCAGCGATCACCTGCGCCGAATTGGAAATCTTCTTCACCCGCTCAACCGCGCGGGCGACATCCTTGTTGTGACCGTGGGCAGTGTCGATGATGATGACGTCGCATTCGGCCGCCAGCAGCGCTTCGGTCCGTTCAAAGCCCTTGTCACCCACCGTGGTCGCGGCGGCAACGCGCAGGCGGCCCGTGGCATCCTTGGTCGCATCGGGATAGGTGATCGCGCGTTCCATATCCTTGACCGTTATCAGTCCGATGCAGTGGAATGCGGCATCGACCACCAGCAACTTTTCGATCCGGCGTTGGTGCAGCAGCCGCTTTGCTTCGTCCTGGCTGACCCCGGCGGGCACTGTCGCAAGGTTTTCATGCGTCATCAGCTCGCGCACCGGCTGGGCTGGATTATCGGCAAAGCGCACATCGCGGTTGGTCAGAATTCCAACCAGCTTCCCGCCCGCCTCAACCACCGGAATGCCGGAAATGCGATTGGCCTCCATCAGGGCCCGCGCTTCACCCAGTGTGGCATCGGGGCTGATCGTGATCGGGTTGACCACCATCCCGCTTTCAAACCGTTTGACCGCGCGCACCGCCGCGCACTGTTCCTCAACAGAGAGGTTACGGTGGAGCACGCCGATCCCGCCCAATTGCGCCATGACGATCGCCATGTCAGCCTCCGTCACGGTGTCCATCGCGCTGGAGATAACCGGGATGTTGAGCGCGATTTCGCGGGTCAACCGGGTGCTGGTATCGGCCATCGAGGGGACGATATCCGATTCCGCCGGCTGGAGCAGGACGTCGTCGTAAGTCAGGCCGAGAGGGATTTCCATGGGTGCCACTTGCCTCAATGTGCGGGTCGATTCGTGGCGGCCCATGTAACCGCAGGCAGCGGGATTAGCTAGGGGGCTATCGCGCCGCGAACGGCACCTTCTTGGCATCGCCAAACCAGCGCGCCAGAATCACAAGAAAATCGACGTCGTCCGCCGCTCCGCCAAGCTCGATTCCGCGGCTGAGCTGATCGCCGGGGCGGTGGTAGTCGCCCTCCATGAAGCGTTCGACCAGTGCCAGATCAGACCATGAACTGGAGATCATCACCGCTGGTACATCGTGCTTCATCAGCGCCCAACCATCCTGCCGTTTGACATAGGCATTGGCTGCGGTGCCATCCGCCAACTTGCGCTTGTTAGCCTTGGCAGCGGCAGCAATGTACGGATCGAGCGGGGTCATCCCCTTCCCAACCACAGCAAAGGGGCGACCTGCTGCGGCCAGCGCCACCGTATCGATGTTGAATGCCGCCACGATCTGCCCCAACGGCAAGGGCGGATCTTCGGCAAAGGCTTCTGTCCCCAGAAAGCCGATCTCTTCGGCTGTGGTGGCCAGAAAATAGATATCGCGATCAGGCTGCGGGCCCTTCACCAGCCGCCGCGCAACTTCGGTTAAAACCGCAAGCCCGCTCGCGTTATCAACCGCACCGTTGCATATCTGATCCTCGGCCGGCGGCGCGGCGCAGCGGCCAAAGTGGTCCCAATGCGCCAGCAGCAGCACCGCGCCCAGCTCTGGCCGCTTGCCCGGCAGCTTACCGATCAGGTTGTGGGTCTTGATCCGGGTTTCGCGGGTGGTCGCCTCCAGCGACACGGTCAGCTCGATTCCGCGCGGCCCGAAACCGGGTGCCGCAGCCTGCGCCTGTAACTTGGCCAGATCGAGCCCGGTTCCCGCCAGAACTGCCTTCAGCGCAGTCGGGGTAAGGAACGCCTCGATATCTCCGCCCACCTTATCACTGGCCAAGGCATAGCCTTTGCGATTGCGGCTGCCCGCGACGTTTTCCAGACTGCGATCGCCGTCGAGAACTGTTACGACCGCCGATGCCCCGCCCTGCAGCAAGGCATTCTGCCGATCCGAATTGTCGATCCCCCCATCAAGCAGCAGCACCACGCGCCCGGCAAGGTCTGCTCGGGGCGGGATCACCGCGCCGGTGCCGACAAACAGCAGTGGCGCATTTTCAACCAGGCCGCGCTTGCCCGAGGTCAGCACCAGACCTTCGCCTGCTGGAACAACCACTCTGCGCCCTTTGTGCGCAAATACCGCCCGGCTCAACTCTGGTTCGCGGGCAATGATCGTGACCGGAGCAAACCAGGGGTGGGCTGGATCGTTGGTGCCCGATACCAGCCCGATATCGAACCACTGCTTGCCCAGATAGCGCAGAGTTTTCGTTTCACCCTCGGTCCCCGGCTCACGCCCTTCATAAGCGTCGCTCGACAGTTCGGTGACATGGCCGCTGAGCTGCGATAACAGTTCAGCCCGGGCCTTGTTCGGTCGCGACGCGGCCGCGAGCGGATCAAGCACCATCGCTGCCGCAATCAGCGGCAGGAAAGCTCGTTTCATCGCTTGCAAGAAACGGTTCATCGCCGTCACTATCACCCTAAAGCAACGGTCCGGCAAGCGGCAGGATCAAACTTGTGCCGATTGCGCCGCGCCGTGGCAGGAATGATACAGGCGCCCGGCGATCTAGCCCTATTCCGCCGTCCAGCCGCCATCCATGCTGATATTCGACCCGGTGATGTTGTTGGCAGCGTCACGACACAGGAACACAGCCATTTCGCCGATGTCCGAAGGCTGAACGAACTTCTTGGTCGGCT
>JAGNTK010000119.1:4358-5822 GCA_017987575.1 Novosphingobium sp. | reverse complement strand
ACCTCTGACGAGCGCACGCTCGTGCGGCGGGCCTACGTGGGCTTCGTCTATCAGTTCCACCACTTGCTGCCCGATTTCAATGCGCTGGAAAACGTCGTGCTGCCGCAGCTGGTCGCCGAAGTGCCACTGGGCGCGGCCGAAGATCGCGCCCGTGAACTGCTGACCGCACTTGGCCTGGGCGAACGGCTCGATCACCGCCCCAGCCAGCTCTCAGGCGGCGAGCAACAGCGGGTCGCGGTGGCCCGGGCGCTCGCCAACAAGCCGGTGCTGGTGCTGGCGGATGAGCCGACCGGCAATCTGGACGAGGCAACCGCGGACAAGGTGCTGGCGCAGTTTCTCGAACTGGTTCGCGGCACCGGCAGCGCAGCGCTGGTGGCGACCCACAACGAGCGCTTGGCCGCCAAGATGGACCGCGTTGTGCGCTTGCATGAGGGAGTGCTGAGATGACAGGTTCGGTGATGGCTCTTGCGCTGCTTACGCTTCAGGCTGGATCACCAGTCACAGCTCCATCACCGCCGCCCCCATGCTCTGCGCCAGCCTATGCCGCATTCGATTTCTGGGTTGGTGAGTGGGATGTCTATCCAAACATAAAAGACCCGGCCAAGGCCCCGCTGATCGCTCACAGCCGGATCGAAAAGCTCTATGGCGGCTGTGCGATCCGTGAAAATTGGATGCCGCTGAAGGGCGCTGGCGGGGGCAGCCTAAATGCGCCTGATCCCGCAACTGGGCGCTGGCATCAGCATTGGCTCGACAGCAGCGGCGGGCGGGTCAATTTCGATGGCGGGCCGGTGGCAGGCGGGATGGTCTTGACTGGATTCTGGCGCGGCGTGAACGGCCCAGGCAAGGACGGGTTGGTCCGAATGACCTACACCCGGATTGATGCCGACTCCGTCCGCCAGTTCGGAGAGCTTTCAGAGGATCAGGGTCTGACCTGGACCACCAGTTTCGATTTCCTCTATCGCCGGGCCAAGCCAACGGGAGCAAAGCCATGACCACGATCGCCGATTTCACAGCTGACCTTCCGGGCGGCAAGCACATCAATCTGGCCGACAAGCTGGGCAAGGTGCTGCTGGTGGTAAACACCGCCAGCAAGTGCGGCTTCACCCCGCAGTATGACGGGCTGGAAGCACTCCATAAGCAGTACGGAACGCAGGGCTTTGAAGTGCTGGCGTTCCCGTGCAACCAGTTTGGCGGCCAGGAACCGGGCGATGCGGCGCAGATCGACGAGTTCTGCAAGGTCAATTTCGGGCTCAGCTTTCCGCTGATGGCCAAGGTCGAGGTCAACGGCGATGGCGCCCCGCCGCTCTATGACTGGCTCAAGAGCGAGGCGCCGGGCCTGATGGGGACCAAGTCGATCAAGTGGAACTTCACCAAGTTCCTGATCGGCCGAGATGGCAAGGTCGTCCGGCGCTATGCGCCGAACGACAAGCCTGAGAGCATCGCCAAGGACATCGAAAAGCTGCT
>JAGNTK010000119.1:0-4258 GCA_017987575.1 Novosphingobium sp. | reverse complement strand
CTACTTGGCCAGAGCTTCGAGCTTACCAGCGTCAATCCCGGCGACGATCGCTTTGAGTTCATCGATGCTGCCAGCTTCGCCATCGGCCTCTACCATGAACCGACCTGCCACCTGGGTGCCATAGCTGCCCTTGGAGCGCTTGTTGTTCCACTTTTCGGTCTGGATCTTGCCATCGACGGTGCGGGTGCGTTCATAGCCATCGGCATCTTCGCGGTTCTGTTCGACCCCCATGCCGCCCAGCACGCCTGCAACCGCGCCAATGCCACCCAGATCGACAATCTTGACCCGAATGGTCTTGTCGGCGTTTTTGTATGTCGCTTCAGCTGTCGCGCCGATGCCGCCAACACCGGTCGATTCGATCGAGGTGCGTTGGTAGGCGCCGACCGAAGCCGGAAGCAGCGCTTGCAGCGCGGCAAGATCCACCGGCTTTGGCGTTTCGCCATTGGCCAGACCTTCAAGGCCTTTGGCGGCTTCTTCCATTTTGGCTGAATCGATCTTGCCGACACCAGGGATGTTGACTTCAACCTTGTCGCCAGCATCCGCCGCAATGCTGGCGGCGCCAACGCCAAGCGCGCCGGTGACAGTGCCGATCACGGTGGCGGTAATGATGTTAAGCACGATCGCGCAGACTACGGTCACAGCTGTGAACACCCCGGCCTTTTCCTGCGGGACCTTCAACAGCGGATTGGCCCCTTTGTAGAGCAGATAGAGCCCATACAGCCCGATTAGCCCGGCAATCAGGCTGAGCGATGGAATAATCCCCAGCCCGGCCGCGACCCAGCCGGGTGTCATCGAATAAGCGACCAGTTTGAACGCCTGCCCGCGGTTCGATTCCCCGCCAAAGTTTGGGGCAAGAAAGTCGGTGATGAAGGTCAGAATTACCAGCGCAACAAGGCTCATCACAAAACTGGTAACGGCCATGGTCAGGCCACCCATCAGGCCCGGCTTGTAAGTTGCGATCAACACCGAGATCCCGAACAGTTGGCCGCCGATAAAGCTGGCAATCGGGCCAATCGCCGCCAGCGGCAGGGCATAGCGGGTAAAAATATCTCCGGAGGACGTCTGCTCCGCCGCGATCTTGGGCCAGGTTTCGTCTGGCTGCAGGATGATCGCCTTGGCCCGTTCGACCAGGCTGGCTGTCTCAAAACCGTTCATTTCCGATCCCCTTACTGGGCCGCTGAACAAGCCAGCGACCGATCAAGCGCGGATGGAACCACAAAGCCTTCAGCCTGACTAGGCGAAAACCGACAAGTTGTGAAAAGCAGCGGACTTGCCCCTTGGCGAATCCCCCAGCGGGTCCCTAGGGTCTCGCCATGGCCTTTGAACCCTTTGTCCCGCTGCGTGTGCTGTCGAGCTATTCGATGCTCGAAGGGGCGATTGATCCCAAGGCGATCGCTAAATTGGCGCAGGAGCGCGCCTTTCCGGCGATTGCAATTGCCGACCGCAACGGGCTCTATTCTGCTCCGGCCTTCGCCGGGGCGGCGCGTGATGCCGGAATCCAGCCGATCATCGGGACGCTGTTGGGCGTGCTGCGCGAAACTGGCGGCCCGATCGACTGGCTGGCGCTCTATGCCCAGAACGATACGGGCTGGAACAATCTGTGCCATCTGGTCAGCGCTGCACACCTTGACCGGCCCTTGGAATTGGAGCCCCACGTCACGCTGGCCGAGCTTGAGGGCCACAGCGATGGACTGATCTGCCTGACCGCAGCAGGTGAAGGCGCACTGGTGCGGCTGCTGTCCGAAGCTCGGCAGGATGCGGCTGAGGCCTATTGTGACCGCCTGCAGGCACTGTTCCCGGACCGGCTCTATATCGAGATCGCCCGGCGCGACGATCCGGCTGAGGAAGCTGCAGAGGCTGCGCTGATCGACCTCGCCTATGCCCGTGATCTGCCGCTGGTGGCCAGCAATCCGGCAAGTTATGGGGACCCGCACTTCTACAGTGCGCACGATGCGCTGCTCTGCATCGCCAATTCGACCCACGTCGATGCTGCCGATCGTCCGCGCTCCAATCCGCAATGGTGGGTTAAAAGCTGGCCGATGATGCGTGAGCTGTTTGAGGACCTGCCCGAGGCGACCGCCAACACGCTGGTGATCGCACAGCGCTGTGCCTATGCCCCGCCCAAGCGCAAGCCGCTGCTGCCGAGCCTGGCTGGCGATGCCGAGGGTGAGGCGCAGATGCTGATCGACGATGCCCGAGCCGGGCTGGAGCGGCGGCTGGAACCCTATGTCGAACTGACCGCCGAACAGCGCCAGGTCTATTTCGATCGGCTTGATTTCGAAGCTGCGGTCATCAACAAGATGGGTTTCGCTGGCTACTTTCTGATCGTGGCCGACTTCATCAAATGGGCCAAGGACAACGACATTCCGGTGGGCCCGGGGCGTGGTTCGGGCGCTGGCTCGGTGATCGCTTGGGCGCTGACCATCACCGATCTCGATCCGCTGAGGCTGGGCCTGCTGTTCGAACGCTTTCTCAACCCAGAACGCGTTTCAATGCCGGACTTCGATATCGACTTTTGCGAAACCCGGCGCGGGGAGGTGATCCGCTATGTCCAGGCCAAATATGGCCTTGATCACGTCGCCCAGATCATCACCTTTGGTAAGCTGAAAGCCCGAGCGGTGCTGCGTGACACCGGGCGGATCTTGCAGATGAGCTATGGTCAGGTTGACCGGCTGTGCAAAATGGTGCCCAACCATCCGACCGACCCGTGGACCCTGCCGCGCGCCCTCAACGGTGTGGCTGAGCTGAAGCGCGAGTACGACAACGACGATGAGGTGAAGCGGCTGGTCGATCTGGCGGTTCAGCTCGAAGGCCTGCCGCGCAACAGTTCCACTCATGCTGCGGGTGTGGTGATCGGGGATCGGCCGCTGGCGCAACTGGTGCCGCTTTACCGCGATCCAAGGTCGGATATGCCGGTTACCCAGTTCGACATGAAGTATGTCGAAGATACCGGGCTGATCAAATTCGACTTTCTCGGCCTCAAAACGCTATCGGTACTCAAGAAGGCAGTCCAGCTGCTCCACAAGCGCGAGATCGAGATCGCGCTGGATGCGCTGCCCTGGGATGATACGCAGGTCTATGATCTGCTCCAGTCGGGCGACACTGTAGGGGTGTTCCAGCTTGAATCCGAAGGGATGCGGCGGACGCTCAACGCGGTGAAGCCGACCAACTTTGGTGATATTATCGCGCTGGTTGCGCTTTATCGGCCGGGTCCGATGGACAACATTCCCCTGTTCGGGCGGCGCAAAAATGGCGCCGAAGCGATCGACTATCCGCACCCCAAGCTGGAAGGCATTCTGGCCGAGACCTATGGGGTATTCGTCTATCAAGAACAGGTCATGCAGGCCGCGCAGATCCTGGCCGGATATTCGCTCGGCGATGCTGACTTGCTGCGCCGGGCGATGGGCAAGAAGGACCAGAAGGAAATGGACGCCCAGCGCGCCCGGTTCATTGCCGGCTGCGCCGAAGTCTCGCAGATCGACGCCAAAAAGGCTGACGAACTGTTCGATTTGATCGACAAGTTCGCCGGCTATGGTTTCAATAAGAGCCACGCTGCGGCCTATGCCTTGCTGGCCTATCAGACCGCCTGGCTGAAGACGCACTATCCGCACGAATTCTATGCCGCCTCGATGTGTTTCGACATGCACCAGTCGGAAAAGCTCAGCACCTATGTCGACGATATGCGCCGCGCAGGGGTTGCGCTGGAAGGGCCGGACATCAACCGCAGCGAGGCTGAATTCACCGTCGAGCGAACCGACGATGGCCACGCCGTGCGCTATGCCTTGGCGGGCATTCGCAACGTTGGCGAAAAGGCGATGGATGTGATCGTGGCCGAGCGTGAGGCGCACGGCTGGTTCGAGAGTCTCGAAGACCTGTTCCGGCGTGCCCCGCAAGGCAGCATGAACCGCCGTCAGCTCGAAGGTTTGGCTGGGGCTGGGGCATTCGATGGGTTGGAGCCCAATCGAGCGCTTATCATGGCCAATGCCGACATGTTGCTGGCGGTGAGTGATGAGGCGGCGCGCAGCCGTTCCAGCGGACAGGCCGCGCTATTTGGCGGCGATGACCACGCCGCACCGGCGCTGCGGCTGGCCGAGGCCGAGCCTTGGTCAAAAGCCGAACAGATGGCCAAGGAACGCGAGAACTTCGGGTTTTACTTTGCCGCGCATCCGGTGGCGCAGTGGAAGGCGGTCGCCTCGGCCAACGGCGCGCGGACCTATGCCAGCCTGATGGAAAGCGGTGCGCCTGCGGGCGGCCGGGC
>JAGNTK010000118.1 GCA_017987575.1 Novosphingobium sp. | reverse complement strand
GCCGAGCGACCCGTCGCTGTCCGTTGTGGCTGCTTCCTTCCGGACCTGACCAAGTTGGCGGAGGCAAACGCCCGCCCGACTCCCGGACGCGCATATGGCGGCGCTGTCGCGTTTGCGCAAGTCCAAGACGATTCGATGAGCTAGTGAGATTGCGACTTGCCCGCAATGGGCGCTGTCAAAATGGCTCTTCCCTTCCGGAAAGCCGGGAAGCGGGTTCCGCTCTGTGCCTCACAGCGCGACCCAGGTATTCGGCGGGCCCGCTTCCTATTCCGCTGCGCACATTGAACCGAACCCGTCACCCTGAACTCGTTTCAGGGTCCATCGTGGTTCTCACCCGGTGCACTGTTCCCCAAGCAAACCGCGCAGGCAGCTCATTTCACGCAGCAACTGGGCCATAGGCAAAATAGACCCTGAAACAAGTTCAGGGTGACGGGTTTGGGTTGGACGTGGAATTTCAATCAGGCGTTGGGCCCGCAAACTACCGAAAGTTATCCGCGTAGGTTTGCAGCTTCAACCGCCGTGGCGGCGTCGAATGAACCGAGGCAGCAATCCCGTGCTTGTAAGCATAAGCCTGCGCTTCCGCCTGGCTGGCAAAAGTCAGCGTGACCTGGCTTTGCGTATCGCCCGAGCCCGCCCAGCCCATCACCGGATCGGCTGTGCGCGCCTCTGCAGGTGCGAATTCGAGCAGCCAATCGGCAGTGCGGGCCTGACCCGACTGCATGGCGTTTTTGGGGCGCTGAAATATACGTGCTGGCATGGCCGCCCGATTGCGGCGAAACGCGGCGGAAATCAAGTCCGGTTAAACGCGTTCTTGGTCTTGAGGCTGGCAATTTCGTTCCACGGCTCGTCCGGCCAGCGGTGTTTGGGATAGCGGCCCTTCAGGTCCTTCACCACGTCGCGCCACGATCCACGCCAGAATGCGGGCAAATCGCGGGTGGTCTGCGCCGGTTTGCCGCCCGGATCGGTGAGCTTGAGCAGCAGCGGCTGCACTGGCTGGCCAAATGTGGGATGCCGGTCGAGCCCGAACAATGCCTGAACCCGCAGCTCAACCGAAGGCCCGCCGGGATCGTCATAGTCAATCGCATGGGCTGTCCCCGCAGGGCTGGTGAACTGTGCCGGAGCGAGCTTTTCGAGTGACTGCTGGGCCGGATAGTCCAGCCGGGCCCGCAGCGCCTCGTGCAACTTACCCGAATCGAGCTGATCCAGTCGGCGGCTGAGCAGCGGCCCCAGCCAGTCCGCCGCATCGGCCAATACGGCCTGTTCGGTCAGGGCCGCAATCCCGGCAAAGCGAGCGCGCTTGAGCAGGTTCAAACTGGTCTTCGACAGCGGCAACAGGCCCAGTCCTTCCTCCTGAACCTTGGCGAGTAGGAAATCCCGGATCGCCGCCGGATCGGGTGCGGGATCGGAACCCTTGCTCAGCGTGATCGCCCCCAGCCGTGCTTCGAGCAAGGCCTCAACCCGGCCCTCGTCCGCAATCCAGCGTAGTGCGCTGCGCCGTTCGATCCGGTGCGCCAGCCAGCGGGCGACTTCCGGCTCGTCCAGTGCGATCGCTCCGGTGATCCGCGCGCCCTTGGCCTCGCCTTGCGCTTCTCCCACCGCCAGCCATTCGGCCCGGGCCAAGGACGAGGCTGGATCGAGCCGTAGCCCCCTGCCCCCGGCAGTCAGCCAGTGCTCGCCACTGGCATCGCGGCGGCGGGCGATGTTGTCCGGGTATGCTTCGGCGAGAAGGATACCGAGAGGTGGCGCATCGTCTTCGCGATTATCCGCAAGCTCGCTCGCCCGTTTGGACCACCGCTCGGCCAGTTTGCGCGAAGCCTCAGCCCGCGCACCGCGCTCGCCTTTCCACCGGTCAAGCCGCGCCGCCAGATCCTCTCCGCGCCCGCCCAGCCCGCGCTCCTGCAACAACAGGGCAAGCAATGCTGCATCCCCCGCCGCACCATGCTGCGCAGCATAGAGCAACATATGGGCGAGCGGCGGAGCCATCGGCAAGCCCGCCATGCTGCGTCCATGTGGGGTGATCCGCCCCGCACCATCCAGCGCGGAAAGCCCAATCAATGTCGCATTTGCTGCAGCCAATGCTGCACTGGGCGGCGGATCGAGCCACGGCAGTCCGGCCGGGTCCGCCGCACCCCACTGCGCCAGACTGAGCAGCAACGGAGCGAGATCGCTGGTCAGCATTTCGGGGGGATCGAACGGTGCGCGCCCGGCATGGGCAGCCTCCTCCCACAAGCGGTACGCTACCCCCGGCCCTTGCCGTGCCGCGCGCCCAGCGCGCTGTGCGGCAGCAGCTTGGCTGGCCCGGTGCGTCACAAGCCGGGTGACGCCTGCCGCCTTGTCAAATTCCGCCCGGCGCGAGAGACCCGCATCAACGACGACGGTCACTCCATCAAGCGTCAGCGAAGTTTCCGCAATTGCCGTCGCCAGCACGATCCGGCGGCGGCCCTGCGGATCGCGCTTGATCGCGGCGCGCTGGGCGGCGGGTTCAACTTGGCCGTGGAGCGGCAAGACCAAGGCACCGGGCAGCTTATCGGCCAACCGTTCACGGACACGCTCAATCTCGCCCACACCGGGCAGGAAGGCGAGCAGATCGCCCGTCTCTTCGCGCCAGCCGGTCAGCACCGCGCCCGCCATCGCATCCTCGATCCGAAGCTCTGGCCGCGCGCCCAACCATCTGATCGTCAGCGGATGGGCCTTGCCCGCGCTTTCGATAACAGGTGCATCACTGAGCAGTTCCGCAAACCGTACCCCGTCGATGGTCGCGCTCATCACCGCCAGCCGCAGATCGGGCCTCAGCACCGACTGGCTTTCGATTGCGAGCGCTAGGCCAAGATCACTGTCGAGATGGCGTTCGTGCGCCTCATCAAACAACACGGCAGAAACGCCCGCCAGTTCTGGATCGCCGAGCACTGTCGCGACAAAGATCGCCTCGGTCATTACCAGCACGCGGGTTCTGTCGCTGCGCTTGCTGTCGAGCCGAGTCAGATAACCGACCGTGTCACCCGGCGCCTCGCCGAGCAGCTCGGCCATCCGCTCGGCGGCAGCGCGTGCTGCGACCCGGCGCGGTGAAAGAAGGATCACGCTGCCGCTGCACCACGGCTGATCGAGCAGCGCTGTCGCAACAGAAGTCGTCTTGCCCGCGCCCGGCGGGGCGATCAACACGGCACTGCTGCGCTGGCGCAAGGCGGCCAGCAGGTCGGGGAGAACAGCGTGGATCGGAAGCTGGGTCACCCGCGCCTCTTAGGGGCAGGCGCGCTCAGTTGGAAGGTGCTGGTGCTGGAGCAGGTGCCGGCGCTGGTGCGGCAACCGGGGCTGGTTTGAGCTCAACGCCCAGCGCTTCGGCCTCACACTGCGCCGCTGTTTCGGGTCCGGTGCCGCGCCCGTGCAGCGCTTCAATCTCGGCCTCGCGCTTTTTGAAGTAATAAGCGCGCTCGGCGGCATAGGGATCGGCCGAGGCACGGATGTTCTTCAGCTGGCAATCGAACTCTACCCGCCGGTTGAGCGAGCGGACCGCGCCATTGGGGATGGTGTAATACAGCTTGTTGAACGGCGTGCCGATACCATAGGGCAGGATCACCCCGTCCACCGCTCCGCCCACCAGATCGCGTAGCGTCGTCGGTCCCAGAAATGGCACGAAAAAATAGGGTCCCGGCTTGACCCCGTAATAGCCCAGCGTGTTGGCAAACCCGTTGTGGCGGTAGGGCAGATGGAACGGTTTGTTCTTGGCCACATCAATCAACCCGCCGACCCCGATCGTGCTGTTGATCACAAACCGCCCAAGTGTCTTGAATGCACGGCCTGGCTTCAATTGAAGCAGATCGTTGATGAACACGATCGGCGCGCTGATGTTGCGGATGAAGTTTCCCAAACCAATTCTGGCCGGCTTTGGCAGCGCCTTCTTATAGGCCATCGCCAAAGGTTCGATCACGGCCCGGTCTACATCTTGCGCCAGTTCGAATGACGCAGTGTTGACCCCCATCATCGGGTCGTTCTTCGGCCGCGCGTTGACGACGATCGCGCCAGTCGTATCGGTCTCCGACGGCGCATCAGGAGTACTGGTTTCGGGTGCCTTGGGCGCTTCGCCAGCGGGGAGCGTTGGCGCCGCAGGCACGGGCGCCGGATCAGGTGCGGGGCTTTGCGGCGCACTGATCGGCGGCGGCGGAGCCGGAACCGGTGCCGCCGCGGTATCGGGCTGAGCCGACAGCAGCGTCAGAACCGCTACAACCCCTGTCGATACGCTCAACCGTTCCTCCTGCGCCCTGTTATCGGCCCACGCTGGCGCGCGCGCCCGACGCGTGCGACCGGCAAGCGGCGAAGCGAAGCTATTTCACGTCAAACCGGAACAATTGCCGCAATGACGTCAATACCTTGGCGTGCCGCCTGCAGCTTACCCCATCGGGTACATTACTTCCCGGCTGACCTTGTTGATCGCTTTCATCACCTCGTCCGAAAGCACCAAATCGGCTGCGGCGAGAATTTCCGCGACCTGATCTTGCCGGCTGACCCCAACGATGGTCGAAGCGACAAAATCATGCTGCTTGGACCAAGCCACAGCCATGGTCACCGGGCTCATCCCGGCATCCAGCGCGATGGCCATGAATTTCTCGGTCGAGCTCAAGGATTTTTCGTTGACGAAGCGGCGGCCCATTGCGGCCTGCCGCCCTTCCATCGCCAGATATCGGCTGAACCGCGCGCCATCGGGCAAGGCACCGCCGTTGTATTTGCCCGAGAGCACCCCGCCGCCAATCGGCGAATAGGGGATCAGGCTGATCCCTTCCTGGCGGCAGACCTGCGCCAGTTCATCTTCGAACCGGCGGTTGTTGAGGCTGAAATTATTCTGGATCGTCTGATAGCGAACCGTGCCCAGCCGCTCTGCTGTCTGGACCGATTTCATCAGCCCCCAACTCGTTTCGTTAGAGCAGCCCACAATCCGGACCTTGCCATCGCGGACCAGCTCATCGAGCGCTTCCATGGTTTCGTCATAGGGCAGTTCGTGATCGGGCCAGTGGGTCTGGTACAGATCAATGTAATCGGTGCCGAGCTTCTTGAGGCTAGCCTCAACCGCCACCGTGATGTTGCGCCGATCGAGCGCGGTCATGCCTGAGCGCAAGGGTGAGCGGAACCAAACGTGGCTCGGCCCCGAAACCTTGGTGGCGAGAATGATTGCATCGCGCGGTTTGGTCTTGAGCCACTTGCCAACGATCTCTTCGGTCCGGCCAACCCATTTCGGATCGGGCGGCACGGGATAGCCTTCGGCAGTGTCGTAAAAGTCGATCCCGGCATCGAAGCATTCGTCCAGAATGCGCAGCGCCTCTGCCTCGTCGGTCTGACTGCCAAAGGTCATCGTGCCCATGCAGATATCGGAAACGACAATGGCGGATTTGCCAAGGCGGCGGTGTTGCATCTGGCGGAACTCCCGGATTCAATCTGGTTTTTGATTGCAACCGGGGTGGCGCGGAAAGCCGTGATGGTCAAGCCCGCACGCGCGGCGCTCCTGCTCGGGGGGCAGATAAGGAGCGCCGCGCGGCCGGGACCGGCGGGAGACTAGTGCGCCAGTGTCGAAAGCATCTTGGCCGGGCGTTTGGCGGCTGCGATCCGCAAGGCCGACACCCCGCCCCGGTCCATCGCCCGCTGCCAGGAATAGAACTCCTCGAGGCTGAGGCGATACCGCTTCATCGCCTCTTCGATTGTCAGCAAGCCGCTCTCGACTGCGGCAACAACCTGCGCCTTGCGGCTGGCAACCCAGCGCCGGGTATCGGGCGGAGGGAGGTTCTCACGGGTAAGGACTTCGCGCAGTGGCCCGATGATCCGGGCGGGGCGGGAGTTGTGGTATTCCATCATTTTACGGCCCTCG
>JAGNTK010000029.1 GCA_017987575.1 Novosphingobium sp. | reverse complement strand
CCGGGTTCGGGATAATCCGCGCCGATCAGCGTGCCGCGGTCGGCTATTTCATGGAGGCCTGCAAAAAGGGATCCGGCGAAGGCTGCGTCCGTGCGGCGGAAATGCTGCGTGAAGGTACCCCAGGCTATAAACTTCCTGCAATGGCTCAGCAGCAGGCTGAACGCGGATGCAACCAGCTCAAGTTCCAACCCGCATGTGCCTCGCTTGCAGTCAGCCAAGCCAGTGCCGCGCCGACCGGATCCACCCAGTCCAACGCTTTGTTGGCGAAGGCATGCGCAGGCGGAGACGATACCGGTTGCCGCAACCGCGCCAATGCACTGTTCTATAGCCGGCAGGATGCCACCTCCCGAGCAGAGGCGCTGAAGTTATACGAACCGGCCTGTCGCAACCGCAAATCGTGGGGCTGCATGGGCATGGCCGATGCCTATCGCAACGGCTGGGGGGTTACCGTTGATCCGGTCCGTGCAGCAGAGTTTGAACGGATCGGCTGCGTTGAAACCACGGGCGATAAGCTGCGTCTGTGCACCTATCATGGCGAACGGCTGACCAAGTCGGGGAACAAGGCTGACCTGAACCGGGGCGAACAGTATCTTGCAGCTTCGTGTTCAGCCAACGATGGTCAGGCCTGCTTTTACGTGTCGCGATTGTTCCTGCTTGGCCTGTCCGGGCTGACCACGAATTTTCAGGAATCGATGTATTTCGCGCGGCGCGGATGCGAACTGGGGGAAGGGCGGGCCTGCTTGTTACTCGGCCTGATCTACACCGGAGAATATGGGCAGGTGCAGGCCGAAGCGCCGGTTGCATTTGCGTTGTTCGAGCGCGGCTGCAAATTGGGTGAACAAGCATCTTGCGCGCGCGCCACCAAAATGGCCGGAACGGCGCGACTCTCCATCGATCCTGCCGCCCCTGCAATTATGCAGTTGCAGCGGGCTCGCGCAATGGTCGAAGCAGGTGGGGCTGGGCGTACCGACGGATTGATCGCGGTCATGCGACTGGTCCGTGAAGGCAACGAGGATGCTGCATGGCTGATGGGCGGCTGGATGTATTTCGGCCTGCCCGGTCTGTTCGGAACCGAGCGCAAGCAGGACGGTCTGATCCTGTTCGAGAACGCCGCCCGGGTCGGCCATATCGACGCCGCGATCTTCATGGGCATGGCCTATTGGTATGGCCGCGAAGTACCGCTCGATCGGGCCAAGGGCCAGAACTACATGGCGATTGCCGCCGCACGCGGCGATGACAAAGCCATCGCGATCCATCGTTCAATGTTGCAGGAACCGATCCGCGAGGCCAATGCCCGGCGCGAACAGCAGTACGCCCAGTGGGAGGCGCAGAGCAAAGCTTTCTGGAACAGCCCGGCCTCGATGTTTTCGCGCAGCTGGTCGGCTCCCACTACCAGCTACAACCCGACCCCTAGCTATGGCGGGCCATCGGTTGCGCAGATCTATGACACCCACAATTTCAACAACGCGATCAGCTATTACTCGGGCGGAACTTCAGTCTGCTCGGCCAGCAACCGCTATTGCTGAAAGGACAAAGGACAATGCGTTATCTCGCCGTTGGACTGGCTATGGCGGTCACCGCGTCGCCGCTGTTGGCTGAAACGACCAGTTTTAGGATCACAGTTGGTACCAATGAGAAGAACGGGGTTTGCTACATTTACCTACCTGTCGATCCCAACAATCTTGAAGGCCCAGAGCTGGAAATCAGCGTTCTGGCCGAGAACGGCAATGTAAACGTCGGTATCTCAAAGCTGCCCCACGCCATTGCGACGCCAAAATTGTCTGAGACACGCGCACCGGTGAAGCTGACCTTCGGCACGAAGACCAAGATCAAATCGGACAAAGGCTCGCTGCGGTTCGGATACTATATCAAGTATATGGGGTGGTGGACGGATTCGAAGGACGGATTGGCGGTCTTATCCGCACTGAAAGACGGGACTACGGTCAGCGCCGAGTTCGAGGGCAAGAAATACGGCCCGATACAGATCCAGCAATCGCCTGATACGATGAAGAATTACGGCTACAATTTCCTCAAGGCCTGCGTGAAGCGCAATGGCGGGACAGTTGTTTTCTAACCGTCCCACGCCGCAATCGTGGTGCGGTGCAGTTCGCGACGGTGACCTTCGTAGCCGCCGGTGGCTTTGTGGAGGACTGAGCGGTTGTCCCACATTACCAGCATTCCCGGCTCCCATTTGTGGCGATAGATAAAACGTTCATCGCCCTGCCACTGCTGCAGTTCCATCAGCAGAGCGATCGCGGCTGATTGCTCTATGCCTTCGACCCCGATGATATAGCCGAGCGTTGAATAGAACCCGCGCCGTCCGGTCTCCGGGTGGGCGGGGACCAGCGGATGGGTCTGGGTGGCCAGCGCTTCCTCGCTCGGCCGAATGTCCATGCTGCGGCCCTTGTCCTTGGCACCATAGGTACCGTCAGGAGCATAGGCGAGCCGGGCCGAGTGCACCGCGATCAGATCGGCCAGTTCGGCTTGACGGCTGGCGGGCAGGGCCTCCCACGCGGCGTGCTGGTTGGCATAGAGCGTGTCACCGCCATGGGGCGGGATATCGACTGCCATCAGGCAGGTGCCGGAGGGCGGCCGGGCCTGAAAGCTCCAGTCGGTGTGCCAGTTTTCGGCAAACAGCGGGCTTTGCTCGTCGGCCTCGCGCCGGATCGCGGCGATGTGATTGCGGCCGGGGATCGGGGCGAAAAACGGATCGTGGCCGAACCCGCCAAAGGCCAGCGTGAACCGTTCAAGGTCATCGTCACCGATCGCTTGATCGGGGAATGCGAGAACATGATGTTTCAGCCAGATGGCGCGGATTTCAGCGATCAGCTCTGCGCCCAGCGGACGCGACAGATCAACGCCGCTGACCTGTGCACCGCAGGCCTGTCCCGATGGCTCAACCTTCAAGCCCATGTCTCCCGCCTCCGCCTTGTTCTGCGGACATCATCGCCCCGCTGAGCGAACGGCGCAAGGCCTCAGGATGGGTAGAGCACTGACCCGTCTGCGGCCCGTTCCAACGGAGCCAGCGCCGTTACGGCGCTCAGCGGCAGAGCAGCGTAGATATGCGGGAACAGCGCGCCGCCACGCGATGGTTCCCAGCGCACCGCGTCACCCAACCCCACCAGATCAACCCGGGCCAGCCACAGGTCTTTTTGCTCGGCGAAATGCTTGTCGAGCGTACCCACGACCTGCGGTTCGCTCGAAAGGTGGATATAGCCATCGGTCAGATCGACTGGCGCGCCGTGGAACAGCCCGTCTGTAACAAGCTGTTCCTTCTGCGCGCTGGTCAGAATCTTCCAGGCGTGGTCAGGCAGATCGCTCACGCTTCGTCAGCGGGGGGAACTTCGATGGGCGGAGTTTCGTCGCCAACTGGCGCCGTATCCTCAGCGTCTCCGTCTTCCTCACCCGTATCGGCCAGCCGCACGGCAGAGACGACATGCTCTTCATCAGAGACGTTGAACAGCCGCACCCCGGCGCTGCCGCGGCCGATAACCCGCAGGCTTTCTAGCGGCAGTCGGATCAGCTTGGCCTGATCGGTCACCAGCATCAGCTGGTCCGCTTGAACGGCCGGGAAGCTCGCCACCACGGGTCCATTGCGGCCAATGTTGTCGATGTTGGTAATCCCCTGACCACCGCGTCCGGTCCGCCTGTATTCGTAGGCTGAGGACATCTTGCCATAGCCATTGGCACAGACCGTCAGGATGAACTGCTCGCGCTCAGCCAGTTCGGCCATCCGTTCGGGCGAGAGTGAGGGCTCGGCTTCCTTCTCACCCTTCCACGGGGCGAACCGAACATAGTCTTCGCGTTCCTCGCTGGTGGTGCCGACGCGGTGGAGGATCGAGAGGCTGATCACCTCGTCATCGCCCTTCAGCGTCATGCCCCGCACGCCCGTAGAGGTGCGGCTGGTAAATTCGCGCACTTCGTCACCGGCAAACCGGATTGCCTTGCCCGCGCGGGTGGCGAGCAGCACATCATCGCTGGCCTCGAGCAGGGCCACACCGATCAGACGGTCTTCAGAGCCTTCATCGAACCGCATGGCGAATTTGCCGTTGCTGGGGATGTTTGCAAACGCGTCCATCGCGTTACGCCGGACGTTGCCCTTGGCGGTGACGAACACCACCGACAGCTTGCCCCATTCAGCCTCGTCCTCCGGAAGGGCCAGAACGGTCTGGATTGTCTCGTCCTTGTCGAGCGCAGGTAGCAGATTGACAATCGGGCGGCCGCGCGTGGTCGGTCCGCCTTCGGGCAGCTTCCACACCTTGAGCCGATAGACCTTGCCGGCGGTTGAGAAGAACAGCACCGGATTGTGGGTGCTGGTCACGAACATGTTCGTGATCACATCCTCATCCTTGGTCGCCATCCCGGCCCGGCCCTTGCCGCCGCGGTTCTGCGCGCGGAAGGTCGAGAGCGGGGTGCGCTTGATATAGCCGTCCATCGTGACGGTCACGACCATGTCTTCACGCTCGATCAGGTCTTCGTCATCGAGCCCGTCCCAAGCCGGAGCAATCACCGATACGCGCGGGGTGGCGAAAGCCGCTTTGACCGCGACCAATTCGTCGGTCATCACGCCATAGAGCTTGGCCCGGTCGGCCAGGATCGAGAGGTACTCCTCAATCGCGATGGCCAGCTCTTTCAGCTCGCCGCCGATTTCGTCGCGGCCCAGCGCGGTCAGGCGGTGGAGCCGCAGCTCCAAAATTGCACGGACTTGCGCCTCAGAAAGGCGATAGGTGCCTCCGCTCTGCTCAGCATCGGGCTCAATCGCTTCGACCAGGCGGATATACTGCGCGATTTCGCCAATTGGCCATTCGCGGGTCAGCAGGGCTTCACGTGCGGCGGCGGGATTGCGCGAAGCGCGGATGATCTTGACGACCTCGTCCAGATTGGTGACCGCAACCACCAGACCCAGCAAGATATGTGCCCGGTCACGCGCCTTGTTGAGCTCGAACTTGGTCCGCCGGGTAATCACTTCCTCGCGGAAGTTGATGAAGGCGGCAATGAAATCACGCAGCGCCAGCACTTCGGGGCGGCCACCACGGATCGCCAGCATGTTGGCCGGGAAGCTCGACTGCGCCGGGGTGTGACGCCACAATTGGTTGAGTACCACTTCGGGGGTGGCATCGCGCTTCAGATCGATCACCACGCGCACACCAAGTCGGCTTGATTCGTCGCGGATATCCGAAACGCCTTCGATCCGCTTGTCCTTGGCGGCCTCGGCGATCTTTTCGACCAGTCCGGATTTGCCGACCTGATAGGGGATGCTGGTCAGCACGATTGAGCGGCGATCGCCCCGGCCTTCTTCGATCGAATGGCAGCAGCGCTGCAGGATCGAGCCGCGCCCGGTAAGGTACGCAGAGCGCGCGCCAGCCTGACCCAGGATCAACGGTGCGGTTGGGAAATCGGGCCCGGGGATGAACTCGATCAGTTCTTCCGAGGTTATCGCCGGGTTTTCAATATAGGCCAGGCAGCCGTCGATCACTTCGCCCAGATTGTGCGGCGGGATATTGGTTGCCATGCCAACCGCGATCCCACCCGCGCCGTTGACCAGCAGGTTCGGGAAGCGGGCGGGCAGAACGGTCGGCTCTTGCCGTGAGCCGTCATAGTTCTCGGTGAAATTGACCGTATCCTTGTCAAGATCATCAAGCAGCGAATTGGCAACCTTGGCCAGCCGCGCTTCGGTGTAACGCATCGAGGCCGGATCATCGGGGTCCATCGAGCCGAAGTTGCCCTGGCCATCGACCAGCGGCACCCGCATCGACCAGTCTTGTGCCATGCGGACGAGGGCAAAGTAGATCGCGCTGTCACCGTGCGGGTGATAGTTGCCCATCACGTCGCCGACGATCTTGGCGCATTTGCGATAGGGCCGCCCGGCGACCATGCCGCCTTCCTGTGCTGCGAACAGGATCCGGCGGTGCACCGGCTTCAAACCATCGCGGACATCGGGAAGCGCGCGGCTGACGATCACGCTCATCGCGTAATCGAGGTAGCTGGTCTTCATCTCATCGACGATGTCAACGCGCTGAAATTCGCCCATCGGACCGACTGGTTCGGGGGTGGATTCGGGGATATCGTTTTCGTCGCTCACGCGGGATGGGTCACTTGTATTGTTTCAGTCAAATTCGGATCATTCGGCCCTAGGGCAAAGCCAGCCGCAGAGCCATCCAAACCGGCCATGAGCACGGTTTTTTCCACACCTTGCGCGGCAAAGCTGAATGCGCGGCAATGCGGCCATTCAATCGCCGTTCAACCAGTCAGCCCTAGTGCGCCGGGGTGTTGCCAAGGGGGCGTGCAAGCGCCTATGGCTGGCTTGAGGAAGTTGCCCCGTTGCGGCGCGCAAAAGGCGCGCAAAGCGGTGGCTGCCAAGGAGAAGACTGAGATGGTTCGTGCCACGTTTTTGACCCGCTCTGCCCTGGGAATGGCGCTTGCTTTGGGGATTGCCGCCGGGGGCGCGGCTTTGCCGGCCGCAGCCAAGGAAAAGAAGCCTGAAGCACCAAAAATTCAGCCTTCGAAGGCGTTCATTCCGGTTTATGTCGCAGCCAAAGCCGGTTTTGACGCGGCCGCGAAGCGGCAGGATGTGCTGGATGCGCAGGCTGCGGTGAAGACTGCCGAAGCAACCTATCGCAGTGCATCTGGCAAGAAGGCCCGTGACGAAGCGCGCGCTAAGTATGACGCCTCTGTCGCCGCGCTGGGCACTTTGCTGCAGCCCGAAAAGGACATGCTGGAAAAGACTTTCGCTGTTGCAACCACGCCGGATGACAAGTTCATCGCGGGTCAGTTGGCACTGAACCTCGGGCAACTGGCTGCTGATAAGGTGATGCAGCGGCGTGGTCTGCAGTCGATGGTTGATAGCGGTAAGCTGTCACCAGCTGATGCCGCCAAGTTCCAGTTCTATATCGGTGGGCTGTCATTTGACCTGAAAGAGTATGCCTCAGCGCGCACTGCGTTCCAGGCGTCCATTGCGGGTGGCTATACCGAAGGCGGTGTAGATGGCTTGCTGGCCGACACTTATTTCAATGACAACATGCCGAACGAAGGCCTCAAGGTGCTGGACGAGGCGATTGCCAAGCGCGGCGCTGCGGCTCCGGAAGACTGGATCCGCAAGGGGATTGTCGTTTCTTACAAGGCCAAGTTGCCAGCCGAAGCGATCAAGTTTTCGACCCGGCTGGTTCAGGGATATCCGACACAGGAAAACTGGGCGCTGTCGCTCTCTGTGATCCGCGACATGAGCAACTTCCAGAATCAGGAGCAGATCGATCTGTTGCGCTTGATGGCCCGGACCAACAGCTTCTCTGAAGCGCGCGATTACATTGAATACATTCAAGCGGCCGATCCGCGCCGTCTGCCCGCGGAAGCGCTCAAGATCGTCAATATGGGGCTTGCTGCCGGCAAGCTGCAGCTGAGCGACCCGTTTGTCGCGGATGCGAAGTCAATGTCTTCAGCCCGCATTTCAGAGGACAAGGCGTCGCTGGTCGCAATGGAGCGCGATGCCCGTTCAGCCAGTGCCACTGCAGCCACTGCAATGGCGGCGGGTGACGCATTCCTCAGCCATGACAATGCCGCCAAGGCAGAGGAAATGTACAAGATCGCCCTGACCAAGCCGGGCGTTGACACTCCGCGCGCACTGACCCGCTTGGGTATCGCGCAGACTGATCTGGGCCGTTATGCTGAGGCGCAGGAAACCTTTGCCAAGGTTACCGGCCCGCGCGTTCCGATTGCGCAGCTTTGGTCGGCCTATGCCAAGAGCAAGATGGCGGCTCCGGCAGCTGCCGTCACGCCCTGAGGCCAAGCACAGTTCATGTACAAGAAGGGCGGCCCGAAACGGTCGCCCTTTTTGTTTGGTTTATTCGATCGGTGCGAACTGGCCGCTTTGCTCATCGAGCAAATGCAATTGCCCATCCGAGATCGCAAAGAACGCGCCGGTCAGTCGCAGTTCGCCGCTGCGTTCCTTGCTGCGCACGCAAGGAAAGGTGCGCAGATTAGCCAAACTGACCTCAACCCCGGCTTGCTCCATCGCTCGTTCAGCGCCGCGCCCCTCGGTCCCGTGCGCCGCGACAACCTGCTCGCGGGCATCGTCCAGCAGCGCGATCCAATCAGCGATGAACCCGCCTTCGCCTGGCTCAGTACCGTGCAATTCGCGCGTCAAGGCGGCCTTGCAGCCGCCGCACATGCCGTGGCCCAGTACGACGATCTCTTTGACCTTGAGTACCTGAACCGCAAATTCGAGCGCGGCAGAGACGCCGTGGTGGCCCGGGGTGGTCTCAAACGGCGGGACCATCGCGGCAACGTTGCGCACGACAAACACTTCGCCCGGGGCAAAATCGAAAACCTGCGAAGGATCGACCCGGCTGTCAGAACAAGCGATCACCATTACGTCGGGTTCCTGCCCATCGCGCAAGGTTGCCCAGCGCTCACGATTCGGGCCCCAGCCGGTCGATCGAAACCGGCGGTAGCCTTCAACCAAACGGTCAAGGCCGGAAGTGGGTTCGCTGTTCATAGACGCCCTAATGGCGGGAGATTTTCCGACTGGCAAGCGCGCGCCCAAGCGCCTATCTGGGCGCAATGAACGACCTTTCTTCGCCGCCGACCGCCATCTCAGAGATCGCTGAGCCCCGCGAACCGCGTCAGCGCAAGCCTGACTGGATCCGGGTCAAGGCCCCGACCAGCAAGGGTTATGGCGAAACGCGTCAGTTGATGCGCGACCTCAAGCTCAACACAGTCTGCGAAGAGGCGGCATGCCCCAATATCGGCGAATGCTGGACCAAGAAGCACGCGACGGTGATGATCTTGGGGGATATTTGCACCCGGGCTTGCGCGTTCTGCAACGTGAAGACCGGGATGCCGCGAGCGGTTGATCCGCTTGAGCCGGAACACGTCGCTCTGGCAGCAGCCAAGATGGGGCTTGAGCATATCGTGATTACCTCGGTGGACCGGGATGACCTGCCTGATGGCGGGGCCAGCCAGTTCGTCAAGGTGATCAAGGCGCTGCGAGCCAACACGCCAGATACCACGATTGAAATTTTGACCCCGGACTTTCGCGGCAAGATGCTGGCGGCGGTTGAGGCGATCGTCCTGGCGGGGCCGGATGTCTACAACCACAATCTTGAAACCGTTCCGCGGCTCTATCCCACGATCCGGCCGGGTGCGCGCTACTATGCCTCGTTGCGCTTGCTCGATGAGGTCAAGCGCCATGATCCGCTGGTTTTCACGAAGTCCGGGATCATGCTGGGGCTTGGCGAAGAGCGGCTGGAAGTCCATCAGGTGATGGACGACATGCGCAGCGCCGGGATCGATTTCATGACCATGGGTCAGTATCTGCAACCCACCCCAAAGCACGTCAAAGTGGCCGAATTCGTGACCCCGCAGACCTTCGATGCCTATGGCGCAGTTGCGCGCTCAAAGGGCTTTTTGCAAGTTGCAGCCACTCCGCTGACCCGTTCCAGCTATCACGCAGGCGACGATTTCAAGGAAATGCGCGCGGCCCGGCAGGCACAAGTGGGACGTAGCCGCCGCTGATGCCCGGCATTCGTGAGATCCGGCGGCTGCATTGGACGCCCGAGCAGATGTTCGATCTGGTCGCCGATGTCGCGCGCTATGGTGAGTTTTTGCCTTGGGTGGCTGCCACCAGAGTCAAGTCGGACAGCGAGACCGAAATGGTCGCCGACATGCTGGTCGGGTTCAACGCCCTGCGTGAGAAATTCACCTCGCGCGTGATCAAGGCGCGGCCACACCGGATCGAGGTAATCTATATCGACGGACCGATGCGCGATCTCGACAATGTGTGGGAGTTCAAGGCGATCCCCGGTGGTTGCGAAGTCGAGTTTCACGTCGATTTCACGTTCCGCAATGCGGTGTTTGAAAAGCTGGCGGGGCAGTACTTTGACCGTGCATTCCGCAAGATGGTCGGCGCCTTTGAAGATCGCGCCGAGCAGCTTTACGGCAATAACAATTCGAGCGCGACCAGCGCCGCTTGATGGCGAATTTCGGCGCGGGTAGTGCCGTCGAGAAAGCGTTCTTCAGCCAAAAGCTCGTCACTGCCGCGCACCGCGCGGGCAAAGACGACGGTGCCAACCGGTTTGAATTCGCTTCCACCGTCGGGGCCGGCTATGCCGCTGACGGCCACGGCTACATCGGCCCGGCTGACCCGGATCGCGCCTTGGGCCATAGCCCAGGCACAGGCGATCGAGACGGCGCCAAAGGTATCAATGATATCGTTGGAAACGCCCAGACTCTCATGCTTGGCTTCGTTGGAATAGGTCACGAAGCCGCGATCAAGCACCGCCGATGAGCCCGG
This sequence comes from Novosphingobium sp., assembly GCA_017987575.1. Lineage (GTDB taxonomy): Bacteria > Pseudomonadota > Alphaproteobacteria > Sphingomonadales > Sphingomonadaceae > Novosphingobium. Next base: position 12,054 of record JAGNTK010000029.1, on the reverse strand, counting down.
AATCTCGGTCAGTGCCGCCGCAACCAGCCCGCCCGTGCAGCTTTCAGCCAGCGCGACGGTGCGTCCCAGCGCACGGTTTTCAGCGATCACCCGGTGGGCGAGGGTGATCAGATCGTCAGAAAGCAAACTCACGGACATGGTGTCCCCAAAAGCGAATCGCGCGGTGCGCATTGGTCCTGTTCGCTGGGAAAAGCCAGCCAGTTCGATCAGTCGCGCAGCAGGGTCGCCACCGCCTGCGCGGCGATGCCTTCTGATCGTCCTGTAAATCCTAGTTTTTCGGTCGTCGTTGCCTTGACGCTAACCGCACTCAAATCGGTGCGCAGCAGCTCGGCCAGCCGCGCTCGCATGGCTTCGCGGTGTGGGCCGATCTTGGGCGCCTCGCAGATCAAGGTCAGATCGACGTTGCCGATCCTGTACCCGGCATCCGCTGTGAGCCCAACTGCGTGGGTCAGAAACCGGTCTGAACTGGCGCCCTTCCATTGCGGGTCGCTGGGCGGGAAATGGCTGCCGATGTCGCCAGCTCCGATTGCGCCGAGCAATGCATCGACCAGCGCGTGAATTGCGACATCGGCATCGCTGTGCCCGGAAAGTCCACGATCATGGTCGATCTTTACTCCGCACAGCCACAGCTCTTCGCCCGGCACCAGACGGTGAACGTCATAGCCAGTGCCGACCCGTATGGCGGGTGCAGCCTGGGCGAAATCGCTGGCAAAGGTCAGTTTGTGCAAACGTTCGTCTCCCTCAACCAGCGCTACGGACAATCCGGCAGCGCGGGCGACCTGCGCGTCGTCACCCGCCTCCTCCGTTCCGCTCCACGATCGATGCGCGGCAAGAATATCGGGGTAACGGAATGCTTGCGGGGTCTGAACCCGGCGCAGGTCCTCACGGCGGGCTGGGGGCCCCATCAGCGGGCCATCGGTTTGAGCAAGGCTGTCCACGACCGGCAGCACCGGAATCGCCCCCGGAGTTTCCTGCAAAGCCGCTAGTAGCCGACCTATCAATTCTAAGGGTAGGATCGGCCGCGCGGCATCGTGGATCAGCACCTGCGCTGGCTCGCCTGCTGCAAGTGCTTCCAAGGCCAACCGCACCGATTGCTGCCGGGTTGCTCCGCCTGTTACAAGTTTTACCTGCGGCACGCCGGCCAGCGCCTGACTGGCAATCGCCTCGGCACCTTCAGGAATGGCGACGACGATCGGGCCGATCCCGGCGGCGGCGAAAGCTTCTGCTGAATGACGCACCACCGGCTTTCCGCGCCACAGCGCGAACTGCTTGGGTTTGGGCTGGCCCGCGCGCAGCCCGGCACCGGCCGCGACGATCACGGCAGCAGCTGCGGGGCGGGAAGGGGGCACGGCCATACAATGCCGGTATAGGCTTGCCGCGCGCGGAGCAATTCCCTATGTGCTGCCCAAATTTTAGGCACAACCACAATGACCGCGCTCCCACCGCCACCCCGGCTCGATCCGATCATGGTCGGCCCAGTCCAGATCGACTGTCCGGTGATCCTCGCCCCGATGACCGGGGTCAGCGATCTGCCGTTCCGCCGTTTGGTCCGGCGGTTTGGCTCGGGCCTCAACGTCACCGAAATGGTCGCCACACCGGCCGCGATCCGCGAAACCCGGGTCTCGCTGCAAAAGATCATGTGGGACAAGATTGAAGAGCCGGTGTCGATGCAGTTGGTCGGCTGCGATCCCTTGCAGATGGGCGATGCGGCCAAACTGGTCGAGGATCGCGGGGCGGCGATCATCGATATCAACATGGGCTGTCCGGTCCGCAAAGTGGTGAACGGTTATGCCGGTTCAGCCCTGATGCGCGAAATTCCGCTGGCCACCAAGTTGATCGAAGCGACCGTCAACGCGGTAAAGGTGCCGGTCACGGTCAAGATGCGGATGGGCTGGTGCCATGACAGTCTTAACGCGCCGGAACTCGCCCGGATCGCCGAGGATCTGGGCGCGAAGATGATCACCGTCCACGGTCGCACCCGCAACCAGATGTACAAGGGCGAGGCTGACTGGGCGTTCGTGCGCAGCGTCAAGGAAGCCGTCTCGATCCCGGTGATCGTCAATGGCGACATTTGCAACGTCGCGGATACCGCCAAGGCACTGGAGCAATCGGGTGCCGACGGGGTGATGATCGGTCGCGGCAGTTATGGTCGGCCTTGGCAGCTCGCCCAGATCATGCACTGGCTGAAAACCGGGCAGGAGCAGGCTGATCCGACGCTGGGCGAGCAGCTCGACCTGATCCTGGAGCACTATCAGATGATGCTCGATCACTATGGCAGCGATACTGGAGTCAAAATGGCCCGCAAGCACCTTGGCTGGTACATTCACGGGGTGCCGGGATCGGCCAAGTTCCGAAATTTCATCAATTTCGTCGCCGATCCAGATCAAGTGATGCAGGCCTTGCGCGAATTCTATGATCCCTTCCTCGATCGGGCTGCAGCTTGATGATTGACGCCCAGCGCCAGCTTTCCAGTTTGTCGCTGGCGGTGGTGTTGCTCGCGCCGGGGCAGAAAGTGGCAGCGGCCAATCCGGCAGCTGAGCAGCTGTTGGGGCAAAGCTTTCGGCGGCTGGAAGGAAGGGCGATCGGAGTTTTACTCCACTTTGCCGAAAGCCGGATCGGGGAGCGGATTGGCGATCACGAGGCGCAGCTTTCGGCCCGGGCCACTGCTATTTCGATCAATGGACAGCCGCTGCGTCAGATTGACCTGACGCTTACTCCGGTAATTGATCAGCCCGGTTGGCAAGTGATGACCTTGATCGACATCGGCGGCGCTGAGGCGCTGCGCGAGACACCCGCAGCAGGTGAGGGTGGGGTGCTGCGCGCACCAGAAATTCTGGCCCATGAAATCAAAAACCCGCTGGCGGGAATCCGCGGCGCAGCGCAGCTGTTGGGGCGCAAGCTGGAGGGCAAGGATCTGGCTTTGACCAGCCTGATCGCCGATGAGGTTGACCGGATCGCCAAGCTGATCGACCAGATGCAATCGCTATCCAGCCGGACAGCCCTGGAACTGGCCCCGTGCAACCTCCACGAAGCTGTCCGCCGGGCCCGGGCTGTCATCGAAGCGGGGGGCAAGGCGCCGCCGATCCTCGAAGAGTTCGACCCCTCGCTGCCGCCCGTTCAGGGCAATGCCGATGCGCTGGTGCAGGTGATGATCAACCTGCTGGCGAATGCCGCAGACGCCACCGCCAAGCAGGCCGACCGCCGGATCATCATCCGCACCCGTTTTGCGAGCGGGCTGCAATTGCACTCCAGCGCGGATGGCACTGCCTTACGCCTGCCGATCGAACTTCGGATCAGCGACAATGGACCCGGCATTGCGGCAGACCTGCGCGAACACGTATTCGAACCGTTCGTGACTTCCAAGAAGAGCGGGCAAGGCTTGGGACTCGCGCTGGTCCGACGTTTGCTGCGTGATATGAACGGGCGCATCAACCATGACCGTGACGAGGTGACTGGCTGGACTCATTTCCGAGTCCATCTGCCGATGAGCCGCGCTACCCCCAGAAGCGAACAGGAGCGCGCCGCATGACCATTTTGCTGGTCGAGGACGACGCCGGGATTGCGCTGGTGATCACCGCTGCACTTGAGGCGGAAGGCTTTGAGGTCAAGGTTTGCGATTCGATTGCCGAACGGGATCGGCTGCTAGCCGCGCAGAACTTTGCGGCGCTGGTGACCGATGTCATGCTGACCGATGGCGACGGGATTGAAACGATCGGCGCGGTGCGCGCTGCAGCGCCCGATATGCCGATTATCATCCTGTCGGCGCAAAACACGCTCGATACCGCAGTCCGGGCGAGTGATACCGGGGCTTTTGAGTATTTCCCTAAACCCTTTGACATCGATGAGCTTGCTCGAACTGTCCGCCAGGCGGTCGGCAATACCAAAGTACGCGGAGCAGGCGACGAGGACGAGGCACCAGTCGCGGGCCTCCCGCTGGTTGGGCGTTCTGCGCCGATGCAGACGGTCTATCGGATGATCACCCGCGTCTTGCGCAACGATTTGTCCGTTTTGGTGCTTGGCGAAAGCGGGACCGGCAAGGAGCTGGTGGCCGAGGCTATCCATCAGCTTGGCCAGCGCAAGGACGGACCTTTCGTCGCGGTCAACACTGCGGCCATTCCGGCCGACCTTATCGAAAGTGAGCTGTTCGGGCATGAAAAGGGTGCCTTCACCGGCGCTGTTGCGCGTCATGCCGGGAAGTTTGAACAGGCGAATGGTGGAACGCTGTTCCTGGATGAGATCGGCGATATGCCGCTAGAGGCCCAGACCCGGCTGCTGCGCGCGCTGCAATCTGGCAAGATCCGGCGGGTTGGTGGTCGCGAGGAAATCGCGGTGGACGTGCGGATCATTGCCGCTACCAATAAGGACCTTGAACCGATGATCGCGGCTGGCCAGTTCCGCGAGGATCTATTTTACCGGCTCAACGTAGTGCCGATCCTGCTTCCTCCACTGCGCGAACGGGCCGACGATATCCCTGCTCTGGCGCGGCATTTTCTTGGTCAGGCGGCGGGTGAGGGCTTGCCGCGGCACAGCTTGACCGATGACGCAGCAGTGTTGCTCTCACAGCAGCCGTGGCGCGGAAACGTTCGCGAACTGCGCAATTTCATCTACCGGCTATCGCTATTGGTCCGCGATGATCGAATTGATGCTGCAGCTGTCGGGCCGTTGCTTGTCCAAAACGGGGCAGGTGGATTTGAGGACAGGCTTCAGGATCTGGACAATGCGGTGCTGCGTTGGCTTGCGGCGAGCCGCCCTGATCATGGGCAGGTTTATGATCAAGCGCTTGCTGCGTTTGAGCGCCCCCTGTTTTTGGCCGTACTGCGCGAAACACAGGGCAATCAATTGCGGGCGGCCCAGCTTTTAGGGATTAATCGCAATACCTTGCGCAAGCGACTGACTGAATTGGATATCGATCCGGCCCAGGTGCCACGCTAGCCGCGTCTGTCGCGGGGTAAAACGCCTTGCATTTGTGCAACAGGGGTGTTGTAATCGGGCAACGATGGAGCAGACCGCCAATCTTGCACGCCCCCGGCGCTGGCCGAATTGGTGGCGGCGTACCCAGATTTGGGCACGGCGGGCCAATCTGATTACATCGCTGGAAATCGGATCGGTTGCAGCCTTCGTGCTGATGACCGCGCTGACTTGGTACAAGTTCTCAACGCCGACGGCTGCTGGCAAGCTGATGCCGACCGAACTGACGGCATCATTGCTGGTCGGCACGCTGGTGCCGGCAATGGCAATCTTGATGCTGCTTGGCCGCCGACTGGCACTAAAACGTGCGGCTGAGCGAGCCGATGGGGGCAGGGGGCAACTGCATGTCCGCCTGGTGTTCTTGTTCTCGCTGATTTCGGCGGTTCCAACTCTGCTGGTGGTGATTTTTGCCTCGTTCCTGTTTCAGACCGGTGTCGACTTCTGGTTTTCCGACAAATCACGCGGAGTGGTGGAAAACGCCAACCAGCTGGCGATTGGTTACCGCGAGCAGATCGAGCGTGATCTGGAATATGAATCACTTGCCATGGCTGCCGATCTTGGGGACTTCCTCAGTCGTGAGCCGCTGAGCAGTTCGACCTTTCCAGAATACTATGGCTATCAGATACAGCAGCGCAAAATCAGTGAGTCGACCATTCTTGAAAAGGGCAAGGATGGGGCGTTGCATCGCGCGGCCTTTGCTCGGGGGCCAGAGCCCTTGTCAGAACAGGTCTCTGCCGACGTGCTGCGTCAGTTGGATCGCGGCGCCCGGATTGTGGTCAGTTCCGACGGAAATGCGATTCAGGCAGTTACGCCGATTGATCGCCGGGCTGGGGTCTATCTGTTCACTGCGCGCGAATCTGAATTGTTATCGCGCGGGTACACCCAGAATATCCTTCGATCCTATGATGAGCTGACACTGAAAGCGCGAGTCCAGCAATTTCAGTTCAATGTCGCACTGTTTGTAGCCAGCCTGGCCTTGGTTGGACTGTCTGTCTGGTTTGCGCTGCGCTTTGCCGACCGACAGGTTGAACCGCTGTATGGCTTGATCGATGCGGCCAAGGAAGTGGGGGCCGGTAACTTTGCAATGCGGATCGATGGCCGCGCCGGGACCGACGAAATCGGGTTGCTGAACCGCGCCTTCAACCGAATGACCCAGCAACTTGATCGGCAGACCCAAGCTCTGGTCGGCGCCAATCAACAGCTTGATGAACGCCGCGCCTTTATCGAGGCGGTGCTCGAATCGGTGACTGCCGGGATCATCTCCACCGATGCACGTGGCCGAATTCGGTTGATCAATGGGTCTGCACAAAAGCTGCTGCTTGACCCTGATGCAGCCTCACCGATCGGTAAGAAGCTTGATGCGGTCTCCCCGGAAATTGCCGCGCTGGCTGAAGGCGGCAAGCAAGGCGGTGTGGTTCAATATGCCCGGGGCAGTGATCTGCTGACACTGGCGGTCAAGGCAACCAAGGCCAGCACGGGCACCGTAGTCAGCTTTGAAGATATCACGCGCCAATTGCTGGATCAGCGCCAAGCCGCGTGGTCCGATGTTGCGCGCCGGATCGCCCACGAAATCAAGAACCCGCTGACTCCGATCCAGCTTGCGACCGAGCGGCTGCGGCGGCGCTATACCAAGCTGGTTAGCGTCGATACTGAACTGTTTGAGGAACTGACCGGCACGATTATCCGCCAGGTTGGCGACCTGCGGCGGATGGTCGACGAGTTCTCGTCGTTTGCGCGCCTGCCAAAGCCGTTGTTCCGCGGCGAAGATCCCGTCGATCTATCGCGGCAGGCGCTGTTCCTGCAGGAAGTGTCCCGCCCGGACATCAATTTCGCGTTCTCGGCTGATCCAGAGATGGGAATCATTGCCTGCGACAGGCACCAGTTCGGTCAAGCCATGACCAATGTCCTCAAAAATGCCATAGAAGCAATTGAAGCCCGCCAAAAAGGCAATGAGGCGGATTATCGCGGCAAAATCACTGTCGCCTTGGTGGGGCGGCCGGAAGACGTTGTGGTGACCGTCACCGATAACGGAATCGGCCTGCCGCAGGACCGCGAACGGATTGCCGAGCCTTATGTGACAACCCGAGAGAAGGGGACTGGCCTTGGGCTCGCGATCGTCAAGAAGATCGTGGAAGAACATGGCGGTGAGATGACTTTTGCCGGTGGCGAACCAGATGGGACCGTGGTGACCATGCGCTTCGCCCGAGATCCGGTTTCGGGGGAACGCTCCTCCGAAGCGGCCGAATAGTTATGATAGAGGTGGACTGAATGGCGCTCGATATCCTGATCGTCGATGATGAACGCGATATTCGCGAACTGGTCGCCGGTGTGCTCAGCGATGAAGGCTATGAATGCCGGATGGCGGGGGACAGCACCTCTGCGCTGGACATGATCGACGAGCGCCGCCCCAGCCTGGTGCTGCTCGATGTGTGGCTCCACGGCAGTCCGATGGACGGCCTGGAAGTACTGGATGCGATCAAGAGCCGCGAGCCTGAACTGCCGGTGATCATTTTTTCAGGGCACGGCAGCATCGATACGGCGGTTTCCGCGATTGGCCGCGGCGCAATGGACTTCATCGAAAAGCCGTTCGAGGCTGAACGCCTGCTGCTGCTGGTCGCCCGGGCGACTGAGACCGAACGGCTGCGGCGTGAGAATGCCCGGCTGCGCGAAGGTTTTGTCACGTCGGACGAGTTCACCGGCAATTCCGGGGTGATCAATTCGGTCCGCGCAACGCTCAAGCGGGTGGCCAATACAGGAAGTCGGCTGCTGATTTCTGGTCCGGCTGGATCGGGCAAGGAAGTGGCAGCGCGGCTGCTCCATTCGTGGAGCGCGCGGGCGGACCATGCCTTTGTTACGGTCAATTCGGCACGGATCACGCCCGAACGGTTTGAACAGGAGCTGTTTGGCGAGGAATCGAGCGGCAAACTGGTCCGGGCTGGACTGCTGGAGATGGCCGATGGCGGGACGCTCTACCTCGACGAAGTCGCCGATATGCCGCTCTCGACGCAGGCGCGCATACTACGGGTATTGACCGAGCAGGCCTTTGTCCGGGTTGGGGGGCATCGCCAGATCCGGGTTGATGTGCGGGTAGTCTCCTCCACCGCTCGCGATCTGGAAAAGGAAATCGGCGAACGGCGGTTCCGCGAGGACCTGTTTTACCGGCTCAACGTGGTGCCTGTCTCGATCCCCAGCCTGGCTGAGCGGCGGGATGATATCCCGATGCTGGTCGATCACTTCTTCGCGCGATTTGCAGCCGATCAGGGTGTCTCTCCGCCAGAAGTAGCCAGCGAAGCGATGGCCGCTCTGCAAAGCTATGAATGGCCGGGAAACGTGCGGCAGCTGCGCAACGTGGTTGAACGCACAATCATCCTGACCCCGCGTGAACGGCTTGGCCGGATCGAAGCTGACATGCTGCCGGGCGAAGTTGTTTCGGGGCGGATCAATGGTGACAACACTATGCCCAGTCTGATGGGCGTGCCGCTGCGCGAGGCGCGTGAGAACTTTGAGCGGGAATATCTGCGGGTCCAGATAAAGCGCTTTTCCGGCAATATCTCGCGCACCGCCAGCTTCATCGGGATGGAGCGGTCCGCCCTGCATCGCAAGCTCAAGCTGCTTGGGATGGTCGAGCGCCGCGAAGGTGAAGAGGAACTCGACGAGCAAGTGTAATCATTCGGTCAACAAGGGCGTTTACGCGAACTGCAGAAGCAGATAGAATTGATCCCGATACCCCGGTTGGATCTCAGCGATCCGGCCAGATTGCGGACTGCATCAGCAGCCGCCAACAAAATGGAGCAAAACCATGACTGCCAAGACCCTGACAGCACGCCCACGTCCGCCCAAGGCGGAAGTGGCAGTTCCTGAGCAGAGCGAAGCCCCGTTGGCGCCGATCACCGGCGCAAAAGGGCAGAACCTGCAGGACCAATTCCTCAACCTGCTGCGCAAGCACAAGACCCCCGTGACCATGTTTCTGGTCAAGGGTGTGAAGCTGCAGGGGATCGTCACCTGGTTTGACAATTTTTCGATCCTGCTCCGCCGCGATGGGCAGAGCCAGCTGGTCTACAAGCACGCCATTTCAACGATCATGCCCAGCGTGCCGGTTGATGTCCGCCAGTTCAGCAGTGGCAGCGATAACAACAAGAAGGTGCGCCTGTTGCAGGACGTATTCCTGTCAAGCGTGCGCGCCGCCGAGGTGCAGGTCACCATGTTCCTGGTCAACGGCGTGATGCTGCAGGGGCGGGTCGCGTCCTACGATCTGTTCTGCATGCTGCTCGAACGCGAAGGCTATGTGCAGTTGGCCTATAAGCACGCCGTCTCGACGATCCAGCCCGTCACGCCTGTTGATCTGACCGGCGATGGCTGGGACGACGAGGACGAAGGCGACAGCGACTGAGTTTTCTGGACGACAACCGCGAAGATGTGACCCGCGGGGCGCGGGCGCTGATCGTTTATCCGGAATTCCGGACCCGGGCCGCTGCCGCCATTGATACAGCGGCGCGGCTTGAGGAGGCGCGCGGGCTGGCGCTGGCGATCGGGCTGCACGTGGTCGACGCTGTGGCTATCCCGATCCGCGAGGCGCGGGCTGGCACACTGTTTGGTGAGGGCCAGATCCAGAATATCGACATTGCCTGCAATCGGGATGATGCCGAGCTGGTGATCGTCGATGGGTCGCTGACCGCGATCCAGCAGCGCAATCTGGAAGATAAGCTGAAACGCAAGGTGATCGACCGGACCGGTCTGATCCTGGAAATCTTCGGCGAACGCGCGGCAACCGCCGAAGGGCGCCTTCAGGTAGAGCTGGCACACCTTGACTATCAGGCCGGGCGGCTGGTCCGCAGCTGGACCCACCTAGAGCGGCAACGCGGCGGGTTCGGCTTCCTTGGGGGTCCGGGCGAAACCCAGATCGAGGCTGACCGACGGATGATCCGTGACCGGATGGCACGGCTACGCAAAGAGCTCGAATCGGTCCGCCGCACCCGCGGGCTTCACCGCAGCCGGCGTGAGAAAGCGCCGTGGCCCGTTATCGCACTGGTGGGATATACCAACGCCGGGAAAAGCACGCTGTTCAACCGCCTGACCGGGGCAGGGGTGATGGCAGAAGACTTGTTATTCGCCACGCTCGATCCGACCATGCGCCGGATCCGTCTGCCCGGTGTCGACAAGGCGATACTGTCAGACACGGTCGGGTTCATCTCTGATCTTCCGACCCAGTTGGTCGCGGCGTTCCGCGCTACACTGGAGGAGGTCACTGCCGCCGACGTGATCGTCCACGTTCGCGACATTGCCAACCCTGACAGCGCGCAGCAAAAGTCTGAGGTGCTCGGGATTTTGGCTGAACTTGGTCTGATGGAAGACGACGCCGCCGCACCAAAAGTGCCCATAGTTGAAGCCTGGAACAAGTGGGACCTGCTCGATGCGGATCGCGCCGAGGAACTGCATGAGCAGCTGATGGCGCATTCTGACGAAGTGATCGTGCCGGTATCGGCGCTAACCGGAGAGGGCTGTGAAGCCCTGCTCGAAACCGTCAGCAGGCTGCTGACTCAGGGCGCACGGTTGCACACTTTTGTCGTGCCTTTGAGCGACGGCCAGCGCCTTGCTTGGCTTCATGCCCATGGTGAAGTCGTGTTGGAAAGCGATGCTGGGGAAGACGAGCGCGGCCCATTGCGACGGCTGGAAGTGCGTTTGGAGCCGCGCGAATTAGGCCGGTTTTCGCGGCTCTGACGCTTTTACATCAAGCCACAGCGCCTCTTGCTCATCGAGCGAGAGAGCGGCGAAGTCTTGATCGCGCTGCGCAGCCAAAGTTTCCATCGCCGTGAACCTGCGCTCGAATTTCAGGTTGGCTGCCCGTAATGCCTCTTCAGCTGATAGTCCGTGCGCGCGCACCAGATTTACCGTAGCGAACAGCAGGTCGCCAGCCTCTTCCGCGCGTTCCAGTTCTGTTCTGGCTGATGCCAGCTCTGCCAATTCCTCAACCACCTTGTCTGTCGGGCCTTGCGCATCGGGCCAGTCGAACCCGACCCGCGCCGCACGCTTCTGAAGCTTTTCGGCCCGGAGCAGGGCGGGCAGGGCAAGGGCAACGCCATCAAGTGCGCTCTGCGCGCCCTTGGCGCTGCGCTCGTCAGCCTTGAGCTGTTCCCAGCGAACGTCGCGTGATTGGCCTTCGTCTGCTGCATTGCCAAAGACGTGCGGATGGCGCGCTTCCATTTTGGCGCTGATTGCGGCGGCGACATCGGCGAAGGCAAAGTGACCGGCTTCCTCGGCGATACGCGAATGAAACACGACCTGGAGCAACAGATCGCCAAGCTCGTCTTTCAGCGCCGCCAGATCTTTCCGTTCAATCGCGTCGGCAACTTCGTAGGCTTCCTCGATCGTATAGGGCGCGATCGTGGCGAAGGTCTGCGCGCAGTCCCATTCGCAGCCGTGCTGCGGGTCACGCAAGCGGGCCATAATTGCCAAAAGGCGTTCGAGAGGGGGAATGGAGTTTTCGGACATGTTGGAATGATAATATATATTATGTTAAATGAAGGTTGAGGCGGAAAGCCCCCTCACGGCTGGAACAGACTGATCAACAGGGTAAGCCCAGTAAGCACACTAACCCAGATTGCGACCATTTGCAGCTTTTGCTTGGTTCCATGACCAGCCGCTTCGGAGCCGCTTCGGAAGGCGTAAAAGTTCAAAATCAAACAGCCAAGTGCTAGGACAATAAACATCGGTGTTGTGGTTGCAATCATGCGACAATCTCCAGACCATCGTAGCCGACCAGCACGTGTGGCGGAACTTCGGACGACAATGCGCGATAGTCCAGTGACTTGTCGAGGTGCGTCAACACCCCGGTCTTGGCTCGGACAGCTTCAATCAGCTCAAGTGACATCGCCAGATGCGAATGCGTCGGGTGCGGTTCGCGGCGCAGGCAATCGACTACCAACACGTCGACACCGGTCAACAGATCGATCATGCTGCGAGTAATCGCGTTGAAGTCTACCGCATAACCAATTGATTTCCCGTCTGCATCAAACCGGAATGCGGTGCTGTCCATCGCGCCATGCGGCATCGAACAATACCGCACGCCGATCCCGGCACACATCCGCA
>JAGNTK010000117.1 GCA_017987575.1 Novosphingobium sp. | reverse complement strand
CAAGCGCGGGCAAGCCCGCCTGCGCGTGCGGCTGCCGGCCAAACTGATCACACTGTCAGGCGAATTCCGGGTCGTGCTGTGCGATCTATCGACCGGCGGCGCGCGGGTCGGCAAGCAAGGTCTGACGCTACAACGCGGACAAGCGGTGTTGCAGTGGGACCGATTTGAGGCATTTTGCACCATCGCATGGAACCGCAGCGGGCTGATCGGCGTTCAATTCGACGAGCCCATCCCCAAGGCATGGATTATCGCCACGCGCGATCTTGATAGCGTGGCCCATTTACCCAACGACAATGAACTGGACAGGCGGGCGGCCCGTGATTGGGTGCATGGCCAAATCCGGATCTAGGGCCAGCCCTCAGCCAAGCGCTTCGGCGATCAGTTTGCGGGTATTGCCGATCCCGTAGAGCGCAATGAAGCTGCCCATCCGGGGGCCCTGGCTCGATCCCAGCAGCGTTTCGTACAGGCACTTGAACCAGTCACGCAGACCTTCGAAGCCGTAGTGCGGGTCCTTGCCGATTTCATAGACGATGTTCTGCAGCAGTTCGGCCGTGGCATCGTCGCTGGTTGCGGCCAGTTCTTCATCGAGTGCGGCAAGGGCCAAGACTTCACCAGCCTCAGGCTTGCGCCGGATCAACGTCGGCGCGATCAGATCGCGGTTATAAGCCAAAGCCGTGGTGACCAACTTGTCGAGCTCAGGATGCGCGGCTGGATCGGCGTTTTCGACGTAATTTCCAAGGTACGACCAGACCTGATCGCGGCTGGCGCCAGCACCCAGCACACCAACCAGGTTAAGCAGCAAGCCATAGGTAACCGGCAGCTTGTCCCCTGCCCCGTCTGCTTCGCCATTGGCGCGCAGCAGGTGCCAGACGGGATTGCCGAGTTGCTGTTCGATCGGCTGTTCGGCGAGCTTTTCGCGGAACTGCCAATACTCGTCCACCGCACGCGGGATGATCCCGACGTGGAGTGACTTGGCGCTCTTTGGCTCGCGGTAGATGTAAAAGCCCAGGCTTTCTTCGCTGCCATAGGTCAGCCATTCATCGATCGTCAGGCCGTTGCCCTTGGACTTCGAAATCTTCTCACCATTGGCATCGAGGAATAGCTCATAGATCATCCCTTCGGGCGGACGGCCGCCAAGTGCGCGGGTGATCTTTCCGCTTTCGCGCACACTATCGGTCAGGTCCTTGCCGCACATCTCATAGTCAACGCCCAGCGCGGTCCAGCGCATCGCCCAGTCGACCTTCCATTGCAGCTTGGATTTTCCGCCCAGGATCGATTGCTCAATCGTACGGCCATCTTCCTCAAACCGCACGATCCCGGCCTCGGCATCAAGCACGGTGACCGGAACCTGCAACACGGCGCCGGTCGTCTCACTGATCGGCAGGATCGGTGAATAGGTCGCGGCGCGTTCTGCCCGCAGCGTTGGCAGCATGATGTCCATGATTGCCTGCCAATTGCGCAGCACGCCCTTCAGCGCTTCGTCGAACTGACCCGAATTGTAGAGATCGGATGACGAGATAAACTCATAGTCAAACCCGAACCGATCAAGGAACTGACGCAGCATGGCGTTGTTGTGGTGAGCAAAGCTTTCATGCGTGCCAAATGGATCAGGAATCCGGGTCAACGGCTTATGCAGATTGGCATCCAGCACCGCGCGGTTTTCGATATTGTCGGGCACCTTGCGCAGTCCGTCCATATCGTCGCTGAAGGCCACCAGCCGGGTTGGCGCGCCGCCCGACAGCACTTCATAGGCGCGGCGGACCAAGGTGGTGCGCAGCACTTCCTGAAAGGTGCCGATGTGCGGCAGGCCCGAAGGGCCATAGCCGGTTTCGAACAACACTGGCGCACCGCCGGGTTTCCCATCGGGATAGCGCTTGAGCAGCTTGCGCGCCTCTTCAAACGGCCAAGCCTTGGAAACCTGTGCGGCGGCGATCAGTGCATCATCAGTCATAATGCCCGCGCCTTCGCGCGATTGGGTGCCATTTGCAAGGGGATCGGACCTTCGGGAACCGATTTGTCGGTTTGCGATAGTGCGCCGCGAAGCAGCCGCCGACATTCGGCCTTACAGGTTTGAAATTGAAACAAACTGTCGTTTGGCGAAGGCCATACGATAAAAGTAGAACCGTTTCGCAACTGCAGCATTGCGATCTTGCGAATTTACTAATGCATTCGTATGCATTCCTTAGAAACCGCTAATTTCCAGCTTTTTTATGGCCTTAGAACTTGTACCGGTTACTTGGGACTTAAGTAAAAATGCGCTAAACGCCCGTTGCGGCGAAGACCAATGTCCTTGCCGGGTCGCACCGGGCCCCGCGTCACCCAAACGGTGACGCGGGGCTTCTGGATGACGCTTCGGAACCACAAAAACCAGGTCCGAAAATGGCTCTCCCCAATTCGCAATAGCAGGATCAATTCATTGCAATCCCCTATCCATGCGCCCACCGCGTCGGCGCCACACCGCCGCTTTGCCCAACAAATGATCGAGCGTCGTCGGCTGCGAGCTCAGTTCTTTGACAGTCAGTTCTTTGGTGAACACGGTTGGGAATTGCTGCTGAGCCTCTTCGCCCGCGAAGATGGTGTGACCACGATCGCACGTGCAGCACAGTCGCTGCAGACCAGCACGTCTACCGTCATGGTCATGGCGCGCCTGCTGGCAGCGCACGGGTTGGTTCATCAGGGCGATTCCGACGGCGATTGGGGCGAAATTCCGCTGCAGCTGAGCGACAACGGCTTTGCCCGCGTGCGTAAATATCTTGAGCATTTGCAGAACGACCAACTGGTTGCCTGATCACTAGCCCGGCCTGGCAAGTGTTCGAGGAAAATCGCAAGGGCAGGATCAAGACCGGCCTTCTGGCAGACTTCGTCGTGCTGGATCGCAGTCCGCTGACCACGCCGCTCGGCCAGGTCCGTCCAATCCGGATGGTTGAAACGGTCAAGGAAAGTCGGACAATCTGGCGCCGGCACTAATCCCGCAAGATCAACCCCGCACCCGGCTTGTGCTTGCGTATCTCGTCCTCGGTCAGCCCGCAGATTTCGTGCGGGAAGACCAGCCATTCTTCGGTCTCATGGACGTAGAAATCGGGCTTGAGCTTGGTCTGGTTGCGGCCGGGCTTGTAGTAGACAGTCGCGATACCGACAGTCTCAGGCATATTGTAACGGCATCGCCCGGCCAGTTCGCCCAAGAAAGCCTCGATCGAACGGCCCGAATCGAACACGTCATCGATCACCAGCAGACGGTCGTCCGGCCCCAGCGTGTCGACCAGATAGCCTAACGCATAGACCCGGACCTTTTTGTCCTGCTGGTCGATCCCATAGTAGCTCGAGGTGCGCACGGCGATGTGGTCGCACTCGATCCCGTTGTAAGAGAGCAGTTCCTGTACCGCGATCCCGATTGGCGCCCCGCCGCGCCAGATGCCGACCAGATGGGTCGGGCGGAATCCAGCATCGATCACCTGATTGGCGAGCCTATAGGAATCCTTCAGCAGCCGATCAGCAGTCAGATAGACTTTCTCAACCACCAGTCACCTCGGCAATCTCGGCCAGATAGCGGGCCTGATCCAACACTGGCAGGAACGATCCGGTGAAGCTGTTTTCGGCAAGCTGGACGATCTCGGCTTCACTCAGGTCCAGCGCCTCTGCCACAGCATGGAAATTGGCATTGATGTAACCGCCAAAATAGGCCGGATCGTCCGAATTGATCGTCGCCTTCAGCCCGAGATCGAGCATCCGTTTGACTGGGCTATCGGCAATGTCCTTGATCACGCACAGCTTCAGGTTGGATAGCGGACAAACCGTCAGGGTCAGCCCCTCTCCCGCGATCCGCGATACCAAAGCAACATCTTCCAATGCCCGGTTGCCATGGTCGATCCGTTCGACCTCCAGCAGGTCCAGCGCCTCATAGACATAATCCGGCGGACCTTCTTCCCCTGCGTGCGCAGTCACATGCAGGCCCAATTCGCGGGCCTTGGCAAAGACCCGCGCGAACTTCGCTGGTGGATGCCCGACTTCGGATGAATCAAGCCCGACACCATGGATCCGGTCCAGATGCGGCAGCGCCTGATCCAGCGTGGCAAAAGCGTCCTCCTCGCTAAGATGGCGCAAGAAGCACATGATGATCCGGTAGCTGATCCCCAATTGCGCCTCGCCATCGATCAGCGCGCGTTCGATCCCTTCCAGCACGGTCTCAAACGATACGCCGCGTTCGGTGTGGCCTTGCGGATCGAAGAAGATTTCAACGTGACGCACGGTGTCTGCCGCAGCGCGGGTCAGATAGGCCCAGGTCAGATCGTAAAAATCCTGCTCGGTCAGCAAGACCGACATGCCCTGATAATAAATATCGAGGAAATCCTGCAGGTTGGAGAACGAATAGGCCGCCCGCACCGCCTCCACGCTGGCGAACGGGATCGCCACCGCATTGCGTTTGGCCAAGGCGAACAGCAGCTCCGGCTCCAGCGAACCTTCGATATGCAAATGGAGTTCAGCCTTGGGCAGGCGATCGATCAGCGCGGCGCGGGAAGGATTCGGCATCGGATGACGCTGGCCCACAGCCAAGCGCGGGTCAACCGCTTGCGCCGTGTTCCATTTCCGTTCTATCGGTTTCCCGGTGAGCGATATGCTGCCCCTCCCCGCGATTCACGCCAGCCATGGCGGCTGCTGGCTGCGCGATGGACATGGCGCGACACGGACCGTGGCCAAGGGCGATGCAATCGTAGCCGCCGCAGATACCCCGCTGCTGATGCTCAACGCGCCGCTGGTGGCGACGCGGTTGGGCTATCCGGATCTGTCGGGACTGGACCTGCTCGAACTGTTCGCTTTCGTGTTCCCAGCCCGGTTTGTGGTGCCGACCCCCAAGGGCCTTGCCCATGCGCTGGACCTGGCCGAACCGGCGGGTGACGATGCCGTTCCGGCTTTGCTGCAACAGGCCGCCGAAGCCCTGCTCGCCACTTGTCAGCAGCCCGACTGGGCGATGCGCGAGGGGGCTTGGTCGGCGCTGCAGAACCTAACCAAGCTACGCTGGACCTGGGCCCCACTGCTGACCGCGCGGATCACCACCCCGGTCACGGCCGAACGCTGGCTGTTCTCTCGCCTGCCCGAGTGGGAAGAGGCGCCGGAGCGGCCCCAGCCAAGCCAGATCGCGCTGAACGCCGATGATGTCCACTCGCGCCTGACCCGGCTGACCGGCAATGGTGCCGAAAGCCGCCCGGCGCAGGCCAATTACGCGCAGGAAGCCGCCCACCTGTTCGAACCACGCCGACGCGAAGGCCTGCCGCACTTGCTGCTCGCGCAGGCCGGGACCGGGATCGGCAAGACGCTCGGCTACCTCGCCCCGGCTTCGCTGTGGGCGCAGCAATCGGGCGGAACGGTCTGGGTCTCAACCTTCACCAAGGCGCTCCAACGCCAGCTCCGCCGCGAGAGCCGCCGCGCTTGGGATGGTGCACGCGCCGATGGCAGCCAGCCGGTGGTGGTTCGCAAGGGCCGCGAGAATTACCTGTGCTTGCTCAACCTTGAGGACGCCTTGCAAGGTGGCTTCACCGGCCGCGCCGCGATTATGGCGCAGCTGGTGGCGCGCTGGGCCGCCTATAGCCAGGATGGTGACATGATCGGCGGCGATCTGCCCGGCTGGCTTGGCACGCTGTTCCGCCAGCGCGGGGTCAAGGCGCTGACCGACCAGCGCGGCGAATGCGTCTATGCCGGCTGCCCGCACTACCGCAAATGCTTCATCGAACGCGCCGCCCGGGCCAGTGCCCAGGCCGATCTGGTAATCGCCAACCATGCGCTCGTCATGGTCAATGCCGCGCGAGGGCGCGATACCGCCCAGCGCCCGACCAGAATCGTGTTCGACGAAGGCCATCACGTATTTGAAGCGGCGGATTCGACCTTTGCCGCTGCGCTGACCGGAGCCGAAACGATCGAACTGCGCCGCTGGGTGATCGGGCCGGAGCG
>JAGNTK010000116.1 GCA_017987575.1 Novosphingobium sp. | reverse complement strand
GCGGCCTTGATCTGCTCGTCGGTCAGCTTCTGGACTTCGGTTTCGCCGCGCTTGCGCTCGTCTTCCGAGATTTCCTTCTTTGCTTCATCAGCCTTCAGCGCATCGATCCCGTCGCGGCGGACATTGCGGATCGCGATGCGGGCCTTTTCGGCATAGGACTGCGCCAGCTTGGCCAGTTCCTTGCGGCGGTCCTCAGTCAGATCGGGGATCGGCAGGCGGATGTTGTTGCCATCGTTGATCGGGTTGATCCCGAGACCCGCCGAGCGGATCGCCTTTTCAACCGGGGTGACATTGGCCTTGTCCCAAACCTGAACCGACAGCATCCGCGGCTCTGGCGCCGAAACGGTGGCGACCTGGTTGAGCGGCATCTTGCTGCCGTAGACTTCAACCACGATCGGATCGAGCAGCGTGGTGTTGGCGCGCCCGGTCCGCAGACCGCCCAGATCACTGCGCAGCGATTCCACCGCGCCCTTCATCCGGCGCTCCAGATCGGCCTTATCGTACTTGGCCATGGCCCTACCCCTTTTTCACAACTGTTTGAACGCCTTCGCCCTGCAATACCTTGGCGAGGTTGCCCTGCTCGCGGATCGAAAAGACCACGATCGGAATATCGTTATCACGGCACAGCGCCACCGCGCTCGCGTCCATCACCTTCAGGTTCTGCGCGAGGACCGTATCGTAATCGACCGAATCAAAACGCTTTGCGTTCGGATTGGTCTTGGGATCGCTGTCATAGATCCCATCCACCGAAGTGCCCTTGAGCAGCGCATCACACTGCATTTCCGCGGCGCGGAGTGCGGCGCCGCTATCGGTCGTGAAGTACGGCGCGCCGACGCCAGCGGCAAAGATCACCACCCGGCCCTTTTCCAGATGCCGTTCGGCGCGGCGGCGGATCACGGGTTCGCACACCTGATCCATCTGCACCGCGCTCTGCACCCGGGTTTCAACGCCTTGCTGTTCCAGCGCGTTCTGCATCGCCAGCGCGTTCATCACCGTGGCGAGCATGCCCATGTAATCGGCCTGGGCCCGGTCCATGCCCTTGGCTGCGCCAGCCATCCCGCGAAAGATATTCCCTCCGCCGATCACCAAACAAACTTCCAGACCGGTATCCTTGGCCGCCTTAACCTCTTTGGCCAGTTCAGCGACGAATTCCGGATCGATCCCGAACTGCTGATTACCCATCAGCACTTCACCGGAAAGCTTGATCAGGACACGTTTGTAGGCAGGCTTGGACATGGCTGGTGCAGCGCTCTTTCAAGGTTTGAGCGGCCTTATACCGATGGGCTGGCAAAGCCAAGAACTGCACCGATAATTCATAGGAAAAGGGCGCGAGCATCGCTGCCCGCGCCCCTATCATTTGGCGTCATCCCGGACTTGATCCGGGATCGCGGGCCGCTGAAACGCGGCCTTGCGGCAAGACTGCCAGCGGTCCCGGGTCAAGCCCGGGACGACACTTAGTTCAGACCAGCCGCCGCAGCCACTTCGGCGGCGAAGTCGGTCTCAACCTTTTCGATGCCTTCGCCGAGCTGGAAGCGGACATAGTCCTTCAGCACGATCTTGGTGCCGGCGGCCTTACCGGCCTGCTCGACGACCTGGGCGATCGGGGTCTTGTTGTCCATCACGAACACCTGGCTGAGCAGCGCGTTGTCCTTGGCGAACTTTGCAGCAGCGCCATCGGCACGCTTGGCGAGGATGTCGGCCGGGATTTCCTTGCCGTTCTTGGCAGCTTCTTCGACAGCCTTGTCGAGCGCGATCTTGCGTTCGCGTTCCAGCACGGTGGGGTCAAGATCGTCAGCCGAGAGCGCCTGCGGGAAAGCAGCGGCGATGTGCATCGCGATCTGCTTGCCGAGCGGTTCCAGAACGTCTGCACCGGCTTCGGATTCGAGCGCGACCAGCACGCCGATCTTGCCGAGCATCGGCGCAGCAGCGTTGTGCATATAGGGCACAACCAGACCGCTGGAGACCGAAACGGTCTTCATCCGGCGGACCTGCTGGTTTTCACCGATCGTGGCGACGTTGGCGGTCAGGGTGTCGGCAACGGTGCCGCCGCCCGGATAGGCTGCAGCCTTCAGCGCGTCGACATCGTCCGAACCGGCGCTCAGAGCGACTTCGGTGGTCTTGCGCACGAAGTCCTGGAACTGGTCGTTCTTGGCGACGAAATCGGTTTCCGAATTCACTTCGACAGCAACACCCTTGGTCCCGGCAACGGCAACGCCGACCAGGCCCTCGGCCGCAGTGCGGCTCGACTTCTTGGCGACGGCCGCGAGGCCCTTGGCGCGCAGCAGATCGACCGCGGCTTCCATGTCGCCGCCGGTTTCGTCCAGGGCCTTCTTGCAATCCATCATGCCGGCGCCGGTGCGCTCACGCAGGTTTTTCACGTCAGTGGCGGTATAGGCCATTGAACTGATCCTTCTTGAAAATGGTCTGGCGGCCGGGGCCATAGACCCCGGCTCGCTACAATAGTGTGACGGAAGCGCTTAGGCTTCGGCCGCAGGCTCTTCAGCAGCTACTGGGGCAGCAGCAGCTTCTTCAGCGACTTCAACCACGGCCACTTCGACCGGGGCAACGTCCAGCGCGCCGACATCGACGCCCGAATCAACCACGGCTTCCTGACGGCCCTTGGTTGCAGCAGCAGCCACGGCCGAGCAGTACAGCGCGATGGCGCGGCTGGCGTCATCGTTGGCCGGGATCGGGAAGGCAATGCCATCAGGCGAAACGTTCGAATCGAGGATCGCAACGACCGGAATACCCAGCACGTTGGCTTCCTTGATCGCCAGTTCTTCCTTGTTGGCATCGATCACGAACATCACGTCCGGAATGCCGCCCATGTCGCGAATCCCGCCGAGCGAAAGCTCCAGCTTGTCGCGTTCGCGGGTCAGGTTGAGGACTTCCTTCTTGGTCAGACCGTGGGTTTCACCCGACAGCTGCTCTTCAAGGGTCTTGAGGCGCTTGATCGAACCGGAAATGGTCTTCCAGTTGGTCAGCATGCCGCCCAGCCAGCGGTGGTTGACGAAGTGCTGACCCGAAGCGCGAGCGCCAGCAGCGATCTGCTCCTGCGCCTGACGCTTGGTGCCGACGAACAGCACCTTGCCGCCAGCGCGGACGGTGGCGTCGATGAAGTCGAGCGCGCGGGCCATCAACGGAACGGTCTGCGACAGATCAAGGATGTGGATGCCGTTACGGGCGCCGAAGATATACGGCTTCATCCGCGGGTTCCAGCGGTGGGTCTGGTGGCCGAAGTGAGCGCCGGCCTCAATCAATTGCTGCATGGTGACGACGGGAGCCGCCATAAGATAATTCCTTCCGGTTTAACCTCTGGGAAGCTGGAACCGTGCGGAAAGCTACCGCTGCGGCACCGGGATGTGTGCTTCCCATGTGGATTTGCCTGCGGAACAGCGGAATGCGGAACCTGCAAGCTGGCGCGCCCTTAACCGGGGTTAGCTGGGAAATCCAGCAGAAATTTGTGGGTTGAATGGCTTGCGCCGAGCCTTCGGGACCGGGCCTGCATTTTCCTGCTTGACACTGCGGAACAAAAAAGGAACAACGGCGTCAGAAGAACAGAATGGCAACTTTCTAGTTCATCCCGAATTTATCCACAAGCCTGTAAACAGGCGGCAAAAAGGGTTTTTGCGATGTTTGGCTTTGAATTTTCGGTTTTGCTGACATGTTCCGCCCTCCTCGCCATCGGTACGCTGGTACAGTCGCTGCGCACCGCGCTCCCTCAGATCGCCGGACTGCGCCAGGCGCTGCGTGACTGCCCAGAGGTACTGGAAGTTCGCTACACCACCCGCGCGATGGTGGTGCATTACAACGATGGCAAGGTTGTGCCGCTGCGCCCGCGCACGGCGCTCAATCGGCCGGCTGGTCTGCCTGAACGCGCTGCCGCTTGACCTTGGCGTAGTTGAAAATGCCAACCGGCAGCAGCGCCAGATAGATTGCGCAGATCGCGATCAGGGTCCACCACGGTTCGGTGATCAGCGCGGCACCAACCAGGCCGAACAACGCGATCACTTCCAACCGCAAGGCGCGCCGGGGGCGTAGCTTGCCCCAGCTCATCGTTGCGACATTGGAAATCATCAGAAAAGCCATCGCGACCAGCCAGACGCTGACCAACCGGGGATCGCGGAACAGCTCGTTGTCCGAAACAGTCCACAGGTAGAGCGGCAGGAACACCAGCCCTGCCCCGACTGGCGCAGGCACCCCGGTAAAGAAACCGGCAGTCTTGCGCGGCTCATCCGGCAGATCGATCTGAGCGTTGAACCGCGCAAGCCGCAGCGCGCAGGCGATGGCATAGGCCAGTGCCGCAAACCAGCCGACCCGGGGCAGATCGTCCAGCGACCACATGAACAGGATGAGTGCCGGGGCGACCCCGAACGAAACATTGTCAGCCAGACTGTCTAGTTCGGCCCCGAACCGTGATTGCGCCTTCAGCAGCCGCGCAATCCGTCCGTCAATCCCGTCGAGCATCCCGGCCAGCACCACAGCCAGCACCGCCTTGTCAAAATCGCCAGTGATCGCAAAACGAATGCCAGTCAGCCCCGCACACAGCGCTGCGGCGGTGATCGCATTGGGAACCATCGCCCGCAGCGTCAGTCCTCCGGTGCGCGTCGGCAGATCACTCACTGGCGGGCACCCTCGATCAGCATGGCCGAGCCGAGTTCGGCCAACACGGTTTCACCGGCAATTGTCTTTTGACCGATCAGTACCTTGGGTTCGGTCCCTGCAGGCAGATAGACATCGACCCGGCTACCGAACCGGATCAGCCCGACCCGCTGGCCAGCCGCCAGCATATCGCCCGGCTTGACGAACGGGACAATCCGCCGTGCAACCAGTCCCGCGATCTGCGTAAAGCCAATCGATATCCCATCGCCGCGCTCGATCAGGATGTGCTGGCGCTCATTCTCTTCGCTAGCCTTGTCCAGATCGGCGTTGAGGAACCGCCCAGGGATATAGATCACCCGGCGAACTGTCCCGCCAATCGGCGCGCGGTTGATGTGGACATCGAACACCGACATGAAGATTGAAATCCGAGTGACCGGCCCCGTCCCCAGCCCTGGTGCGCCGGTGCCATCATCCTGAACCAGCTCGCGCGGCGGCTCCATCTGCTTGATCAGTGTGATCAGGCCGTCAGCGGGTGCGACAATCAGATTGTCCCCCAGCGGCGTGACCCGCTTCGGATCGCGAAAGAACGCCAGGATCCCGAGCACCAGCGCTCCAAGCGGCCATGCAACCGTTTCCCAGGCAAAAAAGGCAAAGCCCGCACTCGCTGCCGCGGCGACCAAGGCGAACACGCGGCCTTCAGGGTGAACGCTGGGCCAACCCCAGGCCGCTTCGCCACGGCCGCGATTGTCGAGAATATCTCCGGGCATCAGGCGGCCTTCCGAATGAACACGGTGCCAGCGGAATAACCGGCCCCGAACGAGCAGATCACCCCGGTGTCTCCGGCGGCCAGATCGGCATTGTTGAGGTGAAACGCGATAATCGACCCCGCGCTGGAGGTATTGCCATAGGTATCGAGCACGGTCGGGCTCTCATCCTCGCTCGCCTCATGCCCCAGCACCCGCTGGGAAATCAGGCGGTTCATCCCCTGATTGGCCTGATGCAGCCACAGCCGCCGCAGTGCCGCCGGATCGATCCCCAGCCGCGCCGCCTCTTCCTGAATCATCGTGGCGACCATCGGCACCACTTCCTTGAACACCTTGCGGCCTTCTTGGACGAACAGCTTGTCCGGCGCGCCGACCGTTTCAGGTGTGGCATTGTTGAGGAAGCCAAAATTGTTGCGGATGTTGTTGGAGAACACCGTCTTGAGCTTGGTGCCGATAATGCCCCAATGCTGTGCCGGGGCCATGTCCTCAGCCTCCACAAGCACCGCGGTCGCCACGTCGCCGAAAATGAAGTGACTGTCGCGGTTGCGCATATTGTTGTGGCCGGTGCAGATTTCCGGGCTGACCACCAATACCGA
>JAGNTK010000115.1 GCA_017987575.1 Novosphingobium sp. | reverse complement strand
CCCCGGCTGAGGTTCGCGCGGCGCAGCGCTGGGCCTTCAGCAAGCTGCACCTGGTGGTCGAACCCGGCGGCGCGGCGGCGCTGGCGGCGGTGCTGGCGGGCAAGGCCGCCACCGATGGCCGCACCGTCGTCGTGCTATCGGGCGGGAACACTGACCCGGCGGCCTTTGCCAAGGTACTATCCGGCAACGATTAGTTGCAATTGACAATTGGTTGCATCGGTAACAGTCTGACCTCCTCAAGTCCGGAAGGGACGGAGGGGGAGAAATTACCATGCAAGCTCAAATGCTCGCACCGGCTGCCGCGCTGGTGCTGTGGTCACTCATCATGCTGGTGTGGCTGGCGGCCACGCGGTTGCCGCCACTGTTCAAGGCACCGGGCGGAATGGGCGCGGCCAAGCCGGGCGGCCGCGGGGTCGATCTGGAAGGTGTGCTGCCTGACAGCGTCAACTGGAAGTCGCACAACTACACCCACCTGATGGAACAGCCGACGATCTTCTATCCGGTGGTCGTCATACTGGCGCTGATGGGGCCCAATGGCGGTGATATTGCCATCGCCTGGGGCTATGTCATCCTGCGTATCATCCATTCGATCTGGCAAGCGACAGTCAACACCGTCACAATCCGTTTCACGCTGTTCATTCTGTCGACGATCTGCCTGTTGCTGCTGGCGATCCACGCGTTTGAACTAACTGCACTGGGCATGGGAGCCGCATAATGGAACAGGAAATTCTCAAACCGCTGGCGGTACTGGCAGCTTGGACCATGGTGATGTGGATCTGGATGTATGCCACCCGCATTCCGGCGATCAACAAGCTGCCCAAGCCGACCGAGCCCGGAGCCGATCTGGGCTGGACTCCCGCCAGACTGGAAGGCTTGCTGCCGCGCGAAGTTCAGTGGAAAGCGCACAATTACAACCACCTGCACGAAGCGCCGACGGTGTTTTATGCGGTTGCCCTGGCGCTGGCCTTTATCGGTCAGGGTAGCGGCATGAACGCCACGATCGCTTGGGCCTATGTCGCTTTGCGGATCGTTCATTCGATCTTCCAATCGACCGTCAACAAGGTCGCACCGCGCTTTATCCTGTTTGCGCTGTCCAGCCTGTGCCTGATGGCACTGACACTGCACCTGCTGCTGGCGGTGTTCCACTAAGGTTGAGAACCTCCCCGCCAGTGGGCGGGGAGGCCATTCAGAACATCTTGCGGAATTCGATGCTGATCACGCGCCCGCGCGGATCGAGGTAAGCGCGCTGATAGGATATCGGCACGACGCCGCTTTCATCGGTCACTTTCTGGGCTGAGCCCAGCAGGTTTTCAATCCGCAGCGATATCCGCGCACCCTTCAGGAACGGCGCCTGCTTGGTCAGCTTCGGCATCATCGAGAATTCGCTGAACAGGAATAGGTTGACGTTCGTGATGCTGCCAAAGCGCAGGTTGCTGGTGCCCGGCAAGCCGCTCGCTTCAACCGTGGTCGGGGCTTTCCAGCCGCCCTCAAAGAACAGCCCCAGTCCCTTGTGAAACGCGCCGCCGTTGAATTCCAGCCCATGGCGCGGTGATCCGCCGCTGCTCAGGCTATCGCCGTTCAGCAGATCAAGTGTTGGACCGCCCGGCGCAATCAGCACGCGGTTCTGGAACTGGGCGGTGTGATAGACCCCAAGACTCCAGCGGCCTTGGCCATTGCCACCCATTGCCGCCATGAACCCGCCGCCACCACGGCCACCGCCGCGCGGCCCACCACCAGCGCGAGGCGCTGCGCCTGCGGTTGGCGGAGGCGGCGGAGGCGTGGGTGCAGCTACCGGAGCAGCGCCAGCCGGGCGAGCTGCGGGGCGCGCGCCACCGCCGCCCATTCCAAACATTCCCCCACCGCCGCCCGCAGGCGCCTTGCCGATTGTGCCAGTCAGGTTGAAGCCCCACCGCAGCCGCGAACTTTCCTGCCGCGCGAATGTCACCGGACGCTGATCAATTGCCAGCAGCTGGCCGGTCGACAAGTCGCGGGTGACCCGGCCAGGAAAGGCCGCTTCGATTTCAGGCGTCAGCAACGGGAAGCTGGCCGTGACATCGCTCGACCGGTTGCGGAACCATTCAACGACGAGGTTGGAATTGGCCATGAACGGCAACTTCCAGTTGGCCGACAGTTTGACATCGCGCTGCTGTTCGCGGCGCAGCAATGGATTACCGCCGCTGGTGACGGAAACCAGTGCCGTCTCGTTTCGGCTAAAGTCGAAGTAAGGTACGTTCAGTGTCAGGATTTGCGGATTGCCCAATTGGCTGATCGAGGGAGCCTCCTGATTGACGATATAGCTCGCCTGCAGATTGAGTTTTTCTGTCACCCCCCAGGTCAGCCCGACGCTCCAATCGTTGACCTGCCCGAAATCGGATAGATGGCTGTAATTGCCGCTGAGGTTGAGCGTGATATCGCCGATCCCGGCACCAAAATTCTCACGCCGGCTGGTCAGTGGCACTGCCACATTGATCCCGCCCTGCACCCGGAAGCGCTGGAGCGAGACCGGCCCGACGGTGGAACGCTGATCCAGACTGTCAAAATCGATCCAGGTGATCCCGGTCTTGAAAGTGGTGGCAATTTCACCGGCGGGCACGCGCAGCGGACGTCCCGAAAGGGTGATCAGGCTTTCGACCCGTTCCGAATTGTTGGTTGCCAGGGCCTGCCCCCCGCCGCTTGATGTTGGCAAGTCGATCAGAGTGCGGGATTCGGCATGGGTGCCATCGACCGTGGCATTGAACTGCCACTTACCAAACTGGGTGTTGAAGCCTGTTCCGCCCGCGATCGAAGTGGTCCGGGTCTGTCGCTCCAGCGGGTCGAGCGGTTCCGTCGGCAGTACAGAGTTGAGCCCGGAAAAACTGCGGCTGTCGCTGCGGTTAGCCTCTGCGCTGATCGTCAGCGAACCCTTGGTGCCATCTTTGCCGATCCCCTTCGTCCAGGCCGCGCTGAGCCCGAAGTTGCGCGAATCCGAGATAAGCGTGCGGAACGCCGCCGGATCTGGATCGGTCCCAACGGTTGCGACAGTTCCAGTCGTTTGAATAACGCCGCGTTCGCTTTCAAACAGCGGGCTGGTATCGCTGGTGGTGCCGGTAACGGTGAAGCGGTTGAGCTTCTTGATTTTGAGCAGCGTCGCTTCGCCGCGCCAGGCATCGAACCCGCCGCGGGTCGGCAAGCTATATCCACCTTCTACCGCCCGGCTTTCGAAGTTGTCCTTCAGGATCAGATTGACCACCCGGGTATTGGGCGGACTGCCAAAGCGCAACGCGACCTCTTCAGGCAAGATCTCGACCCGCTTGATCGCTTCAGGCGGATAGTTGCGCATCTCACGGAAATTGGTGATCCGCTGGCCGTTGACCAGAATCAGCGGCATCCCGCCTTCGCCCCGGCCCCGGCCGGAGCTGGTCTGCGGGCTGACGCGCGCGATCAGCTCGCCCACCGAAGTTGCGCCCAGCGCCTGAATTTCGGCCTCGTCAAAGGTCGCGATCGGAGCCTGCGGAGCTTCGATTTGCCCGCCAAATTTGGTCGCGACGACCAGAATGTCGGTGTCGCTGGCTGAACGGCCTTCCTCATCCTCAATCTGCGCGTCAGCCTGTTCAACGACCGGATTGGTGCTGGGTTCGGTTGGCTCAGATTGCGGGGCGGTCTGGGCATAGGCCGGCGTCGTTGCCAGCAAGAGCCCCAAAGTTGTGATTGTACGCATGGCTTAGACGGAAAACTCCAGTAACAACCGGGCGTTGCCTGCCCGTCCCTTGCCCTGCAATGTCACTGACCCAGCACAACCGCGAAGGCAATGCCCCCGGTCGTCTCAATTTGTCGCTTCGTAGAACGGGGCGGCATCGCAGCAGAAAGCCCCAAGGCTTTCCTTTTTTCGATTCCGCCGCTATGGGCCGCCGCAATCATTCAAAACCAGTCACGGATACTAAGCGCGGATGGCGAAAGAAGAACTGCTCGAAATGCGGGGTACGGTAGTGGAATTGCTACCGAACGCGATGTTCCGTGTCCGGCTTGAGAACGACCACGAAATCCTGGGTCACACCGCTGGCAAGATGCGCAAGAACCGCATCCGGGTGCTGGTCGGCGATGAAGTGCTGGTCGAGCTGACCCCCTATGATCTGACCAAGGGCCGGATCACCTATCGCTTTATGCCCGGCCGTGGCGGCCCCGGCCAGTTCAGCGCTTGAGCGCACTCCAACTGATCCTCGCCTCGGCCAGCCCACGGCGGCGCGAACTGATCGCGCGGCTGGGGATCGAACCGAGCGCGATTGCCGCCGCTGATATCGACGAAACCCCGCTGAAGGCCGAACTGCCGCGTGTCTATGCTGCACGGATGGCGCGCGAAAAGGCGCTGGCCGTGCCCGGCGGTGATGCCCATGTTCTGGCGGGGGACACCGTGGTCGCGCTTGGCCGCCGGATCCTGCCCAAGGCCGAAGACGAAGCTACTGCGCGGACCTGCCTCAAACTGATGTCCGGCCGCCGCCACCGGGTGCTCTCGGCGATTGCCCTGAAAGCGCCCGACGGCACGCTGCGCGAGCGGATCAGCGAGACGATCGTCATTTTCAAGCAGCTCTCCGCCGCCGAGATCGACGCCTACATTGCTGGCGGCGAATGGCACGGCAAGGCTGGCGGCTATGCCATCCAGGGCAGCGCCGAAGGGCTGATCAAGTGGATTGCCGGCAGCCATTCTGGCGTTGTCGGCCTGCCGCTGTTCGAAACCCGCGCCTTGCTCAAAGCAGCGGGGTTCCCCCTTGGCTGAATGGCTGGTTGAAGCCGGAATCGGCGAAGAGCGGGCTTTGCTGGTTGAATCCGGCGAAGCGCTGGCGGCGCGGCTGCGCTGGCCCGGCGGGCTGGAAGCTGGTCTGGTCGAAGACGCCAAGCTGATCCACCGCAATGCCAATTCCAAGCGCGGCACGGCTCGCTTTGCCAGCGGCGAGGAAGCGCTGGTCGACAACCTTCCGCACGAAACCAGCGAAGGCGCAGTCTTGCGTCTGGTTGTGACTCGTGCCGCGATGGCCGAACGCGGCCGGCTCAAACGCGCACAGGCCCGCCCGACGCAAGAGGCGCCGGGCCCCGCCCCCTCGCTGGCCGAAGAACTGGGCGCGCGCATCGTGCGCCGGTTCCCGGCAGGCCTGTGGGAAGACGTGTTTGCCGATGCCAGCAGCGGCGAAGCCACCTTCCCCGGCGGCGCGCTGACCATCACACCGACCCCGGCGATGACGATGGTCGATATCGATGGCACACTGCCGCTGCGCGATCTGGCGCTGGCTTCGATAGAGCCTTTGGCGGCGGCACTGGCGCGGCTCGATCTGGCCGGATCGATCGGGATCGATTTTCCGAGCCTGTCAGACAAGAATGACCGCAAGCAGGTCGATAGCGCGCTGGAACTGGCGCTGGGCGATTGGCCGCATGAGCGGACCTCGATGAACGGATTCGGCTTCGTGCAACTGGTTGCGCGGCTGACCCGCCCTTCGCTATTGCACCTGTGCGCGCGTGATCCGGCGGGCGCGGCGGCCCGGTTGCTGCTGCGGCAGGCCGAGCTCGTTGAGGCCCCCGGCGCTTTGCTGCTGACCTGCCATCCGGCGGTCGAGGCCATGCTGCGCCCCGAATGGCTGACGGAACTGGCCAAGCGGACCGGCCGCGAGGTGCGGATTACCGCGAACCCAGCACTTGCCCTGCCCGCCGGTTTCGCGCAGGCGGTGCCGCTATGACCCTGTCCAATCGCAAGTGCCCGATCTGCGGCAAGCCACGCAACGAAGAGTTCCATCCGTTCTGCGGCGCGCGCTGCAAGGACCGCGATCTGGTGCGCTGGCTGGACGACGGCTATGCCCTGCCAGGCCCGCCTGCGATCAACGAAGACGACGAGAACGTCTGAAACCCCCTTGCCAAGCGCGCCGCGCTTCGCCATAGGCGCGCTTCCATTGCGCGGCGCCCCGTTTGGGGCTTTCGCCGAGGCGATGCCCGAGTAGCTCAGTTGGTAGAGCAGCGGATTGAAAAT
>JAGNTK010000114.1 GCA_017987575.1 Novosphingobium sp. | reverse complement strand
CGGACGTTGAAGCCGACGATCGGCGCGCCGCTGGCCTGGGCCAGGCTGACATCGCTTTCGGTGATTGCACCCACGCCCGATTGCAGCACGCGGACCTTGATCTCGTCGTTCGACAGGCGGCCCAGCGCATTGACGATGGCTTCGGTCGAACCCTGCACGTCGGCCCGGATCACCACCGGATATTCGATCACGGCGTTCTTGGCAGTCAGCGCAGAGAACATGTTCTCAACCGTGGCGGGAGCCGAAGTGGTCCGCTTGGCAGTCGCCTTTTCCTGACGATAGGCGGCCACTTCGCGGGCGCGGCTTTCGTTTTCAACCACGGTCAGCGTGTCGCCAGCCATTGGCACGCCGCCAAGGCCGAGCACTTCGACCGGCAGCGCCGGCGGCGCGGCCTTGATCTGGCGACCCTTGTCATCGAGCATCGCGCGGACGCGGCCCGAATGGGTGCCGACCACCAGAATATCGCCAACTTTCAGCGTGCCGCGGGTAATCAGCACGGTCGCCAGCGGACCTTTGCCCTTGTCGAGCTTGGCTTCGACCACGGTAGCTTCGGCCGAACGATCGGGATTGGCCTTTAGCTCAAGCAGTTCGGCCTGGAGCAGAATCTTCTCGATCAGGGTGTCGAGCCCGGCGCCAGTCTTGGCCGACAGTTCAACGTCCTGCACATCGCCCGACATCGCTTCGACCACGACTTCGTGTTCAAGCAGACGTTCACGGATTTTCTGCGGATTGTATTCAGGCCGGTCAGACTTGGTGATCGCC
The DNA here is from genome assembly GCA_017987575.1 of Novosphingobium sp. GTDB lineage: Bacteria > Pseudomonadota > Alphaproteobacteria > Sphingomonadales > Sphingomonadaceae > Novosphingobium. The sequence goes on along the minus strand of JAGNTK010000114.1, from coordinate 5,246 downwards.
ACAATCATTGGCACGCCGGCCGCCTTGGTGTGATTGATCGCCTCGATCGTCTGCGGCATGATCCCGTCGTCACCGGCTACCACCAGCACGACCACATCGGTCACATTGGCGCCGCGCTGACGCATTTCGGTGAAGGCTTCGTGGCCCGGCGTATCAAGGAACGTGACCAGATCGCCGCCCTTGGTCTTGATCTGGTAAGCGCCGATATGCTGGGTGATCCCGCCCGCTTCACCGCGCACAACGTCGGTTCCGCGCAGCGCATCGAGCAGGCTGGTCTTGCCGTGATCGACGTGGCCCATGATCGCCACAACCGGCGGACGGGGCTTCAGGGTTTCTTCCGCGTCAACGTCATCCGAAATGTCGATATCGACATCGCTTTCCGAAACGCGCTGGATGGTGTGGCCGAATTCTTCGACCAGCAGTTCCGCCGTATCGGCGTCAATGACCTCGTTGATGGTGACCGGCAGGCCCATCTTGAACAGTGCCTTGACCAGATCGGCGCCCTTTTCGGCCATCCGGTTGGCCAGTTCCTGCACGGTGATCGCTTCGGGCACGATAACATCGCGGACCTGCTTTTCACGGCTCTGGCTCTGGCCAGAGAAGTGCGCGCGGCGTTCCTTTTCACGCGCGCGCTTGAGCGCGGCAAGGCTGCGGGCGCGGGCGCCTTCGTCTTCGTTGAGCGCTTTGGAAACGGTCAGCTTACCAGCATGGCGGCGCTGATCGCCCGCCTTGTCGCGCGGGTGGACGATCTTCTTGACCGGTTCGGGGCGCTTGGGCGCGGCCACCGGGGTGAACCGGCGCGGAGCAGGAGCGCCAGACTGAGCAGGGGCTGCCTCTTCGGCAGATTCCGCTGCGGGCGCATCAGCAACCGGTTCTTCAACCGGGGCGGCAGGCACTGGCTCAGGTGCTGCGGGTGCAGCCTCAACCTTGCGGTTTTCTTCGGCACGGCGGCGCTCTTCCTCGATCGCCCGAGCGCGTGCTTCGGCTTCGCGGCGGGTTTGTTCTTCCAGCATGGCCAGCCGGGCTTCCTCAGCCTCGCGCTGCATCCGGGCAACGCGTTCCTGCGGGGTTTCACCGGCGGGAGCAGAAGGGCGCGGCGCCGGCTTGGGCGCTTCGGCTACAGGAGCCGGCGCAGGAGCCGGTGCCGGTTCGGGGGCTGGCGGGGCGGCTTCGGCCGATCCGGGCTTGCCGATCAGCTTGCGACGCTTAACCTCGACCACCACCTTGTTGGTGCGGCCGTGGCTGAAGGTCTGCTTGACCTCACCCGCCTGAACCGAGGTCTTCAGGCCCAATGGCTTGCGGCCCAAAGTCGGTTTGTTATCGCTGTCGCTCATGCTCTTACCAGTCCTTCAAAATTCAGTTCGTCTGCACAGGATCAGCCGCGTCCTGATCGGTCGCGGCGGTTCCCCTGCCCTGTTCGTTCGTTTCGCCCTGCCCTAGGAAGCGCAGCAAGCGCCCGAGCGGGAGTGCAATTCGTGCTGCCGATCCGCGATCGGTCAGTGCCAGGTGGACGACATTGTCGCGGCCCAATGCCACAGACAGCGCCGCCCGGTCCAGTGGCAAGGTTAATCCGGTGAACCCCGAACCTTCCTCATCACGGCCAACCCGCCAGGCCTGATCCAGCTTGCGGCTGCCATCATCCCCGGCATCGCTGGCGTGCGCCAGCCAGGCTACTTTGCCCATCCGGGCGTTTTCGGCGATCCGATCCGATCCGGTCAGCAGCTTGCCGCTTTTCATTTCCAGCCCAAGCCGATCAGTAAAGGCGCGGCGCAGCGCCACTTCGGCCCGCCCAGCCAGATCTGCAGGAATGGTCAGGTTGGCGCCTTTGAAGGCGCGGGCCAGCGCGCCTTTGAGCTTGCCCTTGGTGATCGCGGTTTCCAGATCGGCGCGCGATGTCCCGATCCACGCTCCGCGCCCCGGCGCACGGGCCAGGGCGTCGGGGAGAACCAATCCATCGGGCGAGATCGCCAGACGCAGCAAATCATCCCGCGAACCATGGTCCCCGGTCAGGATGCAGCGCCGCTCGGGCGCCCCAGAGGCGTCGGAACCTAGCGGCTCATTGTGAGGAATCCGCATCGGCGGCCTCCTCTGTGGCTGGTTCGTCTTCGAACCAGTGCGCGCGCGCGGCCATGATGATTTCGTTGCCCTGTTCTTCGGTCAGGCCATATTCGCCCAGCACGCCACCCTTGTCCTCAGCGCGTTCGCTGCGGCGGGTCGGGGCCGAATTGTCACGTCGGCGCTGTTCAACGCGCTTCTTGGCGATCAGTTCGTCGGTGGCGAGGTCAGCCAGGTCGTCGAGCGTCTTGATCCCGGCCTTGCCCAGCGTGACCAGCATCTGCTCGGTCAGGTGCGGCATTTCAGCCAGGGCATCTTCCACGCCCAGCGCCTGGCGCTGTTCGCGGTGCGCGGCTTCGCGGCGATCAAGCGCCTCGGTGGCGCGGCTCTGCAGTTCTTCGGCCAGCTCTTCGTCAAAGCCTTCGATCGTGGCGAGTTCAGCCAGTTCGATATAGGCGACTTCTTCCAGCTCGCTGAACCCTTCGGCAACCAGCAGCTGTGACAGCGTTTCATCGACGTCGAGCTCTTCTTCGAACATCTTCGAACGCTCAGCGAATTCCTTCTGCCGCTTCTCGGACGATTCCGCCTCGGTCATGATGTCGATCTGGCTGCCGGTCAGTTGACTGGCGAGCCGAACGTTCTGACCGCGGCGACCAATCGCAAGCGACAGCTGATCGTCTGGGACGACCACTTCGATCCGGCTCTCTTCCTCATCGATCACCACGCGGCTGACGGTAGCCGGCTGCAGCGCGTTGACCACGAAAGTCGCGGTGTCTTCGCTCCAGGGAATGATGTCGATCTTTTCGCCCTGCATTTCCTGCACCACGGCCTGAACGCGGCTGCCCTTCATCCCGACGCAAGCGCCGACCGGGTCGATGCTGGAATCACGGCTGATCACGCCGATCTTGGCGCGGCTGCCGGGATCGCGGGCAGCAGCCATGATGGTGATGATGTTGTCATAGATTTCGGGCACTTCCTGCGCGAACAAGGCCTTCATGAAATCGGGATGTGCACGGCTCAGGAAAATCTGCGGGCCGCGGTTCTGACGCTCAACCTTCAGGATCAGCGCACGGACGCGTTCGCCGACCCGGGCCACTTCGCGCGGGATCTGCTGATCGCGGCGGATCACGCCTTCGGCGCGGCCCAGATTGACGATTACGTGGCCGAATTCCACCGACTTGATTACGCCGGTGACCAGTTCACCGCCGCGGTCCTTGAATTCTTCGAACTGCCGGTCACGCTCAGCATCGCGGACCTTTTGAAAGATCACCTGCTTGGCCGACTGGGCATCAATCCGGCCCAGATCAACCGGGGGCAGCGGATCGACGATGAAGTCACCCAGCTTGGCGTCCTTTTCGAGCTTCTGCGCGGCCTTCAGATCGACCTGCTTGAAGTAGTCTTCAACTTCTTCGACAACTTCGACCACGCGCCACAGGCGCAGATCGCCGGTGCGCGGATCGAGTTTGGCGCGAATATCGTTTTCGGCGCCATAACGGTTGCGGGCAGACTTCTGGATCGCTTCTTCCATCGCTTCGATGACGATCGACTTGTCGATCATCTTCTCGGTCGCCACCGAAGTAGCGATTGCGAGCAGTTCAGCGCGGTTGGCGGAAATCGGACTGGCCATCTTCAGTCTTCCTGTTCTTCGAGAATTTCATCGGCCCCTACGGTATCAAGCGGCCGGGTTGCTGCGATCAGCCGGTCGGTCAGGACCAGCTTGGCGGAATAGATGTCGGACAGCGGGAATGAGACCGCGCCGGATTTCTTGTCAGTGACGGTGACGGTATCGCCGTCAAGCCCGACCAGATCGCCAGCCAAGGCCTTGCGGTTACCCTCTACCGGGTTGATCAGTTGGACCTTCACTTCGTGCCCGGCCCAGTTGCTGTAATCCTGTGGGCGGGTCAGCGGACGATCGATCCCGGGCGAGCTGACTTCAAGCCGATAGGCATCGCTGATCAGCACTTCACCCGTTTCTTCCAGCGCGTCCATTGCATTGGAAATCCGGCGGGACAGCGCGGCGCAATCCTCAATCACCAGCTGGCCAGTCGCGGGGCGTTCGGCCATGATCTGGAGGGTATATTCTTCCTCGTCAGACAGCGGGCCAATCTCTCCGCCCTTGAAATAGCGCACGCGCACAAGGTCGAACCCCAGGGCCTTGGCCTCTGGCTCCACAACCTCAATAATTCGTGCGATATCCGCCATGGGCACTCCGTTGAACCGAAACTGTTGCAAAGCGGTTTGGCACCGGCCCCTTTCGGCGCCAGCCCCTTCGTTGCTTCACAATGTCGGGATTGACGGCCAAATAGGCGTATAGCGCGCAAAACGCAAGCGCCGTTTGCAGGCCAAATTGGCTTTCCTGGCCTCTGACGACTGCCCGCCATTGTGTTTTGCGCAATTGCCGCTTATATGGGCCGCGCTAACGTCGCCTGCGACGGAACCTTTCGGTGCTGAGGCGCCCCTTCGTTCCCTTTCTTGCTTCTACGCTCCTTCGGCCTGTTGCCGGGGGGTTTCTTGTAGTTTCCTGAAAGGAACTCAATATGCCAATCGGCACCGTAAAATTTTTCAATGCCGCCAAGGGTTATGGTTTTATCGCTCCTGAAGAAGGTGGCGGCGATGCTTTCGTTCACATCAGCGCCGTTGAACGCGCCGGAATGAGCACGCTCGATAAGGACCAGCGCGTTTCGTACGAGCTGGAAACCGACAACCGCGGCAAGACCTCGGCCGTCAACCTTTCAGCCGCTTAAGATCATGGCCAAAGAGGAACTTCTAACCCTCGAAGGCCAGATCGACGAGATTTTTCCCGACGGACGCTTTGGCGTCATGCTCGAGAATGATCACCGGATCATCGCTTACACCGCCGGGAAGATGCGCAAATTTCGCATCCGCTCGGTGGTGGGCGACCGGGTCCGCGTGGAAATGACCCCCTATGACCTGTCGAAGGGCCGCATCGTGTTTCGCGAGCGTGGTCCAGGTGGCGGCCCACCGGGGCCCCAAAGCAGCAAGCGGCGGCACTAGCACCGTCCAACAATGAACAAGCGGCGCGACAAGCGCCCAGAAACGATACGATAAATGACTATATTAATACCGGCGATCCGCCGCGGCCTTGGCCGTGCCCGGATTGCCAGGGTCCGTGCCCAGTCTGGCACTGCCCCGCACGGCCCACGGACTTCACCCACGCTGACCCGTGCCGA
>JAGNTK010000028.1 GCA_017987575.1 Novosphingobium sp. | reverse complement strand
CTGGGCACCAGTCAACCTCTTTATCGTGTTGTTTTTACACGATAAAGTGGGCTTTCTGAAAAATGCGCTCCCACATTGCTTCCCACATTTTGTGTGGGTTGGAATGAGCCTTGTCGGCCCTTGCTGGGACGCCAACTCAACTTGGCTGATCCCATCATCTGCCCTTTGGCTGTTGCGCCGCACGAATCCTGACGGTGCATCGAACCGGCTGTCGCAAGCTTGCAGCGGACTTCCGGCAAGCGTCAATGGCATCACGATTGTCTCGCTGGATGTCAGCGGCCTGCACCAGTGCATTCCATGCTTCAGGGCTATCGCTTTGCATCAGCCGAGCACCCGCGTCCCAGCGAGAGGATGCGCCCACCAGCCGCGCGGCCATACGCTCCGGCCAGTGCCAGCTCTCGGGCATGACACGGGCAATGGTGCCGGGGATGAAAGACCATAGCAGGATGCCCGCCAGCAAGGCTCCGCCAGCGACCTGGTAGAGCTGTTGCCGCTGCTCAGCGGCAGTGCGTGCATGGTCGGTGACATTGCGCATCGCCTGGACTGCATTGTGCAAATCGTCCCGTGCCTGGCTGATCCGGTCCTGATCGGTGCGCCGTGCCGCTTCTGCTGCGGCCGCGATCCGATTGCCCATGCTTTCAGGCGTCATCTGCATCGCCGGATGACCAGCCATGCCCTTCAGGCTCTCGCTGATCGCGCCCATCCGCTTGGCCATGTCGGTCAGGGTCGTGCCGTAGTCGGGAATGACAATGTCTGCGCGTTCGGCGGCAAGGTGCTGAACGGCCCGGCGCATGAGGGCCAGCTCGCCTTCAAGGCGGGCAAATGCCTCAGCGGCGGGATCGCCTGCGGCCTCCGGGGCGGGCGGGTCAGGCTCCGGCTCAAGGTCCAGTTTTAGGTCCATATCATCGGTATCCATCGTGCTTCTCCTAAAGGCCCATGCCGATTGACCGGCTCCGCTCCATCGTGATGGAAGTGGCCAGGTCACGGGCCAGATCGCGACCGAGTTCTGTCTTGATGCCAAGTTCGCGGGTGCGACCGCGCAGCAGGGATTCGACTTGCGCGTCGCGCTCCAGGCTCTTTGCCATGTCCGTCATGCGGTTGGTGAGCCTCTGCGCGCCCCTGGTGTCGCCATCGCGCTGCATGGCCTGACGTGCCTGCCCGAGCCGCTGCCAGTCGCTGACAAAGCGTTCGGCGCGCTGCGCGGGGTCGATGCGGATTTCCGCTTCAAGCTGCATGGCGCGGATCGCGCCCTGGCTGCGACCATCGGCGGCCTCACGGGCCAGCGAGGGCTCGCGCTGCAAGGCGCTGGCGAGGTCCGCTGTGCCATGCGGCCGGATCGCATCGAGCGCCTTCCCGGCCTTCTCCAGTGCGTCGCGCTGGTGGGGCAGGACCGGCAATCCCTGTTCGCGCATCTGCCTGATATCGGTGGCGGCGCGGGCGTAGCGTTCGACCGCTCGGCGCTGATCGGACAGGCCAGCCTGATCGGTGGGCAGAGCTTCGAGCCGGTTAGCCTGCGGGCGGAAACCGGCGAAGATCGACTTTGCTCGCTCCGGCAACTGCCGTGCGATTTCGACAATCCGCTCGCGGAAGGTGATGCCAAGACGTTCGGCAAATTGCTGCTCGGGCTTGTAGTCGCTGGCCATGTCTTTGCCGCGCTCGCGGCTCAGTGTGCGGACCAGCTTTGACTGAGCGGCGAAGTCATTGCGGCCATAATGCAGGGCTACGCCATCACGATGGCGCGAAAGCGCGACATAGGCGCCGTGGCTGTCCATGCCTGGCGTCGCCAGCACGTGTGCCCGGTCCACCGTCATGCCCTGCGCCTTATGGATCGTGGCGGCATAGCCATGATCGATGTGCGCATAATCCTTGGTATCGAATGCCACGTTGCGGCCATCGTCGGTGCGCACGGCCATGCGTTGCGGCGTCACCTGCTCGACGGTGCCGAGTGTGCCATTTTTGACGCCCAGGCCCCGCTCATTGCGCAGGAAAATGATCCGGTCGCCGCTGGCGAACTGGCGGTCGCCACGCTCCGCGCGGATGGCCACGTCATTGCCCAGCTCACCACTGGCGCGCAGCTTTCCGCGCGCCGCGTCATTGAGTTCGCGCACCTCGTCATTGGTGTGAGTGAGAATGATCCGCGTATCGCCGGGGCTGGCCTGTCGGTCGCGATCCCAGCGCTCGATCAGTTCGCCGCGCGCTGCCTCCCGCGTCTCGGTAACATGGACCATGCCGCGTTCGCCATAGGCATGAATGGCAAGGCCGGTGCGCCCGGTAGCGAGATGCCGCGTGGCCTCCTGCTGCCAGCCATTATGCTGGCGGCGCACTTCGCTGATTTCGACACCGCCGTGCCGTTCGTGGATCGCTCGGAAGGCGGCTCCGGCTTCGATGGCCTGGAGCTGCTGCGGGTCGCCAACCAGGACAACTTTCGCGCCTGCATCGGCGGCATGGGAGAGAACGCGCTCCATCTGGCGCGTGCCGACCATGCCCGCTTCGTCGATCACCAGCACGTCGCGCGAGGTGAGCATTTCGCAGCCCTGACCCCACTGATATTCAAGGCTGGCGATGGTGCGCGAGGCAATGCCGGAACCGTGCTCCAGACCCTCGGCGGCAATGCCGGACAGCGCCGCACCGCGAACGGTATAGCCCGCGCTCTCCCAGGCCTCGCGCGCAACGCCCAGCATCGCACTCTTGCCGGTCCCGGCATAGCCGACAACGACGCTGAGGCCTCGCCCGTCGGTCACATGCTCGAACGCCGCGCGCTGCTCGCCGGATAGCACCAGCCCGCGCTCCGCCGCGCGCGCCAGAGCGCCTTCCCGGCCACGATCTTCGACCTGATGCCGCTCGCGTTCTGCCAGCAATTCCGATGCGCGGCCAAGCCGCTGTTCGGTCTCGATCATCTGCCGCGATGTGAACCGCTCTTCGCCGCGTCCGTCCTTACCCAGTGCGATCAGGTCGGACGAACCGCGCACGGCGCTCATGGCCAAATCGAACTGCTCTTTCCCGTCGCTGTGCCGATGCACGAACATGGCAAGGTCGCGGGGCGTGAACGTTGCCTGGCTGTGCGTGATCGCATTCAGCGCGACAGCGGGGTTGGCAATGATCCGCTCGCCGTTTCGCTGCGCGACGGCGCGATGTTCCTCGATGCGTTCGGCCTCCAGCCCGCGCACACCCATGCGCGAAGCGGCGGGGCCGATCTTGTCCTGCGGCTCCAGCGCAATGCCCTGCGCCTCCAGGCTGCGGTGATCGATCCGCGCGTCGATATCGAGTTCGGCCAGGCGCTGATTGACGTGATCGGCCCAGCGCTCGCGCCACTGCTCGACCAGTCCGGCCTTGTTCCACTCGCGCACCTTTGCGCCGAACCCGTCTTTGCCGACTTCGCGCATGGTGAGCATGACATGGGCGTGGGGTTTGGGCTGGCCGTCCGCGCCAATATCCCAATGGACATTGAGGTCGGCGATCATGCCCTTATCGACGAACTCGGCTTCGGCAAACTCCCGCGCCAGCTCGATGCCCTGTTCCCTGGTCAGCTCGCGCGGAATGGCGAATTCGACCTCGCGGGACAGCTGCGCGTCCTTGCGCTTCTCGGCGGCCTCGACTGCATTCCAGAGCTTTTCCCTGTCGGCGAATTCCTCCGGCGCGCCTTCGGGAAGCATCACTTCGGAATGGACGACGCCGTCCTTGTTGGTGAAGTCGTGGTCGCGGTCGAGCCGATCGTCGTGCAGCCGTTCGGCCCCGCGATAGGCGGCTGCGGCCACAGCGCTGCGCCCGCTCGACCGGCTGATGACTTTGACGGAAAGGTGGAAGATCGCCATGACGACAATCCATCTACGCCATGAGCGCGACGTCGGCACGACGTATAAGCGCGCCCTCCCATGATAAAATCCTGCTCGGGACTATGCAGTATCAGGCCATCTCGATAACTCTACAGCATTGGGAGAGCATCGATATTATCATCTGCGCATCACCTCTCAATGGAGAACTTCGATGCGCAAACCCCGCGACTTTGATTCGGAACTGAAGGCGCTCGCCGACAAGGCCAAGCAACTGAAGGAACGTCGCGTCCAGCAACTCGGCGAACTGGTGATCGCCACCGGGGCCGATGCGACCGATGCGGAAACGCTGGCCGGTGCGCTGCTGGTCATTGCTGAAACCAGCGAAGCCCAGAGGAAGGAGGCGTGGCGCAAGCGCGGCGCGGCCTTCTTTCAAAGCAAGGCGCGCAAGCGTGGCGACGGAACTCAAGACCAGCCGGATAGCACTCTCCCGCTTGACGGCGGCGCGGCATCGGCTTGAGGCACGAAAGGCGCGAACCGACATGCGCGAATGGCAGGTCAAACGCCGCGAACGCACCCGGCAACTGATCGAGCTCGGCGGCCTGGTTGTGAAGGCCGGGCTAGTTGAACTGGCCGATGATGATCGCGCCACGCTCTACGGCGCGTTCCTTACCGTTGCGGCCAAGCTGCGCGGCGAGGAACGGGAACAGGCGCTGGTGCTGTGGAGGCGCAAGGGCAAGCGGGCGTTTGAGTTGGAAAGCAACTGAGTACGGTTCAGTCCGCGATTTCTCGCAGCAGGTTCCCGCCTGCGCTAGAACGGTCTGAACCGCGTCGTCGGCAATGACAATGTTTCGCGCCGGTCAGGCAGTACCGGAAAACTCTCTGCGCACTTTTCAGACGAGAATTTCTGCATGCTTGAGAATGCCACTCCTCCAGTTGCCTTGTCGAGCAGTCGCTCTGGGTTGGCGCGATTGCCTCCCTGTTGCCGGTTCTGGCAAATCAGGTCACGGCAAAGGGAAACGTGTCGAAAAGCCGATCGTCGAGGTCATTGCGGTCGGCCAGCACAACAAGCGTCAGATTTTCCAGCGCCTGCGATCTCACCGCCAGCCCTGCGAAGAACGCCATCAACAAACTCATGCCCGAACCTTGCGTATGCCAGAGGTGCCGTTCTTGCAGGCGTCATCTGGTTACGTTGCTCCCCCTGCATGCCGAGCCGCCTTCTGTGCAGCATCGAACTAGAGCCAAATTCTAACGCAAAGCGGCAAAGGCCGTGCGGGCGGATGATAGGGCCCGTGTGGCCATCAGATAGTCCAGCACCGGAGTCAATTGCTCACCCTCGTCCACTTTCAGGCCGTTGGCGCGGCCACCCGCCGCGATCATCGCTAGGGCATGATCGCTCGGCTCGCCCTCAGCCGGCAACATCCGAGCACCGAACGGGGCATAGCGTTCCATGGCCACGGCCCACTCTGGGCCTTGGCGAACGGCAATCTGGCTCACTTTGCCCAGACTGATGAGGTATTGCATCGCGGCGTTCTTCTGTGCGTCAGACCAGCGATTGCGCCCGCTGCATTCGGTCAGCACGCGCGTCATGTCTTCAGACGCCTGAGCGCTGCCTTGCGGCGCCTCCCGGGCTTCCTGCGGGTCATCAGTTTGCGCGGCAAACAACGAGGCAATAGCCGCCCGCTGCTGCTGGCCGAGCATGTTGTCAACGCAGCTCAGTTGGTCGGCCGGCGCTGCGGCCACCGACGTGACCTGGGTGACAGTCGGCGCGGCGTTAGCCACCTGACCAAGACCGATCACCCCGAACACTGCTGCCCCCAGCACCATGCCAACAGACAGGACACGCATCCGCATTTCTCCGTTCACCGCGATCAGAACTTGCCGAGCAGGTTAATGAAGTAACCCTTGCTCGTATAGCTCTGGTCACCCAGATCGCTGGAGAAATCGGAGAAGCTGTAGCCCACGCCAATCTTCACGTTCTGGTTGATGTGGCGGTAGATCGCGGCCAGTCCTCCCCAGCGATGGTCGCTGGCGCGGTCGTTCGACAGGTAGTGCCCCTCGATCAGCGCGTCCCATTCCTTCACCACGCGCCAGTCGGCGCGCAGCACGCCAAGCTGGGTGTCGCTGGAGATGTAGGTATCGCTGTTCCGGCCAAGCGAGACGCTGCCCTTGCGGAAGGCATATTTGCCGCCGATGGTCAGCGTCTTGGTCAGATCGTAGTTGGCGTCGATAGAGAAGATCTGGCTCTTCTGCTTCGGGCTGGCGGTTTCGCCACCTTCGGTCACCTGGCCAATCGGCCCCATGTCCTTCAGGTAGGTGTAGCGCGTCAGCAGGTTGAGCCGATCATTGAGCACCGGGCGATAGGCAAAGCCGATGGTCCCTTCGACAAAGTCCGCCGCACGCTCGTTGGGCGTGTTGTTATCGGCAATGGCAAAGTTCAGCCGGCCCAGCGCCCGCCAATCGGGATTGAGATTGACCGAGGCCGAGTTGCGGAACAGCCACACGGTCTGGTCACGCCCGACGCCCTGCTCGAAACGCCCTTCGACGTTGGTGGCAAAGCGGACGGTATCGCTGGTGTAGCCGACGCCAAACGTGGCGGCGGTACGGCGGAAGCGTCCGGTATCCTCGTTATCGACGTGGCCGTTCTCGAACGAGACCGAGACAGACCACTGTTCGGTGGGGTCCCAGTCCAGCCCGAAGCTGCGCATCACGCTGGGCGCCTGCCCGCCATGGCCAATCTTGTTTTCGCCATGAATGCTGAGCGCGGAGGAGAAGCGGTGGCGCGAACCCACCGTCAGAGTGCCCCGGTTGGTCCGGGTTAGCCCGCCGAGCGGTTCCAGCCCCTGATCGGTGCGATCCGTGACCAGCGTATAGCCCAGATAGTTCTCCGAGCCGTTGCCGTAGCGGTGGCTCAGTTCAACATTCGAACCCAGCCCGCCATCGCCGCCCGACACTTCGGCAGAGGCGGAAACGCGGTCGGTGATTTCCACCTTGCCGCCCACGCCGCCACGGTTGTTGCGGCGGCGGGTGGCATCGCGGTCCACCGTGAGCTGACCGAAGGCGTAGGTCGACCAGTTCTTGCCGGTGGGCGCATAGCCCAGTTGCACGGCAGCATCGGTGCGCTTGCCGGTCTCCGTCGAATTGCCCACCAGCCCGATGGCCTGCTCGTCATGGCGCACGCCGGCAGTCAGGGTCAGTTCCTGGCTGAGCTTTTGCGCCACGTCGCCCGAGGCAACCGTGCGGCGGCCGATGGTTTCGGTGTTCAGCCGTTCGAACTTGGCCGAAACGCGCGTTGCATCAGACAGCGGCGCATCAACCGCAAGACCCCAGCGCTCGGTCTGGTTCGGGGTGAGCTGAGAATTGGCGCTGAAGCCGGCATCGAAGTGCTCATAGAAGGCAGATGCCTTGCCATGATCGCCCGTCAGCCCGCGCAGTTCGGCCAGATCGACCGCCACTTCGCCGCGCCATGCCTGCGCCTTCTCACCCACCCGGCCAGTGGCCAGGCGATTGGTGAAGGTGAGGCCGCCATCGACCGAATTTGTCTGGCCGAAGCCAGGCCCTTCGGATTGCGCGACTTCCGCCTTCACATAAGTTCCGGCGTGGGCACGCACGGTCACATCACCACCCAGCAGCGTCTGATCGGCGCTGTCGGTCGTCTCACGCTGGCCGGTCACGCCCAGGCGCACCTTGTCGCCCAGCCAGGCAGAAGCCCGGCCACCAACGGTATAACCGCTGATGTCGCCAACCGCCGGAGTATATTCATAGCGCGCCACCAGCACCGGCACATTGCCGCCGCCAGTATCCTGCCGCACCAGATCGCCGTCAGCCGCCGTCGAGGACAGCGGGCGGAGTAGCGTTACCCGGCCCTGATAATAGTCGATGTCATAGTCTTCCTGCGGCGACAGATCGCGCCGCGACAGGACCAGCCCGGTGTCGCGATCACGCACTTCCACGCTCAGCCTTTCCGACCCGACAGTCAGATCGCGGCGATTGAGGAAGTAGAGCGAGCCGCCGGTGCCGCGAAATTCATCGCGCCCCGGGATCGTGCCAGGATCAGAAGCAAAGGCCGTAACCTGAAGCTTGTGCTCGCCGAAAGAGGTGGTGCCCATGCTCTTGTGATCGACAATCGCGCCAAACACGCCGCGATTGAGCTGGGCCAGCTCGGCCTGCTGGATGTCGGCCACAAAATTGCCGATCAGCAGGCTGGACTGGTCCTTCTGCACCTTCAGATAGAAGCGGCCCTGCGTGGGGGCATCCTCCACCAGCGTCGAATCGTCGCCATAGGTGGTGTAGTACTGGTTTGAGTCCATCCGGCGCAGCAACTGGCGCGGATCCTTGCGATCAATGTTGCTGAACAGATCCTTCAGCAGCGTTTCGCCGGTATCAAGCGAACTGGTGATCCTGATGCCGTTGGACAGGCTGCCCTTGGCATAGAAGGCCGCGCGCGAGGTGAGATAATCGCCATCGGCAAGCTGGTTGCCGCTGACTTCCACCGCCGGCCCTTCCCCCCGGTTCGAAACGAAGGTCAGGTCGCCCTGGCCAACCACGAACCAGTCGCTGCGCGGCGCTTCCACATCGCGCATCGCGGTATAGCGCGCATGCTCGCCCTGCCCGACCGTTACCCAGACCTGCCGCGTCTCGCGCGCCATGATCTGCTGGCTGACAAAGCGGCCATCGGCCTGAAGCGGCACCATCTGGCCCGCCACGCGCACCATCTCGTCGCCTGGCTCGGCGGCGCCGGTAACGGTCACCGTCACGCCGCGATTGAGCGGAATGGTCCGGTGCGCGGCTTCGTCCTTGCTGCCAAACAGCGGACGCACCGCCGGGGTGCCATGATCGAACGGCTTGGCCAGCACAGTCAGTTCCTGCGGCTGGGTCTCATCGAACCGGCCTTCGGCGTCATAGACCCGGTAGGTGTAGAACAGCTCTTCCCCAGCATCGGCATTGGCGCTCCAGCGAGCGACGCCGTCCTTGCCCGCTTCAACCACCACGTCCGGCTGTCCATCGGCAGAGGCACCGGCGCGGAAAATCCGCACTTCGCCCCGCGCGATGTAAGAGGGATAGTTGGTGTAGCTGACAAAGGTGGCGGCCTCACCGGCAACCACGGTGCGCTCGCTTTCGACAAGGCCCACCGCCAGCACCGGATCAACGTGGGTCGAGTCGGTCCGCACCTTGATGCGATAGGGATTGTCGATCACCGGCTGATCCTGCGGATCGATGGTGATCGTCAGCCCGTCCGCCGAACGCGCCGGGCCAGCAGCCTCTGCCGCAGCGAGCGGGATGACGCCCGCGGTCTGATCCGGGGCTGCCTGACGATAGACCGGCACCTGCCAGTCAGCGCGCGGCACCGCGGTTTCGCCGGAGACCCCGCAAGCATCCGTCGTGGTGACAGACAGCGCTGCACACCGCGACGGAACGATCTGGCTGACGGCAAAATTCCCGTCAGCTTCCACCGGCACGATCTGGCCAGAGACGCGCAGCAGGCTATCGCTAGGCGCAAGCCCGGCGATGTCGAGCGAGAGCGCCCCGTGCATGGCAATACCGCGCACCATGGCTGCATCCACCCGGCCAAAATCGGCGCGGACCGGACTGACATGGGGCAGCACATGCGCCGCCGAGAGCACCGTCAGGCGCTGCGGTGCAGTTTCATCATAGCGGCCCTTGGCGTCATAGACGCGGTAGGCATAGTCCATCTCATCAGCGGCATCGGCCCCAGGTGTCCAGCTCGCCACACCATTGCAGTCCGCCCCGATAACCGCCAGCGGCGCGCAACCAGAGGCTCCGCCCGCCGGATAGAGCCGCAGCTCCGCTCGGCTGACGAATGCGGGATAGTTGCTGAACCCCAGGAAGTGCGCCGGCGAACCGCGTTTGACGCTATCATCCGAACCGATCAGGCCTACCGAGAGCACTGGCGCGGGGGGCGACGGCATCGCCGTGACCGAAAGGTCATACACAACCGCCGGGTTTATCGCATTATGCGCCACGCTGGTGGCCTGGTCGCTGGCGCCAAGCGCCAGGACTGAAGCCTGCGCAAACCCGCTAGTTTCTTTGGCCTGGGCCGGAGCGGTCAGGCCAAGGCCTGCCATGGTGGATACGCCGGCCAGCAACAGGGCATGGCGCAACTTACCCGAGGTGTTGCCCGAATGCTTGATTGCGGGCGTGGTGATGGACTTGCTGTTCATCGAATTTACTCCCGGCCCTGGGCGCGCAGAGCGCGCACCATGTTGGCCTCGATCACGGGCGGCGGACCGTCCCATCCTGTGCGGAAGGTCGCTGCAACCTGTTCCCTGATGCTGGCGAGGCGGGCCTCGACCAGGCTGTCGGCTTCGTTGGCATCCGCGCCATAGGTGATCTGGATCACCAGCCGCTGGGCTTCGACGGTCTTGAGACCTTCGATCCGCTGGGCAAAGGCAGGCTGCAACTGGGCCGAACCGTTCAGGAAGGCGCGGGCATCGACGGCGACGCTGACGACACGGGCTTTCTGGACCCCGAAGTTCAGTTCGCTGATCTTGCCGCGCGTCAGGCGGATCGACTGCGGGTTGTCGGACGTTGGCGCATAGCCTTCCGGAATGGTTCGCGTATCGAGCTTGAGCACGAAGTTCGAACCAATCTGGGCATCAGGCACCGCGGCGCAGGTGATGTGATAGCGACCATATTCGTCCGCCGTCACGAGCTGGCCATTGACCGTCGCCACGCGGGCGGCAGGAATGCCAGGTTCGCCGTTATCCTGATAGCCATCGCCATCCTTGTCATCGAACACCTTGCCGATGATCTCCGCGCAATCGAAGATGGCGCTGGGGACGATAGACACGATGGCCTGCGCCCGGTTGGAGATTTCGGCTGCCGTCACGCCACTGCGGGCAACGGCGGTGTTGATACGGTCACCCTGGGTCACACCGGCACCAACCACGGTCACGATCTGATAGGTCGTGGTGGAGTTGCCCGCCAGCGTCTGCGCATTCCAGCGCAGCTCGCGATCAGTGACGACAGGTTCGGCCGCGACGTTGTTCACCCGTGCCGTACCAGCCACATACTTGAAGCCGGGGGGCAGAAGATCGACGACGCTGACCGCTGCACGCGTAGCACTTTCCGTGTTGCGCACAGTGATCGTGTAAGGAACCAGATCACCCGTGTTGGCCGTACGCTTGTCGCTGGTCTTGGTGACGAGCAGCGGCGTGCGGGTCAGGAAGGGATCGAGCGGAATGTGGTTGTTGACCACGTTGCCGTCACCCTGGGCGATCAGGAACGCCATGTAGTAGGTGGTGGGATCACCAGCCTGCGGAGCCGAGGGCTTCGCCACGACCGGGGCGGGGCTACCGCGTCCGGCTGCATTGAACCCGCCGGTTTCGGCCGCAATCACGGTCGAGATCGGATCGGCATAGCCCGTGGGTGCCGTCACTTGCAGGCGGTATTCCGTCCGCGCGGCGGGGCACTGGGCAGCCGCACCGGATACGATGTCGAACTGGTAGAACCCGTCCGCCCCCGTGATCTGGCTGGCCTGCGAGGGATCGATGAAGCACGCGGCAGGGATCGGCGCACCATTGGTGTCGACGAGCCTGACAAGCGCTCCGGTGACCGGCTGACGGGTAATCGCGTCATAGACCACGCCCGACGGATCGACCGGCAAGTTCTGGTTCGCCAGGGTGCCGTTGACCGGCAGCGTGGCGTTCTCGATCTTGCTGTAGACCACGTTGTTGGACGGATTGCGGAACACGATGGTGTAACCGGTGCCGCTGAGCAAATCGGGAACCGAGTAGAAGCCCTGGGCATCGGTGCGGGCTGTGCCCACCACCACGCCGCCCCGGCTGACTTCCACGATCCAGTTTTCCAGCAGGCGTTCACCCGTTTCATGCGCGCGGTTCATATTATCGTCGAAGTAGACGATACCCGTCAGGTTGCTGCGCGGCGGGACAACGGTAACCGTTATCGTCGCAATCGTGCAGTTCGTGGGGTTGAGCCGTTCGCACAACTGATAATCGAAGCTGTAGGTGGCCCAGGGCGTACCCGGAGCAACCGTGACGTTGCCCGTCGCCGGATCTAAGGTGAACCCGACCGGCAGGACCGCACCCGGCGCGAGCGTTACCGTCGCGTTGGTGGGCGTGGCCGGCTGGCCGTTGATGGTATCACCGGTGAAGGCGTTGAGCACATTGGTCCCGCCATTGGCGCTGTTAACGTCGCCGCTGGTGTCATTGACCGCCACGATGGGCGACGGGATCACCGTAACCGTGGCCTTAGCCGTGGCACAGTTCGTCGGGTTCAGCTTCTCACAGATGGTATAGTCAAAGCTGTAGGTGCCCGCCGGCGTTCCTGGATTGACCGAGACGTTGCCGGTGGCCGGATCGAAGGTCAGCCCGGCGGGAACCGTTGAACCGGCAGCCAGGGTGATGTCCACCGTGGCCGTGGTCGCAGGCGTCCCGTTGCGGGTGTCTCCGGTCAGCACATTGAGCACGTTATTTGCTCCCGTGGCACCATTGATGCCGGTTGCAGTATCGTTGGTGGCGGCAATCGGGCCGGCGGTGACCGGGACAGTGATCGTCGCCGGGGCACAGTTGGCCGGATTGAGCCGTTCACAGATCTGATAGGCGATGGTGTAGGTGCCCGCCGGCGTATTGGCCGGGACAGTCACCAGACCCGTCGCCGGATCGAGCACCGGCACCGGACCGCCAGCAATCGGCGTGGCCGGGGTCACAACCGCAACCGTAACGGTGGCGATGGTGGCCGGAGCGCCATTCAGGTTGTCATTGGGCAGGGCATCGATCACCGCGGGCGCACCCGTGCCGCCGTTGACCGGGGCCGTGGTATCATCCGTCGCCGAGATCGGCGCCGCGACAACCGTCACCGTGGCCGTGGCCGTGGCGCAGTTGGTCGGGTTGAGGATCTCGCAGATCGTATAGTTGAAGCTGTACGCGCCGCCCGCCGTCGCCGGCTTGACCGAGATGTTCCCGGTAACCGGATCGAAGATGAGCGCAGGCGGAACCGTCGAGCCGGCAGCGACCGAGATGGTCACCGTGCCCGTCGTGACGGGAACGCCGTTCAGCGTATCGCCCGGCAGCACGTTCAGCACATCAGTGCCACCCGAGGCGCCGTTGATCCCGCCGACGCTGTCATTGACAGCAGCGATCGGGGCCGCGACGACCGTCACCGTAGCCGTGTCCGTGGCGCAGTTCGCCGGGTTCAGCTTCTCGCAGATGGTATAGTTGAAGCTATAGGGACCGGCAGGGGTGTTCGGCGAAACCGAGACATTGCCCGTGACCGGATCAAAGGTCAGCCCGGCGGGGACCGTCGAACCGACGGCCAGCGTGATGTTGACCGTAGCCGTGGTGGCCGGCACGCCGTTCAGCGTGTCACCACCCAGCACGTTGAGCACGTTGCTGGCACCCGGCAGGCCATTGATGCCGCCCTGGTTGTCATTGGCCGCCGTGATCGAGGCAGACACGACCGGAACGGTGATGTTCGCCAGGGCACAGTTGGCCGGATTGAGCTTTTCGCAGATCTGATACCGGATCACATAGCTGCCCGAAGGCGTGCCAGCCGGTACATCGACCAGACCCGTGGTGGTGTTGAGCACCGGCACCGGAGCACCGCCAATCGGCGTGGCCGGAGTGATGACAGTGATGTTGAGATCACCGATCACAGCCTGCGAGCCGTTGAGCGTATCGCCGGGGATGGCATCAACCACACCCGTGGCACCGCTGGCACCGTTGACCGGCGCAGAGGTTTCATCATCGGCGGTGATCGCACCGGCAACAACCGTGATCGTAACCGTTGCGGTAGCGCAGTTGGCCGGATTCAGGATCTCGCAGATGCGATAGTCGAAGGTATACGGACCGGCAGCCGTGCCCGGCGAAACCGAGACGTTGCCCGTGGTGGTATTGAACACCAGACCGGCAGGCACGGTGAACCCTGGCTCGACGATGATCGAGACATTGCCCGTCGTTGCCGCAGCGCCGTTCAGCGTATCACCGGTCAGCACGTTGAGCACATCGCTGGCCCCGGCTGCGCCGTTGATGCCGCTCTGGCTGTCATCGACAGCCGTGATCGGCGCGGCAACAACCGTCACGGTTTCCGTGGCGTTGGCGCAGTTAAGCGGATTCAGGATCTCGCAGATGCGATAGTTGAAGGTGTAAGGACCAGCAGGCGTGCCCGGCGAAACCGAGACATTGCCCGTGGCGGTATCAAAGGTCAGCCCGGCAGGAACCGAGAAGCCAGGCGCAACCGAGATGGTCACGTTGCTGGTGGTCACGGCAACCCCGTTGAGGGTATCGCCGGTCAGGGCGTTGAGCACATTGCTCTGACCCGTCAGGCCGTTGATCCCGCCAATCGATTCACTCACCGCTGCGATGGGGGCGGCAGATACCGTCACCGTGATCCGCGCAGGATCGCAGGTGCTGGTGTCTGCCACGTCGCAGATCTGATAATCGATCGTATAGGTGCCCGCTGGCGTACCCGGAGCAACGGCGATCTGGCCGGTGCTGGTGTTAAGCGTCACACCGGGATTGGTGGCCGGAGTGATGACGGTCATTATGATCTGGGCCGGCAGCACCGCCGCACCATTGAACTGATCGTTGGTCAGCGCATTGGCAACATTGCTGTTGCCGGTCAGGCCGTTCACCGTGAACACGCCGTCGTCGTTGGCGACGATCACGGCCTTCAGGTGATCCTGGAACACATAGCCGGTGCCATCGGTCTGCGCAGGCAGGACGATGCCGCTAATGGTGTTCTCTACAGCCGTGTTGCCATAGGCAGCGTTGTTCACCGTGCCGCCCAGGCTGCCCGCGGTTTCATTGCGGTCATAATGGGTGGCCGGCTGGGTTTCGACGATGGTGTAACCGGCCGGGCCGGACGGCGGCAGAACCGGGAAGGTAAAGCCACCACCGGCAACCGTCACCGCCGTGGCGTTGACCGCATTGCCATAGATATCGGTGCCGGAAAGCGTGACGGTAACGCCCGCCATGCCCTCACCGCCATCGATCACGGCGTTATCGTTGTTATCGGCATAGACTGTACCCGACAGGCTCGCGGGGCGGATCTGCACGACGGCAGTCTGGCTGTCATTGGCCGGAACGGCATCTTCACTCAGCGGATCGCCAAAAGCGTCCAGTCCGGGCGTGATGGTGGCCGTATCGGTCAGATCGGTGGGAGCCAGCGGCCCGCTGTAGGGAGCCTGAGCCTTGGCATTGACGGTCAGATCGACGGTGTTGGTCGCACCCACCGGGAAGCTGCCATCGATGTCGCAGGTGATCGTCGTGGTGCCAGAGCAGGCAATCCCCGAAACCGTGGCCGCACTGCCGCCCGGAATGGAGCTGCCTGGCGCGGGCGACGGCGCATAGACGAAACCAGCCGGCAGCGTATCGGTGATCCGCACGCGAGTAGCGGTCGACGGACCGTTGTTGCGGAAGCGGATGGTGAATTCCACCGGTTCGTTGACGTTGCGCAGCAGCGCGCCCGTGCGAGTCTTGCTGACCACTTCAAGGTCGGTCGACGGACGGACCGTGGTGGTCTGCGTCGCACGGTTGTTGGCAGGGGCCAGATCGGCACCGGCACCGTTCCACACCGGCTGTTCGGCTGAAGTCAGCTCGGCAGCGTTGGTGAAGGTGGTCGGAGCAGAAGGCGGGGTTCCGCCCATGGTAAAGACGAGCCGGAAGATCACCTGCTTCAGCGGGTCCAGATAGTTCTGGGTGGCGTCAGCCTGGTTGATCTTACAGATGTAGTTCGGACCGGACGCGGTACAGCCGGCGCTCGGCGCAGCCTGAAGGGTCAGGCCACCGTTGGCGGCAACCGGGTTGATCACCACAGAGCTGAGCGTCATCGTCAGGCCCGGCGGCGGTGCCGGAATATCAGTGACGACAATGTCGGTCGCACGCGAGGGGCCAAAGTTCGAGGCGCGGATGTCGTAATTCAGCGTTTCATCGAAGCGCACCGGATCATCGGTCGCGGGATTCGATTCCTGCTTGGTCACGGCCAGATCGAAGCTGGGCGCTTGCATGTTGTGGTTCAGCGTGAAGAAGTTGTTGCCGGCGTTCGGGTTCGAACCGCCATTGGTATCAAGCGTGGACGTCGTCACGGTCGCGCGGTTGACCTGGGTGGTCGGCAGCGTGGCCATGGTCTCGGCCCCGAAGGGATACTTAGGCAGAACCGTGACGTTGATCTGGCGCACTTCGGTGCGAACGAACTGCCCCATGTCGCAGGTGACGGTTCCCGTCGCGACCACCACCGAACAGGTGGCACCCGGCTTCGTCGTCGTCGGCGTACCGATGATTTCAAACCGCGCGGGATCGATCACGTCGATCACCTGAACGGTGTCAGCCGGGTTCGCACCATCGTTGCGAACGCTGATGATATAGGTGGCCGGCACACCAACCCGGGCCGGGTCAGGCGTAACCGACTTGCTGTTGATCGTCATGTCGGCGCGCGGCGTAATGGTGTACTGCGCCGTATCGCTGTTGTTCAGGTTGTTGGTCTCGGTCGTATCCGACGAATAGACCGACGCGTAGTTGGTGAAGCTGCCGCTTTCGAACGGACGCTGCACCCGGATGATCAGGGTTTCGGTCCCGCCGCCGGCCAGATTGCTGAGGCTCCAAACCACCAGTCCGTTGACCGGGTTGTAGGACATCGAACCCGAAGTGGCGCTGTCCTGCGTCACAGCAGTCACGAAACTGCCAGCGTTGATGAAGTTGGGCAGGGCGTCGGTGACGGCGATCGTACGCGCGGTGTTGCCGCCGGCTGCGTTCGAAACGCGCAGGCGGATGTAGAACACGTTGTCGGTATCGGCGACCGCCAGGTTTTCGGTCCAGCCGCCAGCGTTGGACAGGCTGACATCCTTCTGGACGGACAGATCGGCGGCGCTGGTCGTCGAACGCACGCCGGCGCTGCGGCAGTCATTGCCGGTCGGGCTGGTCGGCGAGCTGGGCGTATGGGCCGAACCGGCAGTGCGGTCGGTACAGGCCGTGTTGACAACGTTGGTGTCAACCCCGGAACCAGCCGTGGTGATCAGCGTCAGCGTCTTGGTCGCGCCAACTGCCAGCGTGCCGGTGTCGGTGGTATCGCAAGTGACGACCACGCCGGCAACGCCGCAGGTCCAGGCACCCGAAACACTGACAAAGGTTTCATCGGCGCTCAGCGTATCGGTAACCCGCAGCGGCGTGCCGGGAGTCCAGCTGGCGATCGACGGACCAAGGTTGCGCACGATGATGGTCGAGGTGATGTTGGCACCAGGAGCAACCGGGCTCGGGCTTTTATACTTGGCGTAAAGCTCAAGATCAGCATTCGGCAGCACCGTCTGGAACGGGGCGATTGCCGTGTTGTTGGCCATGTCCGGATCGGCAAAGCCGCTGGGCGGTGCCACGTTGGCGGTGTTGTTGATGATCCCGCCCGTTGCCGAGGCACCGGTGACCGGGATGATATAATCCACCTGCTGGGCAGAGGACAGCGCACCGGCGGTACAGGTTACCGTCTGGCCCACCTTACTACAGCCCGATGGCATGGTGCCCGGCGTCAACGCATTGTCGATGACATCGGAAATTGCCGAACCGGCGGGAACGCTCTGCGGCCCGGTGTTGCGGATCGACAGGGTGATGTTGGCCGAACTGCCCACGGTGATGGTGGACGGCATGGACTTGATCGCCTGAAGGTCGCTGCCCGCCTGAACGTTGGTGACAACCGTGTTGGAGGTGTTGTTGAGGGCATTGGGATCAAGCACCAGAGCATCGGTGCTGGTGACATCGGCAATGTTGGAAATCGTGCCAGCAGTCGATTTGGTGATCTTGCCGGTGATGGTGATGACGGGATAGGCCGCGCCCACCGCCGGAGCCGCGCCGGAATAGTTACAGGTGACGGTGGTGCCGGCACGGCTGCAAGTCCAACCCGTGCCCGTGCCAGATTGATACTGGTAGTCCGAACCGGCCGGCAGGTTGTCTATCACGCGCACGGCGGCGGTCGGGGTCGGACCGTTGTTGGTGACGGTAAGGGTGTACTGCAACTGGCCACCGGCGATCACGCTCGGAGCGGAACCGGCCTTGACGACGGTGAGGTCGGCACCAGCACGCACGGTCGGCGTGATCGAGAGCGAATTGTTGCCGGCGTTGGAGTCCGTGTTGCCAGCCGCCGCGATCGACGCGGTCGTAGTGTTGGTGCCAGCCACCCGGGCAATCGCCTTGTAGGTGAAGGTCTGGGCATTGGCCGCGCCGCCGCCCAGCAGCGTCGGCAGGTTACAGGTCAGGGTCTGACTGCCAACCGCGCCACTTACCGAACAGTAGGACGGGAAGTTGCCCACGGCATTGATTACCTCGAAGCGATCAGAGATCGCTATCGTTACCACCGCATTGTTCACGGATGGCGCGGAGTTGTTCGCGGCGGTGACCGAGTACGTCACCTCTCCCGATACGCCGACTGGATCTGGTGTGCCGGTGTACTGCGAAATTTGCAGGTCTGCCGCGAGTGCTACGCCTCCAGTGATGAAGGCGAACAAACCGATCAACAGCCGCACAACTGCGGTAGTTTTCGAGCTAATCATGGTATTTACGACCCCTCGTTCGCCGTTAGAATTGGGCTAAACTAGATGGGCGGATATCACTTAAGTGGTTAACAGACATTGAAAGGCGGCCGTGTCTCACGGGGTGGTGTAGGAACCGTCGATCCACGGCAGGATCGGGTTCGGGTCAGGCCGCCAGAGCTGGCAGGCTGACAACGGGGTTATGGCTCACCGAGCCGATTGTTTCCAGCGTCATGTAGCGGCGCGATACCGCCCACTTGATGGCATGGACCACCCCCAAACCAAGGGGCACAATCTTCAGATGCCATCAAGTGGAGGAAGCCATGTCCGTTGTTACAATCGGTCTCGATTTGGCCAAGACGGTGTTTCAGGTTCACGGTGTCGACGCAGGCGGGATAACCATCCTGCGGCGAAAGCTCGTCCGTGCCGACATGATCGCATTTTTCACCAAACAACCGCCGTGCCTCGTCGGCATGGAAGCATGCTCCAGTGCACACCATTGGGCCAGGTTGCTTACGAAGGCGGGGCACACTGTCAGGCTTATTCCGCCGCAGTACGTCAAGCCATACGTGAAGCGGAACAAGACGGATGCCGCCGACGCGGAAGCGATCTGCGAGGCGGTCGCGAAACCGAACATGCGCTTCGTTCCCATCAAGACCGAGGAGCAGCAGGCAGTGCTGGCCCTCCATCGCGCTCGCAGCCTGTTCGTCCGCCAAAGGACGGCGACGATCAATGCCTTGCGTGGTCTGCTGGGTGAGTACGGCATCATCGCTGGCAAAGGCGTGCGACAACTTGCCTTATTGAGCGAGCGCCTCGCGACAGCTGGCGAGACGGTGGTGCCCAACGAAGCACGAGAGGCCTTACGAAGCCTTTTCAATCATATAGATGCACTGAGCGAACAACTGAAAGCTGTCGAAGTGCGGATTGTGGCCTGGCACAAGGCCAATCCTGACAGTCAGCGCCTGGCGTCGGCACCGGGGGTGGGGCCAATCACTGCTAGCGCCATCGTCGCCGCCGTCGGTGACGGCAAACAGTTCAAATCATCCCGCCACTTTGCAGCATGGCTTGGACTGACGCCGCGCATAAAAGCCAGCGGCGGTAAGGAAAAGATCGGGAGGATCAGCAAGGGTGGTGACCGCTACCTACGCACCTTGCTGATACACGGCGCGCGAGCCGTAGTCGGCACCACGTTCCGAAAGGATGTCGCTCCCAGGCCCTGGCTATCGGCCATTGTCGCGCGGCGCCCCACGAATGTTGCCGCAACAGCTGTCGCGCACAAAACCGCCCGGTCTCTCTGGGCCATGCTGACCAGGAGCGAGGTCTATCGCCGCCACACGGTTCAACCGTTGGCGGCATAATCGGCTCGGCTCCTTCAGGGGCCGACTTGCGAGGCGAAGACAACAGTATGGCGAACCGGTCTCACCGGGGTTCGGCAAAGGTCATTGAAATGATGCGAACCATTTTGAGTTCGTCCATTTGTCCGGCCGTCGATCCGCGGAAACCATAGGGGCCTGCGGCGCGTGAAGCCGCGTAACAAGGCCGGATACACGACCGCAAGATCCGAGTTCGTCAAACCAAGTCGAAAAGCCTTGCAAGATGGGGGTGGTCCATACACATCATTCTGCTCCAGCATCAGCGCGCCGACGAGGCGGACGACGGCGGCGTCATTCGGGAAGATGCCGATGACATCGGCCCTTCGCTTGATCTCCTTGTTCACCCTTTCCAGAGGGTTGGTGGACGCGATCTGCGCCCAGTGGTCCTTCGGGAACGCCATGTAGGCGAGAACATCCTCGCGCGATGCGTCCATCATGTCGGCCAGCTTCGGGAACTTTTCGCGCAGGACATCGGCGACCTGCTCCCACTGCTGGTGCGCCGCTTCGGTCGTTTCCTGCGCAAAGATCGTCTTGATCATCGCGATCACGGCAGGCCGCTGTTTGGGCGCGGCATGGGCCAGTGCATTGCGCATCCAGTGCACCCGGCAGCGTTGCTGGCTCGCGGCGAACACCTTGCTGGCGGCGGTACGCAGTCCCTTGTGATCGTCGGCGATGACCAGCTTCACCCCGCGCAGGCCGCGATCCGCCAGCGAGCGCAGGAAGGCTTTCCAGAATGGCTCCGCCTCCGAAGGGCCAGTGGCGACACCCAGCACCTCGCGGCGGCCATCGGTGTTGACGCCAACAGCGATTATCGCCGCCGTCGAGACGATCCGTCCGCCCTCGCGGACTTTGAGGTAGGTGGCGTCGATCCACAGGTAAGGCCACTCACCCTCGATCGGCCGTGCCAGGAAGGCATTCACCCGCTCGTCGATCTCGGCAACCAGACGGCTAACCTGGCTCTTCGATACGCCGCTGGCGCCCATCGCCTTGACCAGATCGTCGACCGAACGGGTCGAGACTCCGTGCACATAGGCCTCCTGAATCACCGCCGCCAAGGCCTTCTCGGCGGTACGGCGCGGCTCCAGGAAGCTCGGGAAGTAGCTGCCCTTGCGCAGCTTGGGGATCGCCAGATCGATCCGGCCAGCACGGGTGTCCCATCCTCGCTCGCGGTAGCCGTTGCGGTGATTGAGACGCCCCGGGCTGCGGGAGCCGGACGGAGCGCCAGTCCTGGCCTCAATCTCCAGATCCATCATGCGCTCTGCGGCAAACGCCAGCATATCGCGCACCAAATCGCTGTCTGCCCCTTGCTCAATCAGCTCAACAAGGGCAATTCTGTCGTCGGTCATCGTCTTCTTCTCCAGGTTCGAGTTCGCATCCGAACCCTACCAGAAGATCGACGGTGGCCACCCCATCAGGGAAACCTTCCTACACCACCCGGTGGGACACGGCCTGAAAGGCCAGATGATTTTTTGAGCATTTACACACATTTCGATGTTTGGTGCCAGTATGTGATGGTGTAAATTTGTCATCATCACAGCGGTGGGGCCTAGGCCCGACTGACTGATCTCAGCCACAAGAGCACGGTGGCGGCCAGTGCGAGTGCCGTTTGCAGCACGGCTTGTCGTATTTGACTGGCAAAGAGCGGGATTCTCGGCTCGGAATGCACGGTTAGATGCCCTTTTACTCCAGCGCATCTCTGAACCAATCAGCGTCATAGCTGCGGTCAGCGAGCATCCGCTTGGCCTTGGGCAAATCGTCGAGCAAGGCTGCGGCGCCGGTGAAATCGCTTACCTGGCCGGCCGCGATGAAGAAGCTCAAAGGGCGGCCGCTTGCATCAGTCACGGCGTGCAACTTCGTGTTCATGCCGCCCTTGGTCCGTCCGATCAGGTTCCCGAGATCCCCATTATTATTCCCCAAGGCTTGAAGCTGTGTGGTGGGCCTTGGAATAGGTTGCGTCTATCATAACGGTCTGCGGCGCGGCTTTCTGGGCGGCCAGGCCTTCCATCGTCAGAGTACACACGCGCATTCCGTCCCACCGTTTCCACCAATTATACAATGCCTTGTGCGGCCCATATTCCTTGGGTGCATCCCGCAAGCGCAGCCTGTTCCGGTTAACGAAGATGATCCCGCCCAGCACCCGTTTGTCATCGACCCGTGGCTTGCCGTTACTCTTGGGAAAATACGGCGAAAGGCGCGCCATCCGCTCGTCCGTCAGCCAATACAGGCGCTCATGCTCAGCCTCCTCGCGGAGCCTGGAGCCGAAGGCGTGCGAAGCACAATCACATCACCCTCACTCAATAGGTCCTAAGCCTAGAGATAATGACTGGGGGCCACCATAGCCTTGGCCCGCTACGCTGACGAATAATTTGCGCGATTCGCGCCCCAAAAAATCGTCGGCCGTGGCGTAAATCTCCGCCTGATTTGGTCAAAATCGCGACTATGAATGAATCATCCGCTGAAGTTTAAAACTATTATCCCGCCTGAAGCACGATCGGACTGACGTCCGCACCCATTTCTATCCTTCCATACCCGTCTCGATCCTTAGCCCTGTTATTACAACCGCAAGTGCGACTGAGTTCTATGACACCGAAAATGCCCTTGCGTCGTGTGGTTGGCCAAATAATTCTTGTGTTTAGGGGGTGCCAGAAACAACCAGCGAATGGGAAAACGTGCCATGTCCAACACTGACCGAATTATCCGCCTGAAAACCGTATTGGCTCGCACTGGGCTGTCCCGCTCAACCATGTATCGCAAGATCTCTGAGGGGACGTTTCCGTCCCAGGTAAAGATCAGCGTCCACGGCACAGGCTGGCGCGAATCTGCTATCAACCGCTGGATTGACGATCCGGCCGCTTATCGCAACGAAGGCGCAGCCAAGTGACAGCGCCCTCCGCCGAACCGATCTGCGTAAAGGTCAACGAGGCCGCGCGCATGATCGGCGTCGGGCGCACCAAACTGTACGAATTGATCGCGTCCGGTGATGTCGAGGCCGTGAAGCTTGGCAAATCGACGCGCATTATCACGGCCAGCCTTCATCGGCTGATCAGGCGGCAGCACGAGCCGGAGTAGGCTCGTCTGCCGCCTTGGCTGAATTAGAGCGGTTTCCACACGAACTGAATCGTCGGGGATT
>JAGNTK010000113.1 GCA_017987575.1 Novosphingobium sp. | reverse complement strand
ACCCGGTCATCCAGCCCAAGTTCAAAATTCTCGCCCGTTGGCTTGAACCCCAATTCGGTCAAGGCCGCGATCTGCACTTTGGAAAAAGCAAGCTTCTTGGGCACGGTCTGGCAAGCAGCGAGAGCCGCGATAAGCATCAAGACGACCATTTTACGCATTGCTGAGGGCTCCGTTTTCCGGCGGGCCTTGGCGGCCTTGCTTGTCTTTGTACATCGCCATATCAGCTTTTTTCACGAGTGCTTCCGCCGAATCCGCATGTTCGGGGAAAATTGCCACTCCAACACTCAGCATCGACGTCACGGCCATACCATTTGGCAGGCGGTAAGACAGCTCCATAGCCAGCCGAATCCGATCGATGACGCCATCAACATGAGCCTGATTGAAAAACGGCGCCAGCACCACGGCAAATTCATCGCCCCCCAGCCGGAACGCCTGATCGACATGCCGGATTGCGCTGCGCAGACGCTCAGCCACCGCGATCAAGGCGGCATCACCCGCATCATGGCCATAGCCATCATTGATCGACTTGAACTGATCTACATCGAGGTAGATCAGTGCAAACGGAGCGCCCGTCCGCTGAGACTGGGCGATCATCTCGCCCAGATGTTGATCGAACAACTGACGGTTACCCAGCCCGGTGAGGTTGTCATGAGTCGCACGGCGCGCCAATTCGGCATTCTCCGATGTCAGACCTGCATGCCAGCCCTGCAATTCAGCCAGCAGCGCATTGAAGTCGCGACCGAACCGGTCAATTTCAGCGATCCCGGAACTGGGCACCCGCTTTTCAAAGGCGCGGTCGCGGCGCACCGCGTGAGCCACTTCCGCGACATGCTCCAATGGAAGCACCACTTCACTTTGCAAGCGCCGCGCCAGAATGCGAGTGGCCATCACGGTCAGCGCCAGACAAGCAAGCGCGATGATTGTTCCGGCCAGAGTATAGCGCACCAGTCCTTCTGAATCGCCGTAAATTCGCACCTCCGCGATTGTCTCTGGACCGCGCCGGACCTGACTGACCGCCGGGTTCGGAAACACAAACGCGTTGGCCGGTTGGCTAAGCGCAGCCAACGAACCGATGCGCGGACTTTGCCAGTGTGCCAGCAACTGTCCATGCCGGTCTCGCACTTCGACACGGTCTACGCCGCGCGCAGCCGCCACAGAAACAATGCCGTCGCGGATCGCTTCCTTGTCTTCAAACACCACTGCCGGTTCGACCGTATAGGCAACTGTCCGCGCGACCAGATCAAGGTTGCGCTGGGCATAGCTGCGGATCACCATCACCCCGCTCAGCACCAGACTGGCGGTGGCCAGCGCCACAGCAAACAAGATCAACCGCAAGTGCGCGCGCGCGAGCAGGTCGCGCAGGGTCGGCAGCTTGACTTCTGGCAAGGTGGGCGTGGTCATGCTCCCCCCTGCGAGATACGCAGCACCCGCGGGTCAATCCGCAAGCCAGAGCGCGAGATGGCGTCAATATTCAGCCGAAAGCTAAGCGCACCGGGCTGATAGGTTAGCGATATGACCGCTTCGCTGGTGCCGGCAGGATCGGCTTCAGCAATTGTCAGCACACCTTTGCCGCGCACTGCTGCGGTCAGCTGGCGTTGAGAGCTGATCGGCACCTGCCCGATATACAAGACGTGGCATCCGCCTAGCGCCTGGACAACCGGCGCCACATTGCGCCGTTCAACCTGCCGTCCATCAGCCAGCCGGATTCCTCCAAGCCGCGCTGCATGCAGAACGGGTCCGGCCACGCACAGCACCAGCGGATCATGCCGCTGGGGCCAACGGGTATAGTCGATAACGGCTTTGACCGTTCGCGCGGTTGCCCCGGCATAGGCACTCTCGCCCGGGGCGGCTGTGCCAAGCGGCATCCCGGCCAGACCCGACATGGGCGGCGCAACCGAATTGGCCGACAGGGCCAGAGCAAGGGGCAGGAAACTGCGCATCTTGGATGTCGCCTAGCCTGCAAGTTGGGGTAGGCAAAGCATTAAGCGGATCGGCAGACGCTATGTTTTTTTGCAGGTTAGAGGCAGGATTGGTTTCGACTGCAACCAATGCTAGAGCTTTGTCCCATGCTAGGACAGATCGACCGAGCGGCTCTGCGCGCCGCCTATCGCCTTGATGAAGAAGCTTGTCTGGAGGAGCGAATCAGGCAAGCCGCTCCCGCCAGCGCCGTTCACGCCGAGGCCAGCCGAATTGCCGCCCGCCTGGTCGAAGGTGCCCGGGGCCGCAAGGCCAGTGGGCTCGATGCATTCCTGCAAACCTATGGTCTGGGCACAGACGAAGGCATCGCCCTGATGTGTCTGGCCGAGGCCTTGCTGCGGGTGCCCGATCCAGCGACCGCCGACGCACTGATCCAGGACAAGCTGGGCGGGATCGATTGGTCCGAACACGTCGGGGAAAGCGACAGCACTTTCGTCAACGCCGCGACCTTCTCGCTGATGCTGACCGGACAGGTGCTGAGCCAAAAGCAGGCCGGCGGGTTTGGCGCCTCGCTCAAGCGTGCGGTCGGCCGCTTGGGCGAGCCGGTGATCCGCACTGCGACCTTGCAGGCAATGAAGATCTTGGGCGGGCAATTCGTGTTCGGGCGGTCCATCAACGAAGCGCTCGAACGCGCCGCGCCCGAGCGCAAGCAGGGCCTGACCCACAGCTTCGACATGCTCGGCGAAGCGGCGATGACCTTTGACGACGCCGAACGCTATCGCCGGTCTTACGAGGCCGCGCTGGCGCGGATCGCGCAGGAAGCCGGGGACGGCGTGGTCCGTTCGCCGGGGATTTCGGTGAAGCTGTCTGCTTTGTTCCCGCGCTATGATTTCCTTCACGCCGAAGCGGCCAAGGCGGTGCTGGTGCCGCTACTGAAGGACCTCGCCGCGACCGCGCGCGATGCCGATGTCCATTTCACGATCGATGCCGAAGAGGCCGAGCGGCTCGAACTGTCGATGGACATCATCGAAGCATTGGTGGCCGACGAAGACCTGTTCCGGACCGGCTGGCAGGGCTTTGGCCTGGCGCTGCAAGCCTATTCCAAACGCGCTGTGCCTCTGTGCGAATGGGTCGCAGCGCTGGGCCGAAAATATCACCGGCGGATCATGGTCCGGCTGGTCAAGGGCGCCTATTGGGACAGCGAAGTCAAGTTGAGCCAGGTTGGCGGACATGTCGACTATCCGGTGTTCACGCGCAAGCTCTCCACCGACGTGTCCTATCTCGCCTGCGCCGCGAAACTGCTGGCCGCGCCCGATGCGATCTATCCGGCCTTCGCTACGCACAACGCCTACACCGTTGGCGCGATCAAGGCTTTGGCGGGAGCAACGGAATTCGAATTCCAGCGGCTCCACGGGATGGGCGAGGACATTTACGAAGAACTCGCGAAGCTGGAGGCCGAATCGGGTCAGCCGCGCACTCCAGTGCGGATCTATGCGCCGGTCGGCGGTCACAAGGACCTACTCGCCTATCTCGTCCGCCGCCTGCTGGAAAACGGCGCGAACTCCTCGTTCGTCAACCGCATGGCCGATGCCGAAGTACCGGTCGCCGAATTGGTCGGTGACCCGGTGGCGGAACTGGCCGCGCTTTCCCAGCGCCGCAACCCGGCGATCCCGCTGCCGCGCGACATCTTCGCCGGTCGAGTCAACAGTGCAGGCGTCGATCTGGCCGATCCGCTGGTGCGCAAACCGCTGTTAGAAAGCCTCACGGCATGGCGCGACGATCCTGAACTGTGGACCGCAGAGCCGACCGTGGTGTTCCCCGGCGCAAATCCCGTCGAAGTGGTCAGATGCCCACATGACAATTCGGAAGTGGTTGGCCAATGCCGCCCAGCAAGCGCGGCTGAAATCGGCGAGATGATCGAGCGCGCGCAAGGCTTCCAGACAGCTTGGGACGAATTGGGCGGCCCGAACCGCGCCGCGCGACTGGCTGAAGTGGCTGACCTGTACGAATCTCACCGAGACCAGTTCCTCTCACTGTGTCAGCGCGAAGCTGGCAAATCGCTGGTCGATGCCGTGCTGGAGTTGCGCGAAGCAGTCGACTTTCTGCGCTATTACGCCACCGAAGCGCGCCGCCTGTTTACGCCCGAAGGTGAAGCCCTGCCCGGCCCGACCGGTGAGAGCAACCGGATGACGCTCCACGGGCGCGGGGTATTCGTGGCCATCAGTCCGTGGAATTTCCCGCTGGCGATCTTCACCGGGCTGGTCGCCGGGCCGCTCGCGGCAGGCAATACGGTGATCGCCAAACCGGCCGAGCAGACCCCGCTAATCGCCGATCTGGCGATCCGGTTGTTCCACGAAGCCGGTATCTCCGACGGAGTGGTCCAGCTCGCCCCCGGTGACGGCAAGGTGGGCGCGCATCTGACTGGCGATCCGCGCATCGCCGGGGTCAACTTCACCGGCTCAACTGAGACCGCCCGCGCAATCAACCGCAGCCTCGCCAATCGCGATGGCCCGCTGGCCACGCTGGTCGCCGAAACCGGTGGGCAGAACGCGATGATTGTCGATAGCTCGGCCCTGCCCGAGCAAGTCACCCGCGATGTGGTCGCCTCCGCGTTCCAAAGCGCCGGCCAGCGCTGTTCGGCGCTGCGTGTGCTCTATCTGCAGGACAATGTTTATGGCGGCATGCTCGAGATGATCCGCGGTGCTTTTGCAGCGCTGGTCATCGGCAATCCCGAAGACCTCGCCACCGATGTCGGCCCAGTGATCGATGCCGAGGCCAAGGCCAAGCTCGATGCCCACATCGCGGCGATGCACAAGTCCGGCCACACCGTCTGGCAGCGCGAGCTTCCTGCCACCTGCGCGCAAGGCACCTTCGTTGCCCCGGCGATCATAGAGATCGGATCGATCAGAGAGCTGGAAAACGAAAACTTCGGTCCGGTGCTCCACGTCGCGCGGTTCAAGGCCGAGGAGCTGGAGCAAGTCATCGCCGATATCAACGCCTGCCAATTTGGGCTGACGCTGGGTCTGCACAGCCGGATCGATGCGACCCGGCGGCTGGTTGAAGCCAAGGCCCGGGTCGGCAACTTCTACGTCAACCGCAACCAGATCGGCGCCGTTGTCGGCAGCCAGCCGTTTGGTGGCGAAGGACTGTCCGGCACCGGACCCAAGGCCGGCGGCCCGCACTACCTCGCACGGTTCGCGACCGAACGGGTGACCTGCATCGACACCACCGCGGCGGGCGGCAATGCCAGCCTGATGGCGGGCGAGTAAACCGCAGTTGCCACAATCGACGTCGCAGCATAGCCTGCTCTCAAATGGGGCTGGGAGTGGCACGATGAAGAAATGGGTTTTGGGACTTGGCGTGGCGGTGCTGGCGCTCGGCACGGTAGTCGGCGCACGGACCGCGATGTTCGAACCCGATGCGGTGGCCGATGGCTCAAAGATCAAGGTCGCGCCGGCCGCTCCGTTTGATGCCCAGCTTGCTGCAGAACACCTTGGCGCAGCAGTACGCTTCAAGACCGTTAGCAACCAGAACGCAGCCGATAATCAGGTGGCGGAATGGGACAAGCTACAGGCCTGGCTGGCCGCGACCTATCCCAAGAGCCATGCCGCGATGCAGAAGGAACTGCTTGGGCAGACCATGGTCTACACCTGGCCGGGCAGCGATCCCAGTGCCCAGCCGATCATCGTGATGGCCCATCAGGATGTCGTTCCGGTCACCGCCGGCACCGAAAAGGATTGGAAGCATGATCCCTTCGCCGGGGTCATCGCCGATGGCACTGTCTGGGGCCGCGGCACGATTGACGACAAGGGCTCGCTGGTCGCGCTGTTCGAAGCGATGGAGGCACTCGCTGCGCATGGCTTCAAGCCTAAGCGGACGATCTACCTCGTCTCTGGTCACGACGAGGAAGTCGGCGGAGACGGCGCAAAGGCAGCAGCTGAGCTGCTGAAGTCACGCAATGTGAAAGCCCTGTTCACGCTTGATGAGGGCGGGCTGATCACCAGCGACACGCCGATTGTCAATGGCCCGGCGATGATGATCGGGGTGGCTGAAAAAGGCTATATGACCTTGCGGGTGACTGCCCCGGCGGTCGGCGGCCATTCTTCGATGCCGCCAGC
>JAGNTK010000112.1 GCA_017987575.1 Novosphingobium sp. | reverse complement strand
CTCGTCAGGCATGACACCCAGCGCTTCGGCCTCGGCTTCGGTCAGGGCGACCAAATCAGCTCCGGTATCGACCAGAAAATCGACCTCGCTGCCATTGACTTCGGCCCGCAAGGTGAACTGGCCCGACCATCGCGCGTCAGGGTCAGCGCCTTGCCGACCTCGCTCGGTTTGGCCGAGGCAGAGGCAGTCTGCTCAACCGGCGCGTTCGCTGTGCGAGGCGCAAACATCGCCGCGATCAGGCTCATGATCCCAACAGCGGCGAGCGCAATGTAGGTAATGCGGTTCATAGCGCTGCGCAGTCTAACGCGCAGGGGTTACCGATTGATTATGCCGCCTTGCCGTGGGTCACATCCATGCTGAC
Source organism: Novosphingobium sp. (assembly GCA_017987575.1). Taxonomy (GTDB): domain Bacteria; phylum Pseudomonadota; class Alphaproteobacteria; order Sphingomonadales; family Sphingomonadaceae; genus Novosphingobium. Next base: position 5,697 of record JAGNTK010000112.1, on the reverse strand, counting down.
CGAACGGCCAGCCTCGATCTCGGCTGCTTTGGCTTCGACCAGTTCGACGATGTGGGCAATCATCGCTTCATCCTGAACGTGGTGGTCGGTCACGCCCGAAAGATAGACCATGTGCTTGCCGTTGCCGCCGCCGGTGATCCCGATATCGGTTTCACGCGCTTCGCCGGGGCCGTTGACGACGCAGCCAAGCACTGAAACTGACATCGGCGTCTTGATATGGCCCAGCGCGGTTTCGAGCTTTTCGACCGTGCGGATCACGTCAAAACCTTGCCGCGCACAACTGGGGCAGGAGACGATCCGCACGCCGCGGGTCCGCAGGCCGAGCGATTTAAGGATCTCGTACCCGACCCGAACCTCCTCTTCGGGCTCGGCCGAAAGGCTGACGCGAATCGTGTCACCGATCCCGGCCCACAGCAGATTGCCCATACCGATCGACGATTTGACTGTCCCGCCGATCAGCCCGCCAGCCTCGGTAATCCCCAGATGCAGCGGGCAATCGACCGTTTCGGCAAGCTGCATATAGGCCGCCACTGCCAGAAATACGTCGCTGGCCTTTACCGCGACCTTGAATTCATGAAAATCGTGATCCTGCAGAAGCTTGATGTGATCGAGTGCGCTTTCAACCAACGCCTCTGGGCAAGGCTCACCGTACTTTTCGAGCAGGTCCTTTTCCAGACTCCCGGCGTTGACCCCGATCCGGATTGCGCAGCCATTGGCCTTGGCCGCGCGGACCACTTCGGCCACGCGTTCGCTGCTGCCGATATTGCCGGGGTTGATCCGCAGGCAGGCGGCACCCGCATCGGCCGCTTCGAGTGCGCGTTTGTAGTGGAAATGGATATCCGCGATGATCGGAACCGCTGCAGCGCGGACGATCTGCGGCATCGCAGCGGTGCTGGCCTCGTCTGGACACGAAACCCGGATCAAGTCAGCCCCGGCTTCTTCACAGCGGCGGATCTGGTCGATCGTTGCCGCGGCATCCGAAGTCAGCGTGTTGGTCATGGTCTGGACCGTGATCGGCGAATTGCCGCCAACCGGCACCTTGCCGACCATGATCTGCCGGGATGTGCGCCGCGCGATATCGCGCCAGGGTCTGATTGAGGACATGGGGGGCATATAGAGGGTGAGGCGGATGAGGCAAACCCCACCCACCCCAAAAGGAAGTTTCGCCATTCAGCGGCAAGGCCGTGAAACTGTGCCGTCACAGGACAGCTATGGCGTGCCCCTTGCGCATCGTGCACTGGTCTAGCAGCCAAGGAAATTATTGATTTCAGGGGGATTCGCTATGTTTCGATGGGTCGCACCATTTTTCATCTGGCTTGTGTTGTTGCCGCTGTCCGCTCAAGCCCAAACCGCGCCGGTTGAGGTCAAATTTGTCGGAACGATCACGGCATCTGCACCCGATACGCTGATGATCCGCCAGACCGACGGGACGATGAAGGCCTGGACCGGCCCACTGCCCGATTTCCCCTATGTTGCCGGTGACCAGATCACGGTGTCGTTCAATGCCATGCCAACGCCTGAATACCTCGATCCCAACTATCCGCGAAAGCCGGCCGACGGGATCTATCGCTTTGCGGTGACGGGTCGAAGCCAGGGCAGCGGCAGCACCGGATCAGCAATGCTCGTAGGCATGGATGTCTCAGGGCCGATCAAGCCTTCGGGACAGTGGGAATGGGCCAATGGGCTGGTCCTGACTTACAATGCCAACACCGGCACATGGGGTATGGAAATGCCCAGCGGCGGTTACGTTCTTTCCGAATTCAACGGTCCCGGCTTTACCTATGACCGTGCAGCAAACACTTTGGCGGCCAGCGCGACGACCGCCGAACCGCGCTATGGCTGCGGTGAGCTGGGGGCTGGCTGCTTTAACATTGCCGGAACGATGACTGGCGGTGCCATCGATCGGGCACCAGTATGGGGCACCGACGGCAGCCTTGCCGGGTTCTTCTCAATGCTGTTTTCGGGCAATTGGTTCGTCAACGGCCAGCAGATCGGTGGCGGCGCGACCGAGGTGCCCGAACCGGGTCAGACCGGGCTGTTTGCGCTGGCGTTCATTGCCGTGATGCTAAGAGGTCGCCGCAGGCTGCAACCGACCCACGCCTGAAGCGTCCGGCGGGCGGGGCGTGAACCCCGCCCGCCGCCTTTACCGCTAGAAGTCAAAGCCCAGCCGCACGAACAGGCTGCGTCCTGCCGCCGGGAGCTTTTCGCCCAGGGCCACATCGGACAGCGTCACCCGGTTGCGCCCGGCAAGGTGGTCGGCATAGCGCCGGTCGAACAGGTTCTCGACCCCGCCGCTGAGTGAGATGTGCCGCCCCAAGTCGACCCCGAACCACAGGTTGGCGCTAACCCAGCCGGGGCTGCTCGCTTCGCCGTTGGTCAATGAAACCTTGCTCTGGCTGGCCGCGCCAACCATTTCGCCGGTCACCGACCAGACACCGCCGTCCCAGCTCAAGGCCAACCGGCCATTCAGCGGGGCGATTCGGTAGAGGTTGTCGGCAATGTCACGGCGTTGCCCTCGGACATAGCTGATCGTCCCGTCGAGCCTTAGCTGCGGCGTGATCTGCCAGCTGAGATCGGCATCGGCGCCGTATAGCTCGGCATCGACATTGGTGGCGATCAGCGGCGTGGCATCGCCGTTCATCGTCGCGATGGCGATCTGCATCGGCATGGTGGCGGGAACTGGCGTCCCTTGGACATAGCCATCGATCCGGCGATAGAACAGCGAAGGACGAAATGTCATCGGCCCCGCCATCACGTCGATTCCGGCCTCGGCCGACCAGGCCACTTCGGGCTTCAAGGTCTGGCGGCCGATATAGATATTGCCGTCAGCCAACCCTCCGCTCGCCTCGGTGGGCAGCCAGCTGAACCGCTCAACCGCATTTGGCACGCGGGTCTTGCGCGCCAAGGTCAGCCGCGGGCGAAACGCGCCGTCTTCTCGCCAGATCCGCAGCACGGCATCCCAGGTGGTGTCGCGGCGCAGCGAGTTGGCACTTGCCGTAGCATTGGCCAGATTGATGATCATCGCCGGAACGCCGGTGCCAACAACAGGACCCGCCATCCGCGCTTCGTGCCGGTCAATCCGCACACCGGCATCGGCCTGCCATCCGCCCATTTCAAGCCTCGCTTCGGCAAACCCGCCGATCCGCGATTGCCTGACATTGTCGAGTGAGGCGATGAAGAAGGCCGGGTTGGTCGGATTTGTAATGTTGACCGTGCGGTCGATCGCCATCCCGTCTAGCCCGATCGTGACTGGCCCAATCCCCAGCTTGGCCGAACCGGTCAGGGTCTGCGCTTCGGCATAGGAATAGCGGTACTGCGTGGTGCTGGCTGGGGCCGGCCGCAGACTGTGATTGTCCATCCCGTGGCGCACATCGGTAAAGCCCAGCACCATGGCAAAGGGCAGACTGCCCAGCTTGCCATCAAAGGCGGCCCGGACGAAGTCGGTGTGGAAGTAGTCGATATCCATCGCAAACGGCGGATTGCCGCTCGGCCCGGTTTGCTGGCGGCGATAGTCGAGGGTCAGGCGGTTGCCCTGCGCTTGAAAGCCCGCCGAAAGGCCAAAGGTCAGCCGTTCATAACCGGTATCGCGGGCATGACCGCCAGGAATGCGATAGTCGCTGCCTTGCTCCCACGAAGCGATTGCATTCAATTTGACCCGCTCGTTGGAAAGGCCCGCTACTCCGCCGATCGCAAAGCCCTTATCCGCACTGCGATAGCTGGAAGCCATGCTGACGATCGGGGTGAGCGCCGCGCCAGTGCCGAAATCCACACCTTTAAGCCGGGCGTCGACCATCGCCCCCATCCCCGGTCCTTCGCTGACCGGTGCCGCACCGCGGCTGACGGTGATGCTGTCGAGCAGAATCGCCGGGGCATAGTGCAGCGGCGGATCCATCGCATTGGGGCCGCCAGTCTGGAAACTCTGCCCGCCGACGCGGATCGCAAGCCGGTCGGAGAACAGCCCGCGATACTGGACCTGGCCAGAGATCGCGCCGTTGCCAATCAGTGCGGCGCCCGGCAGGCGGGCGGTCAGCGCGGCGGCATCGGGAGCGCTGGCATGGCCGGATAGCGGATCGGTTTCAGCCTCAAGGGCATCGGATTGGCGCTGACCGGTGACCACGATGGTGTCGGTTAGCGGGGCGGAATCGGCCTCTTCGGCCCAGGCCGCAGGCGCGGCCAGCATGAAGGGCAGCGCGGCAGCGCTGCACAGCAGTCGTTTGGACATGACAATACTTTCGCTTGATCAAAAATTCGGAGTTGAACAGGATCAGGCGAAAGCAGGGGGTCCTCTGGCCGGGGGGCGCAGCGCACGGACCGCAATCAGGCGGGCCGCAATCAGGCCGGGATAAGGCAGCGCCAGCGGCGCTGGCGGGGTTGTTAGCAGCCCCAGCGGCGGCGGCGCATCAAGCGCGGCTGCAGCAGCGAGGCCATAGGGGCAGGGATCGCGCTGCGGCTCGCCCTGCGAGGAGCCTGGATCCAGCTCGACGAAGGCTTTGCCCGCGCCAGTGCAGATTTCGACCCGAATTCCCTCTGCGTCAGCCACCGGCATAAATCCGGCTGGCACTGCCAGACGCAAGGCCAAGGCGGCCAGCATCAGCAGCATCAGATAGACCGGATTGAGGCGCCGTAGCATCGTCATTGCCAGACGCCGCTAAGCCTTCAGGCAGAAGCGGTAAACCCGGTTAGATCAAATTTTGCTAATATTTGCGGGTGGCGATCACAGCATGCGGGCGAATAGGAATTCGGGATCGATGTGATCGCCGACGCGGAAAGTGATGTCAGCCACCTTGTCGAACCCATAACGACGGTAAAACCGATGTGCGCCATCGTTGTGGGCATAGACCGAAAGCTGCGCCTCATCCGCCCCGCGCTCCGCAAACTGGGCCATTGCCCAGTCCATCAGCGCACCGCCGATCCCTTTGCCGGTGGCTGCGGGCGCGGTGTAAAGCTGCTTGAGTTCCATTACCTTTTTCCCGCGGGCATGGTCAGGGAAACCGCAGGTTAGACCAATCTTGGCATAGCCCAGCAGCGCGCCGTCATCGCTTTCTGCCAACCGGTAGACACGGGTTGGGTTGGCCAGTTCCGCCGTGATCGCCCGCTCAGACAGGCTCTCTTCCAGAAATGCGGCCAGGTTTTCCGCGCTATAAAGGTGCGCGAACTTGGCGTTGAAGCTGGCGATGGCCAATTCCGACAGTGCTGGAATATCCGCAGGCGTGGCTTCGCGTAAAATCACAGGCACCTCGTCATGAACACCGAAAAAGGATCGAGCGGATAGTCCGCAAACGGACCACATTCGTCAAAGCCGTTGGAACGATAGAGCTGGCGGGCAGGCTCGAACCCTTCGGTCGAGCCGGTCTCCAGACTAAGCCGGGTATAGCCGCGAGACTGCGCCACGCTGATCAGGTGCTCCAGTACGGCCCGCCCCGCGCCCTTGCCGCGATAGGCCGGATCGGCGCGCATCGATTTGAGCTCGCCGTGAGTCTCGTTCAGTTGTTTGATCGCGCCGCAAGCCGCCAGTGCTTCGCCATCCCAGACCGAATAAAAGGTCACATCACCTTCGCGCAGCCGTGCAATCGGCATGGCGTGGACCGAACAGGCCGGGGACCAGGCGTGCATTTCCTGCAAATGCAGCGTGAGCAGCGCGGCCACCGCATCGCCCGCCAGATCGTCTTCGCGGATGGTGTATTCCTTCATGACGCT
>JAGNTK010000027.1:18702-22940 GCA_017987575.1 Novosphingobium sp. | reverse complement strand
GCTCAGACAAGGGCGATGCCGGGGCGGGTGCGTCCAGCGTAACCACCGCCAGCCTGATGCAATTGAACGCCGCCGCTTCGCAGGCCCGCGCCAACCGGATCGCTGCGGAAAGCAAACTGCGTTCGATCGGCCGCACTTCACTGCTCAGCAACCGCGAAGCGATGAGCAACCCGGTAGTCCAGCAGCTGTTCACCCAGCGGGCCGAGATCGAAGCCAAGTTGCAGGACGAACTGACCCGCCATCTGGAAGGCCATCCCAACGTCCGACAGTTGCGCGCGCAATTGAAGACAATCGACGCCCAGTTGAACATTGCCGCCAACAACCTGCGAAGCTCTGCCGATGCGGAATATCAGGCGGCGCTGGCCACCGAACGCCAGCTTGAGGCGCAGGTCAACGCGCTCAAATCAGCCACGCTGGCGGAACAGGACCGCTCGGTGGAATACAACCTTTTGGCGCGCGAAGCCGATACCAACCGCGCGCTGTATGATGGGCTGTTGCAGCGCTACAAAGAGCTGAATGCTTCTGCCGGGATCAGCAACAGCAATATCGCGATTGTCGATCGGGCCGAGGCGCCACTGTCGCACTCCTCGCCCAACCTTTTGAAGAATCTCGCCTATGCATTGCTGATCGGGCTGGGACTGGCCGGGGTGACAACCTTCCTGCGCAACCAGTTCGACGACACCGTGCGGGTACCCGAAGATGTCGAGCACAAGCTGGAGCTGCCGCTGCTGGGGGTCATTCCGCGCTCTCGCGGGGTTGATCTGGATGAAGCCTTGACCGATCCGAAATCGCCGGTCTCCGAAGGCTACAACTCGCTGCGCGGTTCACTGCTCTATTCGACCAGTCAAGGCCTGCCCAAATCGCTGCTGATTACCAGTTCGCAGCCTTCGGAAGGCAAAACGACGACCAGCTATGCGATCGCGCAGGGCTTTGCCCGGATGGGCCGCAAAGTGCTGCTGGTCGATGTCGACTTGCGCCGCCCCTCGGTCCATCGCAGGCTTGATCTGGACAATGGAAAGGGCATGTCGACACTGCTGACCCATCAGGACAGCGTCGATCATGTGCTCAAGCCTTCGGGTCTCAAAGGTCTGGATGTCATCACGTCCGGCCCGGTTCCACCCAGCCCGACCGAACTGATCGCGTCAGTCCGGATGGAAGAGCTGATCGAAGAACTGACCGCGCGCTATGACGTGGTGGTGTTCGATAGCCCACCGATCCTGGGCTTGGCCGATGCTCCATTGATTTCGGCGCTGGTCGACGGGGTAGTCTTTATCATCGAATCCGAGCGCGCGCGGCGCGGTTCGCTCAAGGCGTCTTTGCGCCGCTTGCGGACGATGCGGCCAGTTCTGCTGGGCGCAGTGCTGACCATGTTCGATCCGTCAAAGCTCAGCCACGGCTATTCAGAGTACTACGGGTACGATTATTATTCGTACAATTCGTCGGACAAAAAGAAGAAGAAGGGCTGATCGGCGCGTGACCCGCGCTACATCCAGATTGGTCATGCTGGGCGCTGTAGCGGCGTTTGCTGTCTTGGCGCTGGGTAACGGACTGGACCGGGCTTCAGCGCGCAACCCGGACCTTGCCCGCTTTGTGCCAGGGTTCCTGGCGGCAGAGGCGAATCGCAGCACCGCCGCCACCGCGCTTCAAGCCGGTGACAAGCCGCTGGCCATGGCTGCAGCGGCACGCGCGGTGGCAAGCGATCCGATCGACCCGCGCTCAACCGCCTTGCTGGGGGCAAGCCAGCTGGCCGCGGGCCAGAACGTCAAGGCGGACCGATCGTTCCGGATCGCCGCAAAGTTCGGTTGGCGCGATCCGCTGACCCAGATCTATTTCATGAATGCAGCGCTAAATGCAGGGCAGCCGCGGTTGGCGGCACTGCGCATTGATGCCGTGCTGCGCCAAGCGCCCAATTTCCCGGTTCGCGATATGCTGCTGGCGCAGTTTGAGGCCACCCCGCAGGGGCGCGCTGCCTTGGCAGAGCGGCTGGCCCTGCGTCCGGCTTGGACCCAATCCTATCTGCAACACGCCTCAATGTTGGAACTGCCCGCGTTGCGCGCCCGGGCAGAGGTGGTCGGCAGCCTGTCCGCCAAACCGTGGGGCTGCGATACCGTATCGCCGTTGGTGGTTCGGTTGGTCCTGGCTGGTGGGCCGATGGAGGCACGCCAGTTGTGGCAAGCGCACTGCCCTGCGGCCATCCCCGGGATTGCCGACCCGCACTTTGCCGCGCTGCCGATCAGCCGTCCGCCGGTGCCGTTCGAATGGAATCTGGTGGGCAGCGGCGATGTTTCGGCCATGCCCGCAGGCCAGACCCGCGCAGACGCCACTGGCCTGCTGGTCCGGGTCGGTGGACCGACAGCACAGCCAATCGCCTGGCAGATGCTGGCGGTACCGGCTGGCCGTTATCGCCTGAACTGGACCGCGCAAGGCAGCGACGGCAAGTCCGCCACTGGGGCGCAGCTCTCAATCGCCTGCACGCCGACAGGCCGCAGCCCGGTTGAAGCCGTGGCGCTGCCCGGCACCAAAGGCCAGTTCCAGGCATTGGTCACAATTGGCGAAGGCTGCGCCGCCCCGTTCCTCACGCTCTGGCTGGCGCCGGGGAGCGATGAGGTTCGGTTTGACGATCTGGCGCTGAGCCGACTCTAGGTCGCAAAGCCCCTGGCTACTTCGCGTAGAGCGCCTTGCGCGGCCCAAGATAGCCGAACAGATAGGCGCCAACTTTGCGCATCTGGATTTCTTCAGCGCCTTCAGTGATCCGATAGCGGCGGTGGTGGCGATAGATATGCTCAAACGGCTTATGCCGCGAATAACCGATCCCGCCGTGGACCTGCATGGCCCGGTCCGCCGCCTCACAGACCAGCCGATTAGCGTAGTAATTGCACATCGAGATCTTGTCAGAGAGCTGATGTTCCAGCTCCTTGTGGTCCATATTGTCCATTTCCCAAGCGGTCTTGTAGATCATCGAGCGCAGCATTTCGCATTGCGTCGCCAGCTCGACCAGCGGGAACTGGATCCCCTGATTGCGCGCCAATTCTGCACCAAACGGTTTGCGTTCGCGCGCGTACTTGACCGATTCTTCCACGCAGAACGTCGCCGCGCCCAGTGAACTGGCGGCCTGTCGGATGCGGTTCTGGTGGACGAAGCTTTGCGCAATCGACAGTCCTCCATCAACCGGCCCCAGCACTGCGGACTCTGGCACCCAGCAATTTTCGAAATGCATCCTGGGGTGGTCGGTCGGCATATTGAACGTCCACAGATATTCGTCGACCACCATGCCGGGGGTCTCAATCGGCACCAGCAGGCAGGTGATCCCCTTGGCATCGCCGGCCTTGCCGCTAGTCCGGCAGAATGCCGCGCAATGCGTGGCGACGTGCATTCCGGTGATCCACATCTTGCGCCCGTCGATCCGCCAGCCCGCCACGCCATCGCGGGTTTCACGCACCGCGACGGTTTCCATGTGGGTGGCGTCAGAGCCATGGTCTGGTTCGGTCAAGCCAAAGGCAACCCGGCGGCGGCGCTCAAACCCGCCAAGGATGAATTCCTCTTGCTGCTCCGCCGTGCCGAAATGTTCGAACATGTTGACGAACGGAAAGTTGCCAACAATCGAATGCTCGTTCTGCAAATCGTTGTGCAGCCCCAAACCCATCTGGGTGAAGTGATCGCGGATCACCGCCATCCACAGGTTCGATCCATCCTTGCCGCCGTATTTCTTCGGCGCCGAAAAGCGCCAATGTCCGGCCTTGTCAGCCCGGATCGAGGCTTCGCGCAGCAGCAGTTCCCATTCGTGGCGCGGCAGGCCTTCATTTTCGAAATCGGTCCGGGCATATTCGCGGCGATGATCGAAGAAGCGGATGTTATCATCCTGTTGTTCCAGCGGCTTGATCTCGTCCGCGATGAATTGGTCAAGCTCGGCGAGGTAGGCGACCAGTTCCTGAGGCAGCGCAAAGTCCATTTCAGTTTCCTTCCCATTTCGCCCGGGCCAGCGCCAGAGCGGGATATTTCGGCATATCGGCAGACAATTTGGCCAGCGCAGAGCGGCGCAGCTGTGCAAGCAGGCCGGGCGTCGTCAGATCGGCTTGGCCCGACAACAAATCGGCAGAGAGTGCGGCATCGGTGGCGCAGGGGCGCTGTTCAATCTCACGCGCGACGATCCCCAGCGCGTTGCGGGCGACGGCCAGATCAAATTTGCCCCGGCCCGCGACCAGCGGCTTGATATCGCTGGCCAGCCATTCGGAGATCGC
>JAGNTK010000027.1:0-18602 GCA_017987575.1 Novosphingobium sp. | reverse complement strand
GATCCCGGTCTGCGGATCGGCTTCGGCCAGAAACAGATTGGGATCGGGCGAGCCGGAAATGGCCCGCATCACATAACCCGAACCAATACCATCACTTGGGATCAGTTCGACCAGCACTTCGGGTGCCATCACCCCCGCTGCACGGGCGGCACGGATCAGCGCAGCCTCTGCAGCGTGGTCAAGCGGGCGCCCGGCCATCATTTCCAGCGACGGCGCGCGGCGCAGCACGCAGACGGCGTCCCCTGCAGTAAACCGCCAGCTTTCCATGTTGGCGCCGCCCGAAAGCCGCTCAAGCCCGTCGGGCGCAGGCAAGCCAATCCGCGCTAGTGCGCTGGTCAGACCCTGGGCGAGGGTTACGTTCAAACCACACTCTCCCGCCGGTCATGAGTGCCGGTCAGAGGTGGGGTTTAATCGCGCGATTAAACAAGATCAAGGCGCGATCCGGGTTTGCCGCACCGGGCGCATAGAAAAGGGGCGCGAGGTTTCCCCCGCGCCCCCAATCTTCAAACCGTCAAAAAGCGCTTATGCGCCCTTCTTCATGGCTTCGTCAGCGACTTCCTTGGCCTGGGCCGCGGTGTCTTCAACGGTTGCAGCGCCATCAACAGCGGCTTCCGAAACGGTTGCAGCGCCTTCCTTGGCGGTATCGGCAACCTTGGCGGCAGTTGCGTCAGCAGCTTCCGAAGCAGCGCCCGACATTTCAACAGCGGCTTCCGAAACGGTCGCAGCAGCGTCGGTGGCTTCCTTCGAGCAAGCCGAAAGGGCGAGGGCAGCAACGGCAACGAGAACGATCTTGCGCATGAATGTATTCCTTGATCAACAAGTGGACCACGCACGCCCGCACCCGGAATTGGAAGCGACCGCACGGAAAGACTACCTTTCCGGTAGACTTCACCGCGCCATGTAATGACCTTCTTTTCACGATGCAAGAGATTGCTGTGATCTATCTGAAAACTGACGGTAATCTGTCACTTTTGGGGCTCGACCAAGCGTTTCCTAATCGCGACGAGCGGAAATCAAGGCGCCCTCATGGGTCTCGAATCACGCCGAGGCTGGGTCTTACCCTTCCCCGCTCAGCCTGCTAGTCAAAGCCAATGGAGCCCAAACAACACCTCTATCTGGTCGATGGATCGGCCTATATCTTTCGCGCCTATCACCGGCTGCCACCGCTGACCAATCCGGCGGGCGTGCCGGTGGGTGCGGTCTATGGCTATACCACCATGCTGTGGAAGCTGGCCGATGATCTGAACAAGGCCGACGGCCCGACCCATATGGCAGTGATTCTGGATGCCAGCGGCAAGAGTTTCCGCAACGACATCTACCCGGACTACAAGGCCAACCGCCCGCCCGCGCCCGAAGACCTGAAACCGCAGTTCCCGCTGGTCCGCGATGCCACCCGCGCCTTTAGCCTTCCCTGTATTGAGGAGACCGGGCTGGAGGCCGACGATCTGATCGCCTCCTATGCGCGCGCCGCCGCCCATCGCGGCTGGGACGTAACGATCGTTTCGTCTGACAAGGATCTGATGCAACTGATCGGGCCGTGCGGGACCGGGCATATCGACATGCTCGACACGATGAAGAATGTGCGGATCGACATTCCCGAAGTGGCCGAGAAATTCGGCGTCGCACCGGAGCTGGTCGGCGATGTGCTGGCCCTGATGGGCGATGCAGTCGACAACGTCCCCGGCATTCGCGGGATCGGGCCCAAGACCGCGACCAAGCTGATCCAGGAACACGGCAGCCTTGAGGCCGCGCTCGCCGCGGCGCCGACGATGAAGCCCAGCAAGATGCAGGAAAGCCTGATCGAACAGGCCGAAATGGCGCGGCTTTCTCGCGTGCTGGTCCAGCTCAAGGAAGATTGCGACCTGCCGGTGGCGCTCGATGATTTCAAGCTGACCGCGATCCCGCCCGAACCCTTGGCCGTATTCCTGGAAGAACACGGGTTCAATTCCCTGCTCAAGCGGCTGGGCGAAGGGCGCGGTAGCCCGGAGCGCAAGGTTCAGCTTAATCCGGCGAAGCCGGTCAATGCCGGTGCTGTGGTGGTTCCCGGCGGGAGCCGGCAAGCGCTGGCCGAACTGCCGCCAATCGACCGATCGCTTTATGCCTGCGTGCAGGATGAGGAGGCACTGGCCGGATGGATCGAACGGGCTTTCGCGGCGCGGCTGGTGGCCTTCGATACCGAAACCAGCGCGCTTGATGCCATTTCCGCTGATCTTGTCGGGATCAGTCTGGCCACCGGGCCGGGGCAGGCCTGCTATATTCCGCTAGGCCATGGCGGGACCGATATGTTCGCGGAGAAGCCGCACCAGATCGACAAGGCCCGCGCTATCGCCCTGCTCAAACCGCTGCTGGAAAGCGATGCGGTGCTGAAAGTCGGTCAGAACGCCAAGTACGATCTCAACGTGCTGGCTCGCCACGGCATCACCGTCAGCCCGATCGACGATACCATGGTGATGAGCTTCGATCTTGATGCGGGGCGCAGCATCGACGGAATTGGCGGTGGGCACGGGATGGACGAGTTGGCGATGCGCCACCTTGGCCACACCTGCATCGCTTTCAAGGATGTCTGCGGGACCGGCAAAAAGGCAATCCCGTTTGGCGAAGTGCCGCTAGACCGCGCGACCGAATATGCCGCCGAAGATGCCGAAGTAACCTGGCGGCTCCACCGCCTGCTCAAACCGCGCCTGTCCGATGAAGGCGGCACCCGAGTTTATGAACGCGTCGATCGGCCCTTGGTGCCAGTAGTGGCGCAGATGGAACGCCACGGGATCAAGGTTGACCGTGAGGCCTTGGCGGGTCTGTCCGCCACTTTCGCCACCGAAATCGGCAAGCTGGAAGGCGAGATTCACGAGCTGGCCGGACAGCCCTTCACCATCGGCAGCCCCAAACAGCTGGGCGAAATTCTGTTCGACAAGCTTGGCTACAAGGGTGGCAAAAAGGGCAAGACCGGTCAGTATTCGACCGACCAATCGGTACTCGAACGGCTCGACGGCGAAGGCGCTCCAGTCGCCAGCAAAGTGCTTGAATGGCGGCAACTGTCGAAGCTGCGCAGTACCTATACCGAAGCACTGCAAGAGGCGATCAATCCCACCACGGGGCGGGTCCACACAAGCTACAGCCTGGTCGGCGCGCAAACTGGGCGGCTGTCTTCAACTGAGCCCAACCTGCAGAACATCCCGATCCGCACCGAAATCGGCCGCCAGATCCGCCACGCCTTTGTGGCCGATCAGGGCAACGTGATCCTCGCCGCCGACTACAGCCAGATCGAACTGCGTCTCGCCGCGCACATGGCCGACGTGCCCGAGCTGAAAGAGGCCTTCGCGGCTGGCGAAGACATCCACGCGCGCACCGCGCAGGAAATGTTCGGCGAGGTCAACCGCGACACCCGCGGCCGGGCCAAGACGGTCAACTTCGCGATCCTTTATGGCATCAGCCGCTGGGGCCTCGCCGGACGGCTTGGAACCACAGCGGACGAAGCGCAGGCGGTGATCGACCTCTATTTCCAGCGTTTTCCTGGGATCCAGCGCTATATGCACGAGACCTTGGCCTCGGTGCGCGAGAAGGGCTATTCCGAAACCTTGCTAGGCCGCAAATGCTGGTTCCCGCGCATCACTTCAAGCCAGCAAGCCGAACGCCAAGGCAGCGAACGCGCGGCGATCAACGCCCCGATCCAGGGCACCAGCGCCGATATCATCAAGCGCGCGATGGTCCGGATGATGCCCGCACTCGAAGCGGCAGGCCTCGGCCACGTGCGGATGCTGCTGCAGGTCCACGACGAACTGGTGTTCGAACTGCCCGAGGGCGATGTTGATGCGGCCAGCGAAGTGATCCGCGCGGTGATGGCCGGGGCAGCTGAACCGGCGGTGGTGCTGAGCGTGCCGCTGGGGGTTGAGATCGGGACGGGCAAGAGCTGGGGTGCGGCGCATTGAGACGCGCTGGCCTGTTCGCGTTGACACTCATGGCTTCGGTGCTTGGGTCATGCCGCGCCCAGCAGTCAGTCGGTCCCGAGATTGTCTCCCGGTGCCTCGAGACCAAGCTGCCCGCCGATACCGAGCTGACCTTGATTGGGGTTTACGAAGGCGAGCGCGTTGCCGATAGTCAACCTGCGCAGCACGAGGCCCGCCCGGTGAAACTTAGCAGCGGGTGGCGCACCAAACCGCAGGTGGTGGTGGTGATGGCCAATGAACCGGTCCTTTGGGATTTCAGCGGGGTCGACGCGGAGAAGCTGCGCGGGGTGATAACTTATGGATATGCCCCCCAGCAAGTCACGGGCCTGCCTTCCGGAATCCCCTTACGTCAGGTCAACTATGTTGCTGACAAGGCTGCCCCGCCCCGCTGCGGTAATTATCTCACGGCTTACAAGGGCGGACTCGAACTTGACGAGGCGGTAACACAGATCGAACGCGTCAGTGGCCTAGCCGTCACGCGTTTTCACGGCGCATATCGCGCCGCAGAAATGTCGCTCGACGGTGACGGGCAATGGCCCGCACCCGATCCTGCGACCTATCTGATGGCTGAAAGCGGACCCTACGCGGGGATCGATCCGCGTGAACGTCCCGATCGCGGACCTGGCGAGGACGTCGTTGCCGCGTTGGTGGAAGAAGGCCACTTGCGTCCCGCAACCCAGGAAGACATCGATGCCTGGAACGAGCGTGCCACACAATCGCTAAGGACAGGCAATTTGGCAGCATATGCGTCGGAGTACTTGCAGCGGCCGACTGCCTTTGTCGTGCTGAAGCCACTGCCGCCGCATCCGACGGTATTTTTCCGCTCATTCATCTACCCTGCAAACCTACCCATCCCAGCTGCTCTAGATACTCGGAACAGCCATTACTTCATGAAAACCGGAACGTGCCGCGGCAGCGCGCCCGATTGTCAAAAACCATCCTCGGCTAAGGCTAATGCTTCTTCTCCCTGGTCGAAGTAACCATCCCCGGCGCCACAAACCCGATCGGCACCGGATTGATTGCAGCCGCGCGTTTCTTCAATTCGCCCTTTAGCTTGGCGTATTCAGCCTCCATTTCGGCCGTCACCGTCGCGCGGGAATCGGCCAGCGCTTCCTTGAAGTCGGCGCCGGTCACTGTCTTGACCTTGGCGCCGCGGCTGCGGATTGCGACGAGGCCGGCGCGGCGGGTCAGGTCTTCGAGGTCGGCGCCGGTGAAGCGTTCGGCTTCGGCTGCAATCGCGGCCAGATCGACGTCCTTGGCCAGCGGCATCTTGCTAGTGTGGATTTTGAGGATATGCGCACGGCCCTTCGCGTCAGGCGTGCCGACATAGACCAGCTCGTCCAGCCGTCCGGGGCGCAGCAAGGCCGGATCGACCAAGCCGGGGCGATTGGTTGCGCCGATCAGCACCACAGACGACAGCTCCTCCATCCCGTCCATTTCGGCGAGGATGGTGTTGACCACGCGGCCGGTGACCTGCGGCTCGTTTCCGCTACTACCGCGCGCCGGAACGAGGCTGTCAATCTCGTCGATAAAGATCACGCAGGGTGCAACTTGCCGCGCGCGGGCGAACAGGCGGCTGATCTGTTGTTCGCTTTCGCCGTACCATTTGCTGAGCAGGTCGCTGCTCTTGATCGAGATGAAGTTGGCTTCGCTTTCCTTGGCGACCGCCTTGGCCAGCAAGGTCTTGCCGGTGCCGGGCGGGCCATAGAGCAGAAAGCCCTTAGCCGGGCGGATCCCCAAACGGCGGAACGCGTCAGGGTTCTTGAGCGGCAGCTCGATCCCTTCTTTCAGCTTGGCCTGCGCTTCATCCGCGCCGCCGATATCGGACCAGCGGACGTTGGGCACCTGAACCATCACTTCGCGCATCGCCGATGGCTGGACCCGCTTGAGCGCGCCCACAAAATCCTCGCGGGTCACGGTCAGCTCTTCGAGCACCTTGGGCGGGATCGTCTGCGCTTCGAGATCGAGCTGCGGCATGATCCGCCGCACCGCGTCCATCGCTGCCTCGCGCGCCAGGGCGCCCAGATCGGCCCCGACAAAGCCGTGGGTGGTACGAGCCAGCTCGTCGAGATTGACCCCTTCGGCGAGCGGCATCCCGCGGGTGTGGATGCCGAGGATTTCGCGGCGGCCATGCTCGTCCGGCACGCCGACCACGATTTCGCGGTCAAACCGGCCGGGGCGGCGTAGCGCTTCGTCGATGGCATCGGGGCGGTTGGTCGCCGCGATCACCACTATCCCGGTGCTGGAGCCGAGCCCGTCCATCAGCGTCAGCAGCTGCGCCACCAGCCGCTTTTCCGCCTCGCCCGGCGTACCGGAACGTTTGGGGGCGATCGAATCAATCTCGTCAATGAACACGATCGAGGGTGCGGCTTTCGCGGCTTCCTCAAACACCTCACGCAGCCGCCGCTCGCTCTCACCATAGGCACTGCCCATGATTTCGGGGCCGTTGATGGTGAAGAAGCTGGCTTCGCTCTCATTCGCCACCGCCCGCGCCAGCCGGGTCTTGCCGGTCCCCGGCGGCCCGTGCAGCAGCACGCCCTTCGGCGGATCAACGCCGAGCCGGGTGAACAGTTCGGGATAGCGCAGCGGCAGTTCGACCAATTCGCGCAACTGCCGGATCGTATCGCCCATGCCGCCGACGTCATCGTAATTGACATCGCCGCGTGATCCCCGCGCTTCCTCGAACTCCTCGCGCAGTTCGACTTCGGTGTTCTCGTCGATGTGGACGATGCCTTTGGGCACAGTTGAGACCACGGTCAGGCGGATTTGGGTGAGCGCAAAGGCCGGGGCGTTGAACATCCGTGCCACTTCGGGCGGCATATCGCGAACCTGCTGCTGGCCGGTGGTGGCGACTAGGTCGCCAGCGACCAAGGAACGCCCAAAGAAATTGCGCTTCAGCGCCTGCCCCGGCCCCTGCAGCCGCATTTCGCGCTGGGCGGGGGCAAAGATCACCCGCGTCGCAGGCTTGCTGACCGCTTTGCGGACCTGCACGTGATCGCCCGAGCCAACCTCGGCATTGGCGCGCTGCAGACCATCGAGCCGGATCACTTCAAGCCCCTCATCCTCAGGATAGGGCGCCATCACCCGTGCGGCGGTGATTCGCTTGCCTTCGATCTCGACCACATCGCCTTCGGTCACGCCCAAGGCCGACAGCGCCGATTTGGGCAGCCGGGCAAAGCCGTTCCCGCTTTCCTCCTGCCGCGCGGCGGCGACCTGGAGTTTGACTGTGGTGTTGCCTGCTTCGGCCATGGAAATCCCGATCTGCCATTCGTGAGCGGCAAAGCTAGGAACGGAGAGGGGGAATTGCAAATCCGGCGTTGCCCGGGAAGACAGGCAGAATGGCTGCATGCTGCGGCTTGAGCAGAGCAAAAAAATGGCCCGACTGTTGCCAGCCGGGCCTTTGGAAGTTTTGGGAGAGGATGCCTGAAAGGCCCGTTCTAAATGCCGACCCGCCGGTTATTGTGCAAGTGCGAAAAGCGCATTTCACGTTGCGTAGTTTGCAACTACCGTTCAGTTTCACGCAAGAGTCGGCACTTTAACGTTCAATTTTAGACCTTTGCATTTCAGTCAAACCAGCCGGAATCGCGATCTTGTCACCGCAAATGCCGCATTGCACCATAAATGAGGCACTATTCTCCGCAACTGCGGTGCACATCTGCGTCAATCAATGGGCCATCAGCAAGGCGGGTGCGGATGCTTCATCCAGAAAATAACGCGATACACCGCCGAACATGAATTCACGCAAGCGGCTGTGGCCGAATGCGCCCATCACCAGCACCTGACCGCCCAACCGGTTCACTTCGGTCAGCAGCGTTTCCTCGACCGTTGCGGCCTTGGTCAACTCGTGCAGCTCAGCCTTGATCCCATGCCGAGCAAGGTACTGCAGCGCATCGGTCGGCGGGAATCCCTGCGGCGCATCCGTGAGGACGGTCAGCAGGTGAACATCCGTGCCCTCATCGAGCAGCGGCACACAGCTGCGCAGTGCCATGGCAGCCTGATCACTGCCGTCCCAGGCAATGCAGGCGATCGCCAATGGCAAGGGCAAAGCAGAATCGCACGGCAAGACCAGCACCGGGCAGCGCGCCTCAACCGCCAGATCACCGGCATAGCCGCAGTCGCGCGTGACCACCGCCAGATCGGACAGCCGTGCCGCCACAATCATGGCTTCAAGTGGCATGGTTTCATACTGAACCACGTCAAACGGCACGTCATCCTTACCTAGCCGACCCGCGAAAGCCAGCGCCAAGGCATCATCTGCCGCCAAGGCCGCATCCAGCGCATCGCGGGCCACAAAAGTTCCGCCATAGGGATCAACCGTCACGAACTGCCCGATCGGCGTATCGATCGCGACGGTAAGATGAGAATTGTGGATTCGGGCCAGATCCATCGCCGTATCGAGCCGCGCAGACATGCCCTTGTCACGGCCACCTTGAACCAGAATGGAGCGCATTGCATTTCTCCTCTCAGCACGGGGACTATGCACCCAGGCCTGCAAGCGCGCCATGATTTGAATCAACCGGCCTTGGGCTTGCACCCGACAATGGGATCGGCCAGTGCCGTTGTCAGACGGACGTTTGGGGGAGAGCGAGCGATGCGCCGGTTTGAAGCGGTTATTTTCGATTTCGGCGGCGTGATAACTGCCTCGCCGTTCGAAGCGTTCAATGTGCTGGAGGAGGAACGCGGACTGCCGCGCGATTTCATCCGCACGGTCAACGCGACCAACCCGCATGACAACGCTTGGGCCAAGTTCGAACGCGCCGAGATCGACGGGCGGATGTTCGACGTGCTGTTTGAGGCTGAGGCCGAAGCGCTGGGCCATTCGCTCGAAGGCCGCGCGGTGCTCGCGGTCCTGTCGGGATCGATCCGCCCGGCCATGGTCAGCGCGCTCGATCTGCTGAAGATCGAAGGCTACCGCCTCGCCTGCATCACCAACAACGTCCCCAGCGGTCACGGCGCCGGGATGGCCCGCAGCGGTGATAGCAAGGATGCCTACGAACAGGTCTTTGCCCGGTTCGAACACGTGATCGAAAGCAGCAAGGCCGGGGTGCGTAAGCCCGATCCGCGAATCTACCAGATGATGTGTGATCACCTCGGACTGGAACCCGGGCAGTGCATCTATCTCGATGATCTTGGCATCAACTGCAAACCGGCGGCAGCGCTGGGGATGCACGCGATCAAGGTAGTCAGCGGGCCGCAGGCGCTGGCAGACCTGGGTGCTGTGCTTGAGCTCGACCTGCCGGGTTGAACCCTTGCAATGCGCGCAACTGGCGCGGCGTCGGTTGCAATTGTCACCCAGCTGCGCTTCACCTAGCGGCATGGCTTCGTGATTGCCGGGAGACATGCGTGAACAAGATCTACCCCGATGCCGCCAGCGCCCTTGATGGGCTGCTGAAAGACGGCATGCTGATCGCCAGCGGCGGGTTCGGCCTGTGCGGCCTTCCCGAACGTCTGCTCGATGCGATTCGCGATAGTGGGGTGAAGGACCTGACCTTCGTTTCCAACAACGCCGGGATCGATAACGAAGGGATCGGCAAGCTGCTGCGCACCCGTCAGGTCAAGAAGATGATGGCGAGCTATGTCGGCGAGAACAAGGAGTTCGAGCGGCAATATCTGGCGGGTGAGCTGGAGGTAGAATTCTGCCCCCAAGGCACTCTGGCGGAGCGGATGCGCGCAGGAGGCGCGGGCATTCCCGGCTTCTACACCAAGACCGGCGTCGGCACCTTGGTGGCCGAGGGCAAGGAAGTGAAATCGTTTGGCGGCGAGGAATACATCCTCGAAGCCGGGATCTTTGCCGATCTGGCGGTGGTCAAGGGCTGGAAGGCCGACACCACCGGCAACGTGGTGTTCCGCAAGACCGCGCGCAATTTCAATGTGCCGGCCGCGCAGTGCGGCAAGGTTTGCGTCGTGGAAGTCGAAGAGATCGTCGAGCCGGGGCAGCTTGATCCTGACGCGATCCATCTGCCGGGGGTCTATGTCCAGCGGCTGATCTGCGGTGCGCCCTATGACAAGAAGATCGAATTCCGCACCACTCGCACCACGGATGTCGGCTGATGACCAAGCACGATAACATCGCCCAGGGCTGGAGCCGCGACCAGATGGCCGCCCGCGCCGCGCAGGAACTTCGCGACGGCTATTACGTCAATCTGGGGATCGGCATTCCGACGTTGGTGGCAAACCATGTCCCTGCGGGCATTACCGTCACGCTGCAGAGCGAGAACGGCATGCTCGGCATCGGCCCGTTCCCGACTGAGGACGAAATTGACGCCGATCTGATCAACGCCGGCAAGCAGACGATCAGTGAGCTGCCGCATTCGGCCTATTTCGACAGTGCGGCCAGCTTTGCGATGATCCGCGGCGGCAAGATCGATCTGACCGTGCTGGGCGGCATGGAGGTTGCCGAAAACGGCGATATCGCCAACTGGATGGTGCCCGGCAAGATGATCAAGGGCATGGGCGGGGCGATGGATCTGGTCGCGGGCGTCAAAAAGATCATCGTGCTGATGGAACACTGCGCCAAGGACGGCAGCCCAAAATTCGTTCCGGCCTGCACTCTGCCGCTCACCGGGCGCAATGTGATCGACATGATCATAACCGACCTTGCGGTTTTCCAGCGAGCCGACCACAACGCGCCATTCAAGCTGATCGAATTGGCCCCCGGTGTTACCGCCGAGGATATCAAAGCCAGAACGACAGCGCATTATGTGACCTAGGGAGAATGGCCAGATGACGATCCGCGTGCACCACCTGAAGATATCGCGCTCCACACGGATCATCTGGCTGATGGAAGAGCTGGGCCTGCCGTACGAGCTGGTCCAGCACACCCGGGGCGAGGATTTCCGCTCGCCCCCCTCGCTCTATGACGTCCACCCGCTGGGCAAGGCCCCGGCGGTGGAAGTGGACGGACGGACCATGGTCGAAAGCTCGGCCATCATCGAATACATTGTCGACCGGTTTGGCGGCGGCAAACTGCTCCCGCCGGACAGCGGCCGCGCCGAGTATCTTGAATGGCTGCACTTTGCCGAAGGCACGCTGGGCATGCCGATGCTGATGCGGCTGCTCGGCCCGAGACTGGGCCTGCCCGATGGCGCGCTGGGCTGGATGGATGCCGAACTGAAGAAGCAGCTCGACTGGGTCGAAAGCCAGCTGGAGGGCAAGGAATTCCTGTGCGGGGAACCCTTCACCGGGGCCGACATCAACCTGGAATACCTGCTGGAACACGCCGAAACGCTGGGCCAGGTCGCTCCGCGCCCCAACCTGTCGCGCTATCTGGCCGCGCTCAAGGCCCGCCCCGCCTATGGGAAGGCGATCGAGCTGGGCGGTCCGATCACCCTGCCGCGGAGCTGATACCATGAACAATGACCTGTGCCGCATGGTCGGCTGCGATTTTCCGCTGTTTGCCTTCAGCCATTGCCGCGACGTGGTGGTGGCGGTCAGCAAGGCCGGGGGTTTCGGCGTATTCGGCGCGGCCGCCTACACGCCTGAGCAGTTCGAGGAAGAACTGGCCTGGATCGATGCCCACATCGATGGCGCGCCCTATGGCGTGGACGTGCTGGTGCCCGAAACAGTCGACGTGCGCGTCACCGGCTTTGCCAGCAATGCCGAGCGGGCGGCGGCAATTTCGGAAGACCACAAGCGCTTCACCGCCGGGCTGCTGGCGCAATACGGCGTGCAGATCCCCGAAGACCAGCAGACCCGGATCCGCGAAGGGGCCGGGATCACGCCCGAGAACGGGCAGAAGCTGATGGAAGTGGCCTTCCGCCACCCGATCCGGCTGATCGCCAATGCCTTGGGCATCGCCCCGCCGGAAATGATTGCCGAGGGCAAGAAGCGCGGCATTCCGGTGGCGGCCCTGGTCGGCGCAAAGGAACACGCGCTGCGCCAGGCGGCAGCCGGGGTCGACATCATCGTCGCCCAGGGCGGAGAAGCTGGCGGCCACTGCGGCGAGGTATCGAGCCTGGTGCTGGTTCCCGAAGTGGTCCGCGCGCTGAAGGCCGGCGGGCACAATATCCCGGTGCTGGCCGCGGGCGGGATCATGACCGGCGGGCAGATGGCGGCGATGATGGCCGCCGGCGCGCAGGGCGCGTGGTGCGGCTCGGTCTGGCTGTGCACGCCGGAGGCCGAAACCAGCCCGGCCTTCCGCCAGAAGATGATCGAGGCGCGCAGCCGCGACACGGTCCGGTCCAAGGCCCGCACCGGCAAGCCTGCCCGCCAGCTCAAGACCGCCTGGCACGAAGCCTGGGACGATCCCGAAGGCCCCGGCACCCTGCCGATGCCGCTGATGGGCATGGTTTCCGAACCCAGCTTTGCCCATATCGAAAAGGCCGTGGTCAACGGCAACGAACAGGCCCGCGATCTGGTGTCCTACTTCGTCGGGCAAGGTGTGGGGCTGGTCGAGGCCGAGCGCAGCTGCCGCCAGGTGGTGCAGGACTTCCGCGAGGAATTTGCCGAAGCCGTCATGGGCCTGACCGCGACGCTGGGCGATTGACGACGCGCCGATGGCCTACACGCTCATCACTGCCAACCGGAACTATTCCAGCTGGTCGCTGCGGCCCTGGCTGCTGATGAAGGCGCTCGGCATTCCGTTTGAGGAACGGTTCGAGCCTTTCACCAAGCCGGACAATTACGAGGACTTCCGCAGGTTCTCGCCCACCGGGCAGGTGCCGCTGCTGATCGACGGGGAGCGCAAGGTGCCGGATTCGCTGGGCATCACGCTATACCTTGCCGACCGGCATCAGGGTGTGTGGCCGGCCGATCCGGAAGCGCGGAACTTCGCGATGGGCGCGGTGTGCGAAATGCATGGCGGTTTCGGCCACTTGCGGAACGATTGCACGATGAACGTTGGCGTCCGGGTCACGCCCAAGCCGATGAGCGAAGGGCTGAGGCGCAACGTTGAGCGGGTCCGCGAGATTTTCGAGGAAGGCCTTTCCCGGTTCGGCGGACCGTGGCTGGGGGGCGCACAGTTCAGCGCGGTCGATGCGTTTTACGCGCCGGTCGCTTTCCGCATCCGCACCTATGGTCTGGATGTCGGAAAGGGTCAGGCCTGGGTCGATCGCATCCTCGCCCACCCGGCCATGCGAGACTGGGAAGCACAGGCCCTGGCCGAGGACTGGCGCGAAGAAGCCCACGAGGCGGAACTGGCTGCTGCCGGCGTGATCACGGCGGATTATCGAAATTCCGCTGCTGCCGACACCGCTTGACAATTATCAATTAACTTTCCGCTTGGCAGGCTAGACCTTGGCGACGTCAACACGAGGTCGCCATGCCGCTCAACCTTCCGATCGCCAAGGAAATCTGGGAAGCCAAATACCGTCACAATCCCCGCGAGGGGACGGGCGATGCCGATTTCTCGGACACGGCGGCGCGGGTTGCGCGGGCGGTGGTCGAAGCGGAAGCGCCCGGCCAGCGCGAGCATTGGGAAGGCCGCTTTCGCGAACTGATCGATTCGCTCGCTTTCATTCCCGCGGGGCGAATTCTGGCCGGGGCCGGCACGGGCCGCAAAGTCACCCTGTTCAACTGCTTCGTCATGGGCACGATCCCGGACAATCTGGACGGGATCTTCCAGCACCTGCGCGAGGCCGCCCTGACCATGCAGCAGGGTGGCGGCGTGGGGATGGACTTTTCCACCATCCGGCCCAAGGGCGCGCCGGTGCGCGGGGTGGATGCCGATGCTTCGGGCCCGCTTTCCTTCATGGATTGCTGGGATGCGATGTGCCGCACCGTGCAATCGGCCGGGGCGCGGCGCGGGGCGATGATGGGCTGCCTGCGGATCGACCACCCCGACATTCTCGATTTCATCGAGGCCAAGCGCGACCCATCCCGGCTGCGCAATTTCAACCTGTCGGTGCTGGTCAGCGATGCCTTCATGGCCGCGCTCGATGCCGATGCGGACTGGCCGCTGCAGTTCGGCGGAACAACCTGTTCCACCGTCCCGGCCCGCGAGCTTTGGGACCGGCTGATGCGCGCCACCTACGATTTTGCCGAACCGGGCGTCATCTTTGTCGACCGGGTCAATCAGGCCAACAACCTGGCCTATTGCGAGACGATCAGCGCTTCCAATCCCTGCGGCGAGCAGATGCTGCCGCCCTACGGGGCCTGCCTTCTGGGTTCGATCAACCTGGCCGCTCTGGTTGAGCACCCCTTTGCCGACAATGCCGAGCTGGACGAAGCCCGGCTGGAAGAGGTGGTGGGGCTGGCAGTCCGGATGCTCGACGATGTGATCGATATCAGCGGCTATCCCCTGCCCAGGCAGGAAGACGAAGCCCGTGCCAAGCGGCGGATCGGGCTTGGGATCACCGGTCTGGCCGATGCCCTGCTCTATTGCGGGCTGGCCTATGGCAGCCCCGCGGCGGTGGAGCGGATGGAAGCCTGGCTGATCGCGATCCGCCGCGCCGCCTATCGCACCTCAGCCCTGCTGGCGGCCGAGAAAGGTCCGTTCCCCTGTTATGATCCGGTCATGCTCGACCGGCCCGGCCTGCTCGCGCTGGACGATGAAACCCGCGGGATGATCGCAGCGCATGGCCTGCGCAACGGTTGCCTGACTTCCATCGCACCCACCGGGACCACCTCGCTGCTGGCCGGCAATGTCTCGTCCGGGATCGAACCGGTCTTCGCCTATCAGTACAACCGCCGGATCCTGCAGCCCGACGGTTCGGTTCGATACGAGTCGGTGGAGGACCAGGCGCTGCGCACCTGGCAGGGGCTGTTCGGGGCGGAGCCGCCGCCCGAAGCCCTGTTCGTCAGCGCCCAGACCCTTGCCCCGGCCGATCATGTCGCCATGCAGGCCGCGGCCCAGCGCCTGATCGACAGTTCGATTTCCAAGACGGTCAACTGCCCGGAGGATATCGCGTTCGAGGCGTTCTCCGATGTTTACCGCGAGGGCTATCGGCAAGGCTGCAAGGGGATGACCACCTATCGCCCGAACAGCGTTACGGGATCGGTCCTTTCGACAGCCCCACCGGAAAAACCGGTCAAAGCGGCTGACCCGGACAAGCCCTTGCCCCGCGAGGAAGCGCTCGACGGCACGACTTACAAGTTGAAATGGCCGGGCAGCGCTCACGCCCTTTATGTCACGATCAACAATGCCCTGATCGATGGCGAAGTGCGCCCGTTCGAGGTGTTCATCAACTCCAAGAACATGGAACATTACGCCTGGAGCCTGGGCCTTACCCGCATGATCTCGGCCGTGTTCCGCCGGGGCGGCGATGTCGGCTTCGTGGCAGAGGAGCTCAAGGCGGTGTTCGATCCGCGCGGCGGGGCCTGGACCAACGGTCGTTATGTCCCGTCCTTGCTGGCCGCGATCGGCGACATCATCGAAAAGCACCTGCGCCAGTTCGCGCCCGGCCAGATCGACCTGCCGCTGGATCTGGGGCCGGCGGAGACCGGCGAGGCAATGGACCAGGCACCGCCTGCCGGACCATGCTGTCCGCAGTGCGGGCAGGCCGGGATGATCCGCGAGGAAAGCTGCAACAAGTGCCTGTCCTGCGGCTATTCCAAATGCGGCTAGTCCGGCCGGGCCGGCGCTGGCTTCAGCCCAGCGCGTCCTTCAGGTCGTCAACCAGATCGAGCCGCTCCCACGGGAACAGGTCGCCGACCGGCTTGCGGCCGAAGTGGCCATAGGCGGCGGTCGGTTTGTAGATCGGCTTGTTGAGGCCCAGATGCGTGCGAATCGCGCGCGGGGTCAGGCCGCCCAGTTTGGGCAGGCTGAGGATCGCGGCTTCGATCCGGTCTTCAGCCACGGTGCCGGTGTCATGGGTATCAACATAGAGCGAGAGCGGCTGCGACACGCCGATCGCATAGGCGATCTGGATGGTGCAGCGCGTGGCGAGGCCGGCCGCGACCACGTTCTTGGCGAGGTAGCGCGTGATATAGGCCGCTGAGCGGTCGACCTTGGTCGGGTCTTTGCCAGAAAACGCGCCGCCACCATGCGGGGCTGCACCGCCATAGGTATCGACGATGATCTTGCGGCCGGTCAGGCCCGCGTCGCCATCGGGACCGCCGATTTCAAAGCTGCCAGTCGGGTTAATGTAATAGACCGTGTCGCGCAGCAGCACCGGCGGGATCACTTCGGCCACGACCCGGCGGACATAGGCATGCAGCTCCGCCTCCTTGTCACCTTCGTCATAGCCGGGGGCATGCTGGGTGCTGACCACCACGGCCGTCGCAGCGACTGGCAGGCTGCCTTCATAACGCAGCGTCACCTGGCTCTTGGCATCAGGTTGCAGAAACGGCGCGACGCCCGAATGGCGGTCGGCAGCCATCCGCTCAAGAATCTTGTGGCTGTAATAAAGCGTCGCCGGCATCAGATCGGGGGTTTCATCGGTGGCATAGCCGAACATGATCCCCTGATCGCCCGCGCCTTCGTCCTTGTTGTCGCTGGCATCGACGCCTTGCGCGATGTGGACGGACTGGGCGTGAAGCCGGTTGATGAATTCAAACTGCTCCCAGTGGAACCCGTCCTGCTCATAGCCGATTTCGCGCACCGTGTTGCGAACGGTCGCCTCGATTTCTTCCTGCGCGCCGGGGGCCCATTCACCGTTCTCGAACACGCCCTTGCAGCGGATTTCGCCGGCCAGCACCACAAGCTGAGTGGTGGTCAAGGTTTCGCAGGCGATCCGCGCCTCTGGATCCTTCGACAGAAACAGATCGACGATGGCGTCAGAGATCTGGTCCGAAACCTTGTCCGGATGGCCTTCGGAGACGGATTCGGAAGTGAACAGGTAGTCAGTGCGCATGGCGATCCCGATATAAAGGAAGCTTTATGTGAAGCCGCGCTCTAGCCCTGACGGCGTCGCCGCGCAACCATCGACAAGCCAAGAAGTGCTATTGCCCAGCCAAGTGAAAGCCAGTTGCCCGCCACCGCAAACAGGGTCGGCTCATGCGCTGGCGGGATCATCCCGTCGCGGCGGTCTGCCACCCGTTGTGGGATCATCTGGCGCACCACCCCGCTGGCATCGATCACTGCGCTGATCCCGGTGGTAGTCGCTCGGATCACTGGCAGCCCCTCCTCTATCGCCCGCAACCGGGTTTGCGCCAGAAACTGCGGCGTTGCCCAATCGCCGTACCAGCCCTCGTTCGAAGGATTGAAGATGAAGTCCGGCCGATTGCCCGGCTGGGTCACTTCACCCGCAAAGATGATCTCGTAACACAGCTGCATCCCGGCCTTGCCCCATGGCCCGAAATCCAGTGTGCGCGGGCCTGGACCTGCCCAGAATTCGACATCGCCGGGCACAAAGCGAGAAAGCCCCAACGGCTCAAGGATGAATTTGAGCGGGATATATTCACCGTAAGGGACCAGATGCGCCTTGTCATAGGTGCCGCGGACCACGCCCTGCCCGTCAATCGCACTCACCCCGGCGCGGGCGCCAACAACTTCGCCGTCCTTCAATTCAAGCCGGTCATTGCCGGTCAGCAACAGAGTATCGGGGCCGAGCAGCCGTCCGATCCTGGCCCGCGCCAGATCAGGGTCTGCGCCGTAGGTCGTTGCCCGGTACCAGCTATCCGGATAGCCGCGCACCAGATAATCCGGCAGGCCAGATTCGGACCAGAACACCAGTCGCCGTAGGCCAGCTTGCTTCGGCTGGCTGAGCTTCATCGCCCGCTGGAAAGTTTCTTCGAAACGAGCAGGATCGTGCAGTTCTTGCTGGCTGACATTGGCCTGAACGAGGGTGTAGGCCTGCGTCCCTTCGCGCGGGTCAGTCGGAGTAGGGATCAGGAACAGTGCCAGCGGGCCTGCCACCAGCACGCCCCCCCGCCAATCGGTCCGGCGGCGGTGCGCGGCCTTTGCCCATGCCCCCGCCAGCAGCACGACCAGCCCGGACAAGGCATAAGTACCCGAGCCCTTGGCAAGAAAGGCCAGTCCTGGATTGGCATAGGATTTAAGCGTGATTGCAGACAGCGGATTCCATGGGAAGCCGGTCAGTACCCAGCCGCGCAGCCATTCGGTGGCAATCCAGCATGCGGCGAAGGCCAGCACCAATGCGCTGCGATTGCCCTTGCCCAGCAGCCACCCGCCCACAGCCGCCAGCCCCGGAAACACTGCCAGAACAGCTGCCAGGCCCACAACCGCACAGCCGCCCAGCCAGACCGGCAGCGCTGATTGATAGGTGAACGCAGTGGCAAGCCAGTTCAGCCCAACCGAAAAATGACCCAGCCCAAACAGCCAGCCGAGCACAAAAGCACGCCGCCGGGACTCGGCCAGGGCCAGCAGCTCAATCAGCATCGCCAGTGCAAGCAACGTCAGCGGCCACAGCCGCAGCGGTTCAAACCCGGTTGCAGCCAGCGCACCCAGCGCCAGCGCCAATTTGCGCGGATGGCCAAGGACCTGTTCCACCGCGCGCATCGCGTATTGCGTCAGTTCGCCGGTTCGAGCGCTTCGCCAGCCGAAGGCTTGCGGCGCGGTGCCCGCTTGCGCGGCTTGGCCTCCGCCTCATCCGCAGCCTCTTCAACCGGATCGCTGCGGCTGGCCGAAATAGCCGGGGGCAGCGAAGCGGGGTCAAGTCCGGCAGGGGCATTGTCGCCATCATCCCGGCGTGGACGACTCTCCCGCCGCGGGCGCAGGCCTGGGCGGGTGCGATTTTCCGGAATGAACGGGTTTTCAGCCGGCTCGTAAGGATTGCTACCCGCCGTATCGACTTCGTCCGAAACCTCTGGCTCAACCGG
>JAGNTK010000111.1 GCA_017987575.1 Novosphingobium sp. | reverse complement strand
TCGGAATTCACCGATGACAGTATGGAATTCTGCAAAGCGCTGCTGCAGGATACCGGCGTTGCCACCGCACCTGGGATCGATTTCGATCCGGTTGAAGGGCGCCATTTCATGCGGATCAGCTTTGCGGTTTCAACGCCCTTGGTCGAGGAAGCCATCCACCGCATCGGGCCGTGGTTCGCCAGCCGCAATCGCGGGCTACGCGAAAGCTAGATTTCGACCTGGCTGCCGAGTTCAACCACGCGGTTGCTGGGCAGGCGGAAGAATTCCATCGCGCTTGCGGCATTGCGCAGCATCCACGCAAACAGCTTTTCGCGCCAGATTGCCATGCCGGGCTTTTCCGAAGCGATCAGCGTCTGGCGTGAGAGGAAAAAGCTGGTTCGCATCATCTCGAAGGGGCCGCCGCAAATTTCGGCCTGCTTGAGCGCGAGCGGAATGTTGGTTTCTTCTAGGAATCCATATTTGAGGGTCAGACGGTAGAAACCTTGCCCCAGATCCTTCATTTCACAGCGCTTGGCCTCGTCCACAAAAGGCACATCCTGAATTGCCACGGTCAGCACGACCACACGTTCATGCAGTACCTTGTTGTGCTTGATGTTGTGGAGCAGCGCCGATGGCACACCAGCCGCCGTGCTCGCCATAAAGATTGCGGTTCCCTGCACTCGCTTGGCGCTGGTATTTGCGCTTTTGGCGAATACCTCCATCGGGATCGTGCCCTCGGTCATCGACTGGCGCATCAGTTGCCGTCCGCGCGACCAAGTGGTCAGCAAAGTGAAGATAAACAGCCCGATTACGAGAGGCACCCAGCCGCCCTGCGGAACCTTGAGCAGGTTCGCGCCAAGGTAGGCCATATCGACCACGATAAAGACCGCGATCAGCGGTGCGGCCTTCCACAGCGGCCAGCGCCATAGGGTGATCAGCACCACAGCGAGCAGGATCGTGTCGATGAACATCGCCCCCGTCACCGCGATGCCATAGGCCGCGGCGAGGTTGCTGGAAGATTGGAAGAACAGCACCAGAATGATCACCATGATCATCAGAGCCCAGTTCAGCGTGGGGATATAGATCTGCCCGGCTGCCGCCGCGCTGGTGTGCTTGATCTGCATCCGCGGCAAGAAGCCCATGTTGATCGCTTGCTGGGTCAGACTGAACGCGCCCGAGATCACCGCCTGACTGGCGATGATCGTTGCGGCCAGCGCCAGGAAGATCACCGGAATGCGGACCATGTCCGGGATCATCAGGAAGAACGGGTCCTTGATCAGCAACGCAGCCTGATCGGGCGTCGTCGACAGGACCATCGCACCCTGCCCCATGTAGTTGAGCATCAGCGACGGCAACACGAAGGTCATCCAGCTGACCCCGATCGGTTTGCGCCCGAAATGCCCCATATCGGCATAAAGCGCCTCGGCCCCGGTTACCGCCAGCACAACGCTGCCCATCGCTACGAAGGCGCGGAACCCGTCGGTCATGAAGAACTTGATCGCATTGACCGGATTGATCGTTTCCAGAATGACCATCGGCATCGCCGTCAGGTGCATCAACCCGAGCGCGGCCAGTGTCAGAAAATAGAGCACCATAATCGGGCCGAACAGCTTCCCGACTTTTTCCGTCCCCCGCGCCTGAATCGCAAACAGTGCGAACAGGATCGCCACAGCAAGCGGCACGATCCAGTTCTTGAAGCCGGGATTGACGTATTGCAGACCTTCTGTGGCGGAGAGCACCGACATCGCCGGTGTAATCATCGAATCGCCGTAAAACAGCGCGGTAGCGAACACGCCGAGCAGCACGAACGGCGCGGTCCATTTGGCATTTTCTGACTTGCGGTTGATCAGCGCGAGCAGCGCCAGACTGCCCCCCTCACCCTTGTTGTCCGCCTTCATGATGGTCAGGACGTATTTGAACGTCACGACGATCATCATCGACCAGAACACCAGGCTGAGCACGCCGTGGATGTGAACCGGATCAACCTGAATCCCCGGCGCGCCGTGGTGCGAGGCGAAAGTTTCGCGGAATGCATAGATCGGGCTGGTGCCGATATCACCAAACACAACACCAACCGCGCCAATTGCCAGCGCGATGATTCCGCCGTGGTGATGGCCATGGCCTTCACTTTGATGCGCGGGTGACTGCTCTTTTCCAGCTGCCTCAGCACCGGAATTGTCTTGATTACTCATGCAACCCGCAACCCTCATCAGTCGGCGCAAGCGTTTCGCCTAGCACTGCCCGAAAGGCAGGTCCAGAACTGCCGTAAGTCACTGAGCTTGCTGCATCGCCACGATTTGATCGAGCCGTTTGATCCGATCTGCCAGCTCTTCCCGCCAGGCGGCATCGCTCGGTGCATTGGTCACAAGATCGACCCAGATCGCGCGGCCTTCAGCCACCTTGCCATTGGTGATCAGCGCCAGCCCCAGGAAATAACCCGGTGCCGGACTGGCTGGATCTGCCTCTGCCGCCTTGCGAAATGCGTGCATGGCCGCTGGGGTCAACGTTCCTTCAGCATGGCCAACCAGATTGTTGCCCAGCGCCACCCAGGCTTCGCTATCCTTGGGATTGGCCTCAACCGCACCCAGCACCATGCCAGCTGCATCGCCATACTGGCCGTGGCGGGTCATTGCGTCGGCGGTCAACAGCCAGCGATTGGGCAGATTGGGTGATGCTGTTGACCCGATCAGCGCCTTGCGCGCCTCAACCAACAAGGGTCCAGCCTTGTCCTGACGTTGCTCGGCCTGACGGGGTGCGCCGGGTTGATCTGGCGCGGCCTGCATCGCAAAACCCGCCAGACCAAGCGCCAGTGCAGCGCCAATCGGTTCCCAGCCCTGGCGCGGAATCTTCAGCGCGAACAATGCCGCATAGGCCGCCAACCCCAGTCCGATCACCATCGCCCAGATCATGCCTGCTTCCCTTTGCCCAGCCGCCGCCGCAGGATCAGTCCGATCAACCCAAGCAGGACGAGCGGTGCTGCAAACAAAGGCCAGGTCGCCGCTGTCACGCGTGGGGCATAGCTGACGTAATCGCCATAGCTTTGCACCAACCAGCCGCGGATGGCCTCAGGATCTTCGCCAGCCTTGATCCGGGTGCGAACCTGGTGGCGCATATCGCCGGCAATCGGCGCGTCCGAATCGGCAATCGACTGGCCTTGGCATTGCAGGCAGCGCAGCGTTTCCATCAAGGCCTTCGCGCTTGCCTCCTGCGCCGGATTTTCCAGCTGGGTATAGGCGTAGGGCGCTGCTGGCATGGTCCCATCGGCCAAGGCTGGCGCCGCAACAACCAGCAGCACGGCACCGATCACACAGCGGATCATCGTGCAGCCCTTTCGATCTCAGCCAGGATCAGCGGCACCTGATCGGCCCGGATTTCGCCGATATGTTGATAGCGGATCACGCCCCGACCATCGACCACGAAGCTTTCCGGCACGCCCGACGAGCCCAGCTGAAACTGGATTGCGCTGACATTATCGGCCGCGATCCGGCTGAAGGGATTGCCGTTGCGATCCAGAAAGATCTTCAGATCAGCCGGCTTGTCGCGGATCGCCACACCAACCAGGTTGACCCCGGCCGCCTTCAATGCGGCCAGTTGCGGTGCCTCAACCGCGCAAGGCACACACCAACTCGCGAAAATATTGACCAGCTTGACCTTGCCATCAGCCAGATCGGCGCGCGCCAGCCCCGGCTGGCCATCGAGCGCCGGAGGCAGATTGAATTCAGGCACCGGTTTGCCGATCAATGCGCTGCGCACTTCACGCGGAGCCGGATTGCGCAGGCCATAGGCGACCAGCGCCAAAAATGCGGCGAAGGCCAGCAGCGGCAGCCACAGCAGCCAGGGCGAAGCGCGCGTGGGGGCGGGTTCGCTCATCGGCCCTGTTTCATCCGACGGTATGCGATCTTATCCTGCGCGACGATCCGGCGCAGATCGCTGCTGAGATGGCCAAGCATCGCCAGCAAACCGCCCAGCGCGATCAGCAGTCCGCCATACCAGATCAGCGTCACGAACGGCTTCCACCACAGCCGCAGTTGCCAACGCCCATCCTCTGCCACTTCGCCCAGAACCACGTAAAGCTGGCCGTTCCAACGGGTCGATAGCGCAGATTCGCTGGTTCCCTGAGGTGGCGACCAGAAACTGCGCGCTTGCGGATGCAGTTCAATCTGCTTGCCGCCTTGATAGCGCGCCTGAACGGTCGCCTCCAACGCAGTCCAGTTTGGCCCGGCAACCGGGACGACTTGTTCCAGCTTGACCTGCCAGGGACCAACTTCGACCGTATCACCTGGGTTTGCCGCAACCAATCGCTCTGTCGTGAAGGCCGCATCGGCGGCCATCCCGAACAGCGCCACCGCCACCCCGAAATGGGCCAGAACCATGCCGATCAACGGCAAGCGCAAGGTCCGCAACCTGCGCCCTTTCAGCGGCAGCAGGCTGGCCAGTGCCAACCCAAACGCCAGTGCCATGCCCAGCAGCGGCAGCAGCTTCATGCCCGAGATCAGTGCCATCACCCCAACCCCCAGGGTGACCGCCAACGGCAGGATCAGCAATTTGCGTACCCGGACAAAGTCATCACGCCGCCAGCGCAGCAGCGGGCCAACCGCGAGAACGACCAGCATCGGCAGCACGAACACCGCGCTCATCGGATTGAAATAGGGCGGGCCGACCGAAACCTTGGCGCCCAGCGTTTCCGCCAGCAGCGGATAGAGCGTGCCCATTAGCACGATGCCCAGCGTCGCGCTTAGCAGCACGTTGTTGACCACCAGCGCACCTTCCCGGCTGGTTACGGAAAACCGTTCGCCTTCACTGATTGTCGCGGCGCGAAGGCCGAACAGCGTCAGGGCCCCGCCAATATAAATCGCCAGCAGGATCAGGATGAAGGCGCCGCGGGTGGGATCGACTGCAAAGGCGTGAACGCTGGTCAGGATGCCCGAGCGGACCAGGAAGGTTCCCAGCATCGACATCGAAAACGCCACCACGCCCAGCATGATCGTCCAGGTCCGCAGTGCATTGCGCGATGCGAGCACTGATACTGAATGGAGCAGTGCGGTCGCCGCCAGCCAGGGCATCAGGCTGGCGTTCTCCACCGGGTCCCAGAACCACCAACCGCCCCAGCCCAGTTCGTAATAGGCCCAGTATGAACCAGCCACGATCCCCGCAGTCAGGAACACCCAGGCTCCCAGCACCCATGGCCGCATTGCCTTTGCAAAGGCCGGGCCAACTTCGCGCGTCAACATCGCCCCAACGGCAAAACTGAACGCGATCGAAAGCCCCACGTAACCGATGTAAAGTGTCGGCGGATGGAACGCGAGGCCCGGGTCCTGCAGCGTCGGGTTAAGCCCCAGGCCGTCCAAGGGAACCGGATTGAGCCGCGTGAACGGGTTCGATGCGAACAGCAAAAAGGCGTAAAAGCCCAAACTGACAAATGCTTGCGCCGCGAGCGTCGCCAGCATGGTGCGTTCAGGCAAACGTCGTTCCACCATTGCCAGAAAGGCACCCGCCAGACCCATCACGGTAACCCACAGCAGCATTGAGCCTTCGTGGTTTCCCCAAGCACCCGACAGCTTGTAGATCAACGGCTTGGCCGAATGAGAATTTTTGGCCACCAGAAGTACAGAAAGGTCGGTGACGCTAAACAGGTAAAGCAGGACCAGGAAAGCCACCGCAACCAGCGCGCCTTGCACCATCGCAACGGGGCGGACCAGACCGGTCAGGGCTTGACCGCCTTTGTTCAGGCTCATCCCGCCAGCCAATAGCTGCAACGCCGCCAGGGCAGCCGCGAACCACAGTGCCGCAAGACCAAGATTGGCAATCACTTGGTGACTTCGACGGTTTTGCGGGCCTGATCGGCGGTCATGTCTTTCATTTCGCGCGGGACGTATTTCTCATCATGTTTGGCCAGCAGGTTGGTGGCAACAAAGGTGCCATCGGCCCCGCGCTTGCCCTCTGCGACCACGCCCGATCCCTCTTTGAACAGGTCAGGCACGATGCCCTTGAACACCACCGGGACGCGGGCTTGATCGTCGCTGACGACGAACCGGATCGTCACGCCGTCAGGCTCAGTCTTCAGCGAGCCAGTTTCCACCATCCCGCCTAGCCGTACAGCGCGGTCCGCCG
>JAGNTK010000110.1:3717-6109 GCA_017987575.1 Novosphingobium sp. | reverse complement strand
CCCACGATATAGGTCTGGGTCCCGGTATAGGTGTAGTGCGAGGCATTGGGCGCCAATACCCGCCGGACCAGCGGCTCGCATTGTTCGGACAGGCCGGTGGGCCAGGGTTTGGGCGGGGCTTCCATGAGGAAGGATATGGGGGCGGAGGGGGCAGGTGTCGAGAGGCTGTTGGATCATGCTGGTTTGGCGGCTTTTTCCAAGACCAGAGCGCATTCCAACGCTAGCTTCGGCATGAACGATTGGTAGGAGGTGGTGGTGATCAGGCGGACCTCATGCTTATTTGCAGTTTTGCTGACCGGGGCGGTTTTGCCGCCTGAAACGGCACGTGCTGAAACCACAGAGCAGGAATTGCGGCAGATTTGTACCGCAGTCCTGACGATTGCGGATGGTGTCGATGGACCTGCCCATCACGCGATGATGGCGTCTGCCCGCAGCAACTCCCAGCTTGCTGCCGCGGCGGCAGAAAAGGAAAATGCCGAACAGGTCAGGCGGACGATAGCGGCAGTTCAGCAAGGCCGCGTTTCTGTCGATCAATTTGTGAAGATGACCGGCATTTGCGCGCAAAAGTATAATGTGCCGTATCCACCTGCAACCGTCGCCAATATCACGGCGATCGCAAAGCCGGTTGCGGTCGCACGCCCCGCGCCAACGCAAGCGATGCGTGACGAGGTGACCGCACACGTCGTAAAGGCAGTTGAGTCGACTAGGGAAGGAACTAGAGCGCTGGAGCGTGCCTCCTTCCCACACCAAAGTAGCAAGACGCGCTGCACGCAAGTCCGGGTTTCTTTTTCTTACATGAGCGATGCCGCTACCGAAATGTCGACGGCGGTAAGGAAGGCCAAAGCCTATAATCTGGATGCAAAGACGATCGCAGAGCTTGAAGAAATGGAGCGAAAGGCGCTTCGCGACCGGCAGGCTGCGGCATCGTTGACGCGGTGCTGAGGCGGGCTTTTCACGGGATTCTCTTATAATTCCCGGGACAGCTATCCTCAACTAGCCCCGCACCCGTTCCCCTAACCGCTCCCGCAGCGCCGCAATCGCGCTTGGCGCGGCGGCATCGCGTTCGCGCCAGCCGCTGTCGAGGCGTTTCAGGCGGGCGTGGAAGCGTTGGGTGGCGAGGATCAGCTCGCGGGTCTGGCGGTCGATCAGTGCCAGCCGGTGTGGTTCGGCTTCGGGGTAATCGGCCAGCTTGCCGTGACGGCGCAGCTGGAATTCGCTGAGGTCGCCGGCAAAATAGGCGCGGTGGTTCAGCAGCCATGCGACAGAATGCATCATCCGGGTGGTGGTCCGCAGCGCCTCGCAGCTCAGCGCAACCTGCGCCTCATCCTCATTCGCCGGGGGATCAAGCCGTCCGGACAGGGCAAAGGCCGAACGCACTTCGTCCGAAAGGACAAGCGCTTCGCAATAGAGTCCCTCGATGATCCGGGGATTGATGCTGGCTGGACTGCTCATGTCTGGCATCCCGATAGGCGGGGGTAAGGGCGCTTGCCAACGGGGGTAGGGATAGTTTGCCACACCATTTCGGGACTGTCCCGATTGGGGGCGATTTTGTTTGGTGCGCTGATCGCTTCCGCGATTAGCTGGCCAGACCAAGGGAGGCCCGGATGGGCCGACCGCACCCAGCCAATTACGCAATAATATCCGGGATCAGGTAGTCTTCGACCATCGCGATCTGATCACGCAGCAGCAGCTTGCGCTTCTTCAGGCGGGCGATCTGAAGTTGGTCGGTGGAGCCGGCGCCGGTCAGCGCGTCGATCGCGGCGTCCAGATCGCGGTGCTCGGTCCGCAGCAGTTCCAGCCGCTTGCGGAGCTCTTCTTCGTTCACGCGCTGGTTCTCCAAACTTCCGGTTTGTCGCGGCCCGAAAGCGTCTTGTCGCAGGGCCGCATCAAGGTGCTTCGCAAGATAAGCTTAATATGCTTCGATGACAATCGCAGTGACCGCTGGATTTCGAGTCGGGAACCAGTGGGACCCGCAGCCCGAGGGGGCTAACACATCGCAAGATACCAGGAGAATCCCCTATGGAACAATCACATGTCAGCGCCTTGCAGTTCAAGCACGCCGGTCTGGAACGCCAGATTGCCGAAGAACTGACCCGCCCGGCACCTGACTTGTCGATCGTCCAGTCGCTTAAAAAGCGAAAGCTGCGGATCAAGGAGGTGCTGGCGCATATTTGATTGGTGCAGTTTGCTCCTCTCCCCGGCGGGGAGAGGTGGCGTAGCTTGCCTCTGGAAGAGGTTAGCGAGGCTGGGAGTGGGGGTTCGCGCCCATCGGCCATACCAGTACCCCCACACCAACTTCGGCTAGATCGCTCCGCGCTCAAGCCTTCGTATCCTCTCCCCGCTGGGTAGAGGAGAAAACAAATTCGTTTGCGGTGCGTTCACGCGCGTTCCC
>JAGNTK010000110.1:0-3617 GCA_017987575.1 Novosphingobium sp. | reverse complement strand
GGCGAGCACGAAGAGGTGCTCGAGACCTACAAGATGTTCGCCTATGACGAAGGCTGGAGCCGCCGGATCATCGAGGCGATTGACTCTGGGCTGACTGCTGAGGCGGCGATCGAGCGGGTCCAGCAGCGCACCCGGATGCGGATGCGGCAGATCGACGATCCCTTGCTGGCCGACCGGATGCACGATTTGGAGGATCTTTCCAACCGGCTGCTGCGGATTGTTTCGGGGCAGATGGGCACGGCCGCATCGCAAGGTTTGCGCAGCGATACGATCCTGATCGCCCGCAACCTCGGCCCTGCCGAACTGCTCGAATATGACAAGCGGCGGCTCAAGGGCGTGATCCTTGAGGAGGGCTCGTTGACCGCGCACGTCGTGATCGTGGCGCGGGCGATGGGCGTGCCGGTGCTCGGCCGGGTCCGGGGCCTGCGCGGGGTTGTCCGCGAGGGCGATCCGCTGCTGCTTGATGCGGACCGGGGGGAGGCTACGGTCCGCCCGATCGAAGTGATGGTCGATGCGTTCGACGCTCGCTTTGCCAAGAGCAAGGAACGCGCCGCTGCCTATGCCGCGCTGCGCGATGTCGAACCGTTTACCCGCGATGGCACCCGGATCACGGTGATGATGAACGCGGGCCTGCGCGATGATATGCCCAATCTGGCCTTGGCCGGGGCGGACGGTGTCGGGCTGTTCCGGACCGAGTTCCAGTTCCTCGTTTCAGCAACCTTGCCTGCTCGCGAACGCCAGACCCGGCTTTACCGCGATGTGCTGGATTCGGCCGGAGACAAGCCGGTGGTGTTCCGAACAGTCGACATCGGCGGCGACAAGGTGCTGCCCTATCTGCGGCACAACGATGGCGAGCAGGAAGAGAACCCGGCGATGGGCTGGCGCGCGCTGCGTGTCGCGCTCGAACGCGAAGGGTTGATGAAGGTCCAGGCCCGCGCCTTGCTGGAGGCGGCGGGCGGCCGCACGCTTAACGTGATGTTCCCGATGGTGTCGGAGCCGTGGGAATTCGATG
Source organism: Novosphingobium sp. (assembly GCA_017987575.1). GTDB lineage: Bacteria > Pseudomonadota > Alphaproteobacteria > Sphingomonadales > Sphingomonadaceae > Novosphingobium. Next base: position 2,605 of record JAGNTK010000110.1, on the reverse strand, counting down.
CGGCCAAGGCGGTGTTCGATAGCCAGCTCAAATACCTCAAGGGCCAGAAAAAGCTGCTGCCGGAAGCGATCCGCTATGGCGCTATGCTGGAGGTTCCGGCTTTGGCCGAGGTGCTTGACCAACTGGCGCCGCGGCTCTCGTTCCTGTCGATCGGGACCAACGATCTGACCCAGTTCCTTTATGCCGCTGATCGCTCCAACCCCAAACTGGCTGAGCGCTATGACTGGTTGTCCGTCGCGATCATGCGGTTCCTCAAGCGGGTCCAGGGCTCGTTGATTGGCCATACAGTTGATGTCACTGTCTGCGGCGAGATGGGCGGACGGCGGCTCGAAGCGCTGGCGCTGCTCGGCATCGGAATTCGGCGGCTGTCGATCACCCCGGCTGCGGTCGGCCCGATCAAGGAACTGGTCCGCAAAGTCGATCTGGCTGAGATCACGGCGGCGATGAATCAGTGGCTGGTTTCTCCGCCACCCAGCCTGCGCGAAGCCTTGGCTGCTTGGGCTGCTGAGCGCGGTATTGAGGCCGACTAGACCGCAGTTCAGGTCACTTTCACCGCCCTGTCACAAATCTTGCTCAATCTGGCGCGTGAAGCTGGCCGAAGACGCTGATTTGGCGTTGACTCCACCGCTCAAAAGCGGATGGTCCGGCCCGACGGAAAAACATAAGATTTTTGTCGGGGTCGATATGGAAGAGATGGTTATGGAAGAGGCCGAGCTGCCTCTCGAAGGGGTTGGCGCGCGGTTGATGCGCGCACGTGAGGCAAGCGGGCATTCCCGTGCCCAGATTGCGGCGCAGACGCGGATACCCGAACGCCACCTTGCTGCGATCGAAGCGGGCGATTTCGCCGCGCTTCCGGCCAAAACCTATGCCGTCGGGTTCTCACGGTCCTATGCCAAGGCGGTGGGGCTGGATCCCGAAGACGTCGCCAATGATGTGCGGACCGAATTGGCCACGCTGGAACCGACCGAGCCGCGCCGTCAGGTCCAGACTTTTGAACCGGGCGATCCGGCGAGAGTCCCGGGCCCGCGGCTGGTCTGGTTTGCCGCAGCCGGGGTCGTGGCCGTCTTGGTCGGGGTGTTCTTTCTAGCCCGCGCGATGTTTTTGCCTGCGGGAGAGCTCGCCTCGATCCTGCCTGATGATGTGCCAGTTGCTGCGGCCAGTCAGGCTGCGCCGCCGCCAGTGCCAACTGGTGGGGCCGTGGTTTTCACTGCGCTGCAGCCGACGATCTGGGTCAAGTTCACCGATGGCGCCGGAAACCAGTTGCTGCAGAAAGAGCTGGCCCAAGGCGAAAGCTATACCATTCCTGAAGGTCAGACTGAGGTAAAGTTGTGGACTGCCCGGCCCGAGGCACTGTCGATCACCGTCGGCGGGCAGGCCGTGCCAAAGCTTTCCGAAGTACAGCAAACACTGAAGGACGTCCCGGTCAGTGCCGCTGCGCTGCTCGCGCGCGGGGCCGGTGCTGCAGTTCCCTCATCTGTGCCTGCTACAGGCCAAGCAAGCCCGCGCATCGCGGAGCCGGCTCGCCAGCGCGAATCCCGCCCATCAGCGGCGCGTCGCACCGATAGTCCCGCGGCACAGCCCAGTGCGGCGCCATCTTTGGTGATCCCCGCGGCGGAACCCTCAACCGCGCCACCAGCGCCCGTGCCCTCTGCGACCTAGCCTGCGGATAGCGCAGCCAGCCCGCTCGACAGGGCGCGGTTGGCAAGGTTAATGAGACCGGCGCGGTTCATCGCCGGTTCGGCTCCGGCCGCTATTGGCAATGCAACCCATCCCGGCATGGAATGATACAGATGAAGCAACTTTTCCGACACAAACCCCTGATGGTAATTCTGACCTTGGCACTGGCCGCGCCGGCCTTTGCCCAATCGGTTGACCCAAATCTCGAAGTGCGGATGCGCAAGCTGGAGGCAGAGGTTTCGGCGTTGCAGCGGGTCGTGTTTCCTGGCGGCGATGGTCGCTTTTTCCCGCAGATCCAGCCCACAACAGGCGGCGCCACGGTGTCCGGAACTCCTGCCACCACCCCCAGCGCTGATATGCTGACCCGGATGGATGCGCTGGAAGGCCATGTTTCCAAGCTGACCGCGCAGGTTGAGGAAGACCGCAACCGGATCGACAAGCTGGAAACCCGGCTGGCGGCCGTCGAAGCAGGCAAGACCGCCGCCGCGACCGGCGAACCCGTAGTGGTCACTCCTACGCCCAAGCCCGTGATCGTGACTCCTCCTGCGCCCAAGCCGGTGACCCCAGTGGCCAAGCCCGTTGATCCTTCAGCCAAGCGGCTGGCTGCGGTGCGCGCGATTGCCAAGCCGCAGACTGACGATCCGGGCGATGACGAATATTCCTATGGCTTCCGTCTGTGGGAGGCAAAATTCCAGCCCGAGGCGCAGCAGCAGCTCAAGCTGTTCCTGACCAAGTATCCCAAGCATGCGCGGGTCAGCTATGCCCGCAATCTGCTCGGCCGGTCCTATTTGGACGAAGGCAACCCGCGTGAGGCGGCGAGCTGGTTCCTGCAGAACTACAAGGCCGATCCCAAGGGCGATCGTGCGCCGGACAGTCTGCTCTATCTGGGCGAATCAATGCGCCAGTTGAAAGATACCAATCGCGCCTG
>JAGNTK010000109.1 GCA_017987575.1 Novosphingobium sp. | reverse complement strand
CTGAAACCTACGGCGCTTTGCCACTGTTCTGGGGCACAGTTTTCATCGGCGCGATCATTGCAATGCTGGTCGCAATCCCGCTCGGTCTGATGAGCGCGATCTATTTGACCCAGTACGCATCGGCCAATGTCCGAAAGTGGATGAAGCCCTTGCTTGAAATTCTGGCCGGTGTGCCGACAGTGGTCTATGGCTATTTCGCCGCACTAACGGTCGCCCCAATGATCCGCGATTTCGGCTTTGCGATCGGCATTACCAGCGCATCAAGCGAAAGTGCGCTGGCGGCCGGGATTGTGATGGGGATCATGATTATCCCATTCGTTTCTTCCATGGCGGATGACAGCATCACTGCGGTCCCGCAGGCCATGCGCGATGGCAGTCTGGCGATGGGGGCCACTACGTCGGAGACGATCAAGAAGGTCCTGATTCCCGCCGCCCTGCCCGGCATCGTTGCTGGCGTAATGCTGGCCGTCAGCCGGGCGATTGGTGAAACCATGATTGTGGTGATGGCCGCCGGCGCCACCGCGCGGCTTACTGCCAACCCGTTTGAAACGATGACCACAGTTACATTCCAAATTGTCGCGATGCTCACCGGTGAAGGCAGCTTCGATCACCCGGCCACGCTGGCGGCATTTGCGCTCGGCATGGTTCTGTTTCTGGTCACACTGATGCTTAACTTCATCGCGCTGCGTGTCGTGAAGCGCTTCCGGGAAGCTTATGACTGATCAGGCCGCCATCCGCATCCAAAAGCGCTACGCGTCAGAGCGACGGTTCCGGGCTGTCGGCCTGGCCGCTGTGCTGTTCTCGGCGCTCATCCTGGCGTTTCTGCTGATCAACATGACCAGCAATGCGCTGGGCGGGTTCAAGCGCTGGGAACTGCGCGTCCCGGTGGAATTGTCCGGCGGCGCACTGACAGTCGATCCCAGCCAGCTACAAGGCGCCACAGCGATGCAAGCGCTGCAAGGCGCGGGCCTGGCCGATGTCGTCCAGTTTGCCGTTGCCAAAAATGCCGGTGAAGCAGCCGCTGGTCAGTTGCTCGAAGGTGGCTGGCGCGAGGTTGCGCTGACGCTGATCGCTGATCCCACCCGGCTCCAGAGCACAGTGAACGTTTCGCTACCAGTGACAGACGATCTCGCTGCGGGAGCACGGGGCGAAGGCAGTCCGGCGCTGCAGGCGTTGGCCGAAAAGCTGAAAGCAGATGGAAAGCTGGTAAGCGCAATTGACTGGGGATTCCTCTCGCGCGCCGATGCCACCGGTCCGCAGGCAGTCGGGATTTGGGGGGCGCTCAAAGGCTCGATGTTGACCATGCTGGTCACTCTCGCTCTTGCCTTTCCGATCGGAGTCTTCGCAGCGGTCTATCTTGAGGAATACGCCCCTCGCAATCGCTGGACCGAGTTGATCGAGGTGTCGATCAACAATCTCGCAGCCGTTCCTTCAATCATTTTTGGCCTGCTTGGTCTTGCCGTGTTCCTCACGATTTTCCCCAACTGGCGCTCAGCCCCGGTGATAGGCGGAATGACGCTGGCGCTGATGACGATGCCGGTTATCGTGATTTCTGGACGCAACGCGATCAAGGCCGTTCCACCGTCAATCCGCGATGCTGCTCTCGCAATTGGTGCCAGCCGGGTCCAGACCGTATTCCATCACGTCCTACCGTTGGCGATGCCTGGAATCCTTACCGGGACAATCATCGGGATGGCCCGTGCCCTGGGCGAGACAGCGCCACTGCTGATGATCGGGATGCGAGCGTTTGTCGCCAGTGCGCCCGATGGATTCACCTCTCCGGCTACTGTTCTGCCGGTTCAGATATTCCTGTGGTCCGATGAAATCGATCGTGGTTTCGTTGAACGCACTTCCGCCGCGATCATCGTCCTGCTGGCCTTCTTGCTGGTGATGAACGGCCTCGCCATCTACCTCCGCAACCGTTTCGAGAAACGCTGGTAATGACCACTTATCATGAACTTGATGCCGTAGAAGCCAAGATCGCTGCGCGCGATGTTTCCGTGTTTTACGGCGATAAACGGGCGATCGACAACGTTTCGATCGACATCCCGACCGAATATGTCACCGCATTCATCGGCCCGTCTGGCTGCGGGAAGTCGACTTTCCTGCGCACGCTCAACCGGATGAACGACACAATCGCCGGAGCCCGCGTGGAAGGCGAAATCACGCTTGATGGGGAAGACATCTACACCTCCGGAATGGATGTGGTGCAGCTGCGCGCGCGGGTCGGGATGGTATTCCAGAAACCCAACCCCTTTCCCAAATCGATCTTTGAAAACGTCGCCTATGGTCCGCGTATCCATGGCATGGCGGCCACCAAGAACGAGCTGGAAGAGCGGGTCGAAAAGGCACTAAAGCGTGCTGGTCTGTGGGATGAAGTCAAGGATCGGCTGGCCGAAAGCGGGACTGCACTATCCGGCGGGCAACAGCAGCGTTTGTGCATCGCCCGCGCGATTGCTGTCGAGCCCGAAGTGATCCTGATGGACGAGCCGTGCTCAGCGCTCGATCCAATCGCCACCGCCCGGATCGAAGAACTGATCGGCGAGCTGAAGGGCCGCTATGCAATCGTGATCGTTACACACTCGATGCAGCAGGCCGCGCGCGTTTCGCAGCGCACGGCCTTCTTCCACCTTGGCAAGGTGGTCGAATACGGCAAAACTACCGAAATCTTCACCAACCCGCGTGAGGAACGGACCAAAGACTACATTACCGGAAGGTACGGCTAAGATGGCTCAGGAACATACCGTCAAAGCGTTCGATGAAGACATCACGCACCTGCGTGGGTTGATCGCCGAAATGGGTGGTCTGGCCGAAGTCTCCATCGGTGAGGCTATGGAGGCTCTGGTCAAGGGCAACCGCGAGCTGGCTGAGGGTGTCGTTGCCCGTGATCGCAAAATCGATTCGATCGAGGCAGAGGTTGATAAGCTCGCCGTTCGGATCATCGCACTGCGGGCGCCGATGGCCGATGACCTTCGTGAAGTGATCGCAGCGCTGAAAATCGCCGGCGTGGTTGAGCGGATCGGTGACTACGCCAAGAACATCGCCAAGAGCACCGGCAAGATCCAGGGCCGCCGCCAGTTTGAACCGCTGACGCTGATCCCGGCGATGGCCGAACTGGCCAGCGAAATGGTCCACGATGTGCTGACCGCCTATGCCGCCCGCGATGCTGAGCTGGCTGCAGAAATCGTCGCCCGCGATGACAAGGTTGACGCCTTCTACGAAAGCATTTTCCGCAATCTGGTCAGCCATATGATGGAAAATCCTGCCACCATTTCGAGCGCTGCGCAGCTGCTGTTTGTAGCCCGCAATATAGAACGGATCGGCGATCACGCGACCAACGTCGCCGAAATGGTCTATTACGCCGCCACCGGGTCATACTTGACCGACAAGGAAGAGAAGGCCTGAGGCCATGAACGCCCCCCGGTTGCTGCTGGTCGAAGATGATCCTGCGCTCGCCGAACTGCTGGAGTTTCGCTTCAAGGGCGAAGGTTACGCGGTGACGGTTACGCCCGACGGCGATGAAGCCCTGTTGCTGGCGCAGGAAGAGGCGCCCGATCTGGTCGTGCTCGACTGGATGATTGAGGGGACCAGCGGGATCGAGGTTTGCCGCCGCCTGCGCCGGGCCAAGGAAACCGCTCATGTTCCGATCATCATGCTGACCGCACGTGGGGCCGAGGATGACAAGATCCGCGGGCTGGAAACCGGGGCCGACGATTTCGTCACCAAACCGTTCAGCCCGCGCGAGCTGATTGCCCGGGTCAATGCGATCATGCGGCGGATTCGGCCTGCCTTGGCCGGTGAGACCCTGAATGTCGGCGATCTCGCGCTCGACGCCACTGCCCACAAAGTCACCCGGCGTGGCCTGGTGGTCAGCCTCGGGCCGACCGAGTTCCGTTTGCTCAAGTTCTTTATGGAGCACCCAGGCCGGGTATTCAGCCGCGGGCAATTGCTCGATGCAGTCTGGGGCAATGAGAGCGAAATCGAACTGCGCACGGTCGATGTCCACATCCGCCGCCTGCGCAAGGGGATCGAGATCGAAGGCGCGCCTGACCCGGTGCGGACGGTGCGTTCGGCGGGATATTCACTCGAAGCCGTCTGAGATTCAATGAAAATCCCGTGATTTCGGGATCACTCGCACATCGCGCGGATGCCCACCGCGGCTGCCCTGGACCGGGCGGCGGACTTCGTCGGCGCGGTCGAGTGTTGGCGGGAGCAGATCGTCGGACAGTGCGTGGAGCGCCGCTGTGGCGTCGGTTAGGTGGGTAGCGATCACGTGGATCACCTCGTCATCGTATTCCACCCGGCCCTTCACCTCGATCAGCCGCGCAGCCATGATCACCTTACGCTGCTTTTCCATCAAATCGGGCCAGATGACGAGGTTCACCACACCCGTTTCGTCCTCCAGAGTGATGAAGCAAACCCCCTTGGCGCTGCCGGGGCGCTGGCGGATCAGCACCACGCCCGCAACCTGCACGGCGGAACGGTATTTTCGCTCCCTGAGCTCAGAGGCCCGGATAAACCCACGCTCACCCAGACTGGCACGCAGAAAGGCGAGCGGGTGGGCCTTCAGGCTGAGCCGCTGGGTCTGGTAATCGGCGACCACCTCTTCGCTCAGCGGCATTACCGGTAGCCGCGTGGCAGCGCGCTCCGCCCCCTCATCACGCGCTGCAGCGGCAGCAAACAACGGCAGATCGGGCGCGGCGATCAGACTGCGTGCATCCCACAAAGCTTGCCGCCGGGTCAGGCCGAGCGAACCCAAACAGTCGGCACTGGCCAGGCGTTCGATCAAGGCGGGGCTCAGTCCGGCCCGCTCCTTCAGCTCGCGGACATCGCGGAATGGCCCCGCCGCGCGCGCCGCGACAATTCGGGCGGCGGCGGCCTCGGGAAAACCATCGACCTGACGCAAGCCGAGGCGGAGTGCGTTATGTGCGCCCTGCATTTCCAGAGTGTTGTCCCAGCCGCTGAAATTCACATCCACTGGCAGCACCGCCACCCCATGCTCCCTGGCATCACGGACAATCTGCGCCGGGGCATAAAACCCCATCGGCTGCGAATTGAGCAGGCCGCAGGCGAAGGCCGCCGGGTAATGGCATTTCAGCCAAGACGAGACATAGACCAGCAGCGCAAAGCTGGCGGCGTGGCTTTCGGGAAAGCCGTATTCGCCAAAGCCCTTGATCTGGTTGAAACAGCGCGTGGCAAAATCCGGATCATAACCGCGCGCGATCATCCGCCCGACCATCAGATCTTCCAGTTCATGCACCATCCCGCGGCTGCGGAAGGTTGCCATGGCCTTGCGCAACCGGTTGGCCTCCAGACTGGAAAACTTTGCCGCGTCGAGCGCGATTTTCATCGCCTGTTCTTGAAAGATCGGCACGCCCAGGGTGCGCCCGATGATGCTGGTCAATTCGTCCGGCGGGCCATGCGCGGGACCGGGCGCGGGAATTTCAACCTTCTCTGCCCCGCGTCGCCGTTTGAGAAACGGGTGAACCATATCGCCCTGAATCGGTCCGGGCCGAACAATCGCGACCTCGATCACAAGATCATAAAAACAGCGCGGGCGCAGGCGCGGCAGCATGTTCATCTGGGCGCGGCTTTCGACCTGAAAAACACCGATCGAATCGCCCTTGCACAACATGTCGTAAACCGCGGGATCTTCGCGCGGAACTGCGGCAAGAGTCAGCTCGCGGCCATGGTGCACGCCCAACAGATCAAGACATTTGCGGATGCAGGTGAGCATCCCCAGCGCCAGCACATCGACCTTGAGGATGCCGAGCGCGTCGATGTCGTCCTTGTCCCACTCGATGAAACTGCGATCGGGCATCGCGCCATTACCGATCGGCACGGTTTCGGTCAGCGGGCCCTGGGTCAGGATGAATCCGCCGACATGCTGGGATAGATGGCGAGGCATGCCGATCAATTGTTCGGTCAAGGCCAGTACCCGGCGCAGGTGCGGATCGGAAAGATCCATCCCCGTCTCACGCTCAACATGGGCTTCCTTGATCGAGCGGCCGTGCCCACCCCAGACCGTTTTCGCGAGCGCCGAAGTCACGTCTTCGCTCAGCCCCATGACCTTTCCCACCTCGCGGATCGCCATCCGTGGGCGGTAGTGGATCACAGTGGCGCACAGCCCGGCGTGGTGCCGGCCATACTTCTCGTAAATATGCTGGATCACCTCCTCGCGCCGTTCG
>JAGNTK010000108.1 GCA_017987575.1 Novosphingobium sp. | reverse complement strand
GCGGCGCTACCGTCAGTCGCAAGGGAGGACTGTCTGATATGAACGGTGCAGAGGCATTTATCGAAACCCTATACGCAAGTGGCGTGGAGGTCTGCTTTGCCAATCCCGGCACGTCGGAAATGCAGCTGGTCGCTGCGGTCGATCGCCAGCACGGGATGCGCGCGATCCTCGGCCTGTTCGAAGGCGTGGTAACCGGTGCCGCCGATGGTTATGGCCGGATGGCGGACAAGCCCGCGGTGACCCTGCTGCACCTCGGCCCCGGACTCGGCAATGGCCTTGCCAACCTGCACAACGCGCGCAAGGCCGGCAGCCCGGTGATCAACATGGTGGGTGAACACGCCACCTATCACAAACATTTCAACGCCCCGCTGACCTCCGACACCGAAGGCGTGGCCCAGCCGATGTCGGACTGGGTCCGCATATCGCGCAGCGAGCGCGATCTCGCGCAGGCTGGGGCCGAGGCCTTTGCCGTGGCGCAAAGCTATCCGGGCAAGGTCGCGACCGTGGTGGTTCCGGCCGACCATGCCTGGACCGAAGGTTCAGCTGCGGTAGCCCCACCAGCGGTGGCCGCTGCGCCCAAGGCACCCCCCGAAGCAGTTGCCGCTGCGGCGGCCGCGCTGAAATCCGGCGAAGGACCCAAGTGCCTGTTTCTCGGCGGACGCGCACTGCGCGCCGACGCGTTACACCAAGCGGGACGGATCGCCGCCGCCACCGGCGCACGGCTGATCGCGGAAACGTTCGCCGCCCGCCACCAACGCGGCGCTGGCCGGGTTGCGGTGGAGAAGCTGCCCTATTTCGGTGAGCAAGCAGAGGCTTACGTCAAAGACTTCACAACGATGGTGTTCTGCGGGGCAGAACCGCCGGTCTCGTTCTTCGCCTATCCGGGCAAGCCCAGCTGGCTCTCCCCGCCGGGAGCGGAACTGGTCCGGCTCGCCTCGATGCGCGAGGATTCGCTGGCCGCACTGACCGCGCTGGCCGATGCGCTGGAGGCTCCGGCAGAGCCTGCGCTGGTTCAGGCGCCGACCAGCTTTCCCGCCGAACCGGGCAAGCTCAACAGCGCCAACCTCGGCGCGATCCTTGCCGAACTGCTCCCGGAAAACGCCATCGTTTCGGACGAAGGCGCAACCCAAGGCGGCGCTGCGATGCTGATGTGCGCGGGCGCCAAGCCGCACGATTGGTTGCAGCTGACCGGCGGTTCGATCGGTCAAGGTCTGCCGCTTGCAGTTGGCGCGGCAGTGGCTTGCCCGGATCGCAAGGTGGTCGCGATCCACGGCGATGGCGGCGCGATGTATACCAATCAGGCGCTGTGGACGATGGCGCGCGAACAGCTCGACGTGACCACGATCATCCTCAACAACGGCTCCTACGCGATCCTCAATATCGAACTGATGCGGGTTGGCGTGCAGAACCCCGGCCCCAAGGCGCTGTCGATGCTCGATCTGAAAAACCCGGCGATCAACTGGAGCCAGATTTCAGAAGGCATGGGCGTTCCAGCGGTGCGGGTTGATACGGCGGAGGGCTTCCGTGAGGCACTGGCCGATGCGCTCGCGGCCAAGGGGCCTAGGCTCATTGAGGCGCTGCTCTGATGGGAGAAAGCCTCAACCTGCTGCCCGCCAGCTACGCCGATTTCCGCCGCGCGGCGGAAAGCCGACTGCCGCGTTTCCTGTTCGACTATATCGACGGCGGCTCCGGGGCCGAGGTCACCTTGCGGCGCAACACCGCCGACTGGGAAGCGATCCAGCTGACCCAAAAGGTGCTGCGCGATGCTTCGAAAATGGACTGTTCGGTCGAGCTGTTCGGTGAGAAGCTGGCGCTGCCGCTAATCCTTGCGCCGGTCGGCATGGGCGGGATGACCGCACGGCGCGGTGAGGTTCAGGCCAAGCGCGCAGCCGACGCAGCGGGAATCCCGTTCTGCCTGACCACGGTCGGCGTTTGCTCGCCGGAGGAAGTCGGCGCAGTTTCGGACAAGCCCTTCTGGTTCCAGCTCTATATGCTGAAGGACCGCGGCGTGGTGACCGACATTCTGGACCGCGCCTGGGCGCAGGGGGTTCGCACCCTCGCCTTCACGATCGATCTTGCCGTGCTCGGCACCCGCTATCGCGACATCCGCAACGGGATGGCCGGCGGGCTTGGCCCCTGGGGAAAACTGCGCGCGGGGCCGATTGACTATGCCCTGCACCCCAGCTGGGTGCTCGATGTCGGGCTGCGCGGGCGTCCGCATGGGCTTGGCACGGTGGCAAAGTACGTCGCCGGGACCGGATCGGGAAATATCGCCAATTTCATGCAGTGGATGGCCGGGCAGTTCGATCCTTCGGTGACCTGGAAAGACATCGAATGGCTGCGCGGGGTGTGGAAGGGCAATCTGGTGCTGAAGGGCATCCTCGATGTCGAGGACGCCAAGGCGGCGGTGGGCATCGGCGCGGACGGGATGATCGTCAGCAACCACGGCGGGCGGCAATTGGACGGCGTGGCCTCAACCGCGTCGATGCTGCCGCATATCGCCGATGCGGTGGGCGATCAGACCACGGTGCTGGTCGATGGCGGCATCCGCAGCGGTCAGGATCTGGTCCGCGCGCTTGCACTGGGGGCCAAAGCCGCGCTGATCGGGCGGCCCTGGGCACTGGCCATGGCGGCAGGCGGAGAAGCCGGGCTGACGCGGTATCTGGGCCTGATGAAGCAGGATATGCGGACGGCGCTGGGGCTGAGCGGGGCAATCAACGCGCGCGATGTGGGGCGCGGGGTGTTGCTGGGATAAAGACCCTCCCTGTGGCCGCAGGCCATGGGGAGGTGGCAGCCCGCAGGGCTGACGGAGGGGCCATGGCACGACAGACGACACGGGCTAACGTCCTGAAAGCCCGCAAACTCCGCAAGGACCGCAGCCTACCCGAAGCTCTGCTGTGGCGGGAACTGCGGCAATCGGACCTCAAGTTCCGCCAGCAACATCCCGCTGGTCCATTCGTGGTCGATATTTATTGCCCGGCGGCCAAGACTTGTTTCGAAATCGACGGAATTGCGCACGACATGGGCGACCGGCCCGAACGTGATGAGCGCAAGGTCGCATGGCTCGAAGCCCAAGGGTACCGCGTGGTGCGGATCGCGGCAAAGGATGTTTTGCGGTCACCTCCCGAGGTTGCGGAAGCCATCGTGCGTTTGTGCGGAGGCGAGAGCTAGCTGGCCCCTCCGTCAGCCCTTCGGGCTGCCACCTCCCCATCGGCTCCGCCGACAGGGAGAGTCTGAAGTCTCCCTGTGGCCGCAGGCAATGGGGAGGTGGCAGCGCGAGGCGCTGAAGGAGGGGCCCCTACCGCCCCCCAAACACCGCCGGACGCTTCTCCAGAAACGAAGTAACCCCCTCCTTGAAATCGTCGCTAGCGAACAAGGGCAACAGTTGCAGGTAAACGTGCTGGACGTGCGTCTCGAACGTCTCGTCCAATCCTATCCGCATCAGGCGCTTGCTGGCCCGCACCGCCATCGGGGCATTGGCGGCGATTTCCAGCGCCATGGCGCGGGCCACCCCCGCAACTTCGTCCGCCGGGACCACCTGATTGACCAGCCGTTCGGTGAGGCAATCAGCGGCACTCAATGTGCGTCCGGTAAAGATAATCTCCGCCGCCTTGGCCCAGCCGAGCATCCGCGGCAGGAACCACGTGCCACCGCTTTCGGGCACTACCCCGCGTTTCACAAAGGCGGCGGCGAGCTTGGCATTGTCGGCCATGATCCGGATATCGCAGCCCAGCGCGAGGTCCATTCCGTAACCCGCTGCCGAGCCGTTGAGCGCGCAGATCACCGGCTTGTCCATCGCGAACAGCACGGTCGGCGGGGTGTTGCGCAGGTCGATCGTTTCGGGCGGGCGGCGGTCCGCTCCGCCGATGCCCTGCCCGCTAGACGCCTCGTTCAGATCGAGCCCGGCGCAGAACGCGCGGCCGGTGCCGGTCAGGATCACCACCCGCACATCGGGGTTCTGGTTCACCTCCACGAAAGTCCGGGTCAGTTCATCCAGCATGGCCGATGAAATGGTGTTCATCCGCTCGGGCCGGTTGAGCGTGATGGTGGCAATGTGGTCGGAAATTTCGCAAATCATCGCGCTCATGATGGAACTACCTTTTTGGATTTCACTCTACTTCCGTTCGCATCGAGCGAAGTCGAGATGCCGTGCATCGGTGTCTCGACTTCGCTCGACACGAACGGAAAGGGGGGTGTTAGAATCAACATAACACTTTGCCGGGGTTGAGCAGGTTCTTCGGGTCCAGCGCGGCCTTGATCGTGCGCATCAGCGCCACTTCCTCAGCCGATCGGGTGATGTGCAGCCAGTCCCGCTTTTCGAGGCCGATGCCGTGCTCAGCGCTGATCGAGCCGCCGTGTGGAGGCAAGCCGGAATAGACCAGCTCCTCGATCCGGTGTTTGGTCTCGGCCGTAAACGGCTGTGCGCCCAGCAAAATGTGCAGATTGCCATCGCCGATATGGCCGAACACAATCAGTTTGGTCGTCTCGCCCAAGGCGGCGCGTGCGCTCACCTCCAGCTCGCGGACATAGCTATCCATCGTCACGATCGGCAGACTGATATCGAAGGTCACCGATGGCATGGCGTAGCCAAACAGCGCCTCGATATCGTCGCGGATTGCCCAGATCTGGGCGGCCTGGGTCTGGCTGGCGGCGACCACCGCATCGGCGGCAATGCCCTGCTCAAGCAGCTCACCCAGCACGGCTTCGAATAGGTCACCATCGCGCTCGGGATCGGTCCCGCTGGCTTCAATAATCACATAACAGGCATGGCCGCCGGGCAGCGGGGGGTTGTGGCGGCCCGATGCGATCGCGATCGGCTCATAAAAGCTCGCCCACATAACTTCGAACGAAGTCAGCATTCCGCCGAGCCGCCGGCCCGCCTGAACGAACAACCGCTGCACCGCCTCAAAGCTCTCCAGCGCCAGCAGTGCGGTATTGGTTGAAAGCGGCGCGGCGTGCAGTTTCAGCACCGCACGCGTGACGATCCCCAGCGTGCCTTCGCTGCCGATGAACAGCTGTTTCAGATCATAGGCGGCGTTGTTTTTGAGCAGGACGTTCATCGACGAAATGACCGTGCCATCGGCCAGCACCGCTTCCAGCCCCAGCACGTTGTCGCGCATCATGCCGTAACGGACCACCGAATTGCCCCCGGCATTGGTCGCGATCCCGCCGCCGATCGTGGCCGATCCGCGCGCGCCCCAATCGACCGCGAATTTAAGACCCTGCACCGCCGCAGCCTCTTGCGCCGCCTGCACCGGACAGCCTGCGCCGACGATCATGGTCCGGCCAACCGGGTCGATCGCCTCGATCCCCCGCATCCGCTCAAGCGAAATCTGGATGTCGTCAGGCTGGCAGACGTTGCCGTGCACCAGCCCGGTATTGCCGCCCGCAGGCACCACCACCTGACCCGCCGCATGGCACAGCTTCATCACCGCAGAGAGTTCCGCTGTGCTGGCAGGCCGCACAATCGCCTTGGCCAGACAGGTGGTCAGCCCCATGAAGTCCGCCGCGCGGCCCGATACGTCAGCCCCGGTCAGCAGCCCTTGCGGGCCGACGATACCGGCGATCCGGTTGAGTAGCTCGGTCATCCTCATCCCCTCATATCAATCGCCCCGACCGTATCAGCTACGGCCGGGGCGAAAAGCGCAAAATCGGCTGACGGGTCGCAGAATCAGCCGTCAATGCGCTCGATAATTATCGCCGGGGCCATGCCGCCTGCGGCGCACATCGTGATCAGGCCGTACTTGCCGCCAATCCGCTCCAGCTCGTCGAGCGCGGTGCCGATCAACATCGAGCCGGTCGCGCCGATCGGGTGGCCCAGCGCCATCGCGCCGCCGTTGGGGTTAACCTTGGTTCGATCGAGATCGAGATCGCGGATGAACTTTTCAGCGACCACCGCGAAAGCCTCGTTGATTTCGAACACGTCGATATCCTCAACCTTCAGCCCGGCTTTCGCCAGCACCTTCTTTGCGGCCGGAACCGGGGCGTTGAGCATCAACGTGGGGTCATCGCCGCAATTGACATAGGCGACGATCTTCCCGCGCGGCTTAAGGCCGTGCTTGTCAGCATAGTCCTTGCTGGTGATCAGCACGGCACCCGCGCCATCGACCACGCCCGAGCTGTTCCCTGCATGGTGCACACCCTTCCAGTCGAGATCGGGATAGCGGCGCTGGATCTGCTTGCGGAAAGTGGT
>JAGNTK010000107.1 GCA_017987575.1 Novosphingobium sp. | reverse complement strand
CAATGCCGCCTCATCCATGAGACAATCGGCGCGCACCGCAACATGCTGGGGATTGGCGGAACCGGCAGCGGCAAAACAACGCTAGTGAATGCCATTATCAACGGGATGGTGGACGCGGACCCTACCGAACGGCTCGTAATCATTGAAGATACGGGCGAGATTCAATGCGCCGCTGAAAACTACGTCCAGTTCCACACGTCCCCGCAAATCACCATGACGGCGCTGCTCAAAACCACGCTGCGGATGCGGCCCGATCGTATCCTTGTGGGCGAGGTGCGCGGCCCGGAAGCCCTTGACCTGCTCATGGCGTGGAACACCGGCCACGAGGGCGGGGCGGCCACGCTGCACGCCAACAACGCCGAAGCGGGCCTTAGCAGGCTCCAAATGCTCATCAGTATGCACCCCGATTCACCACGGCCGATTGAGCCGCTGATTGGTGATGCGGTGCATTTGATCGTCCACATCGCGCGCACGCCAGAGGGTCGCCGCATTGAAAGCCTGCTGGAAGTCGGGGGCTTCGTGGATGGGAAATACATTTTGCGCAAACTGTGAAGGAGCATGACATATGACGTTGTTTTGGAATGACGCCGCCGCCCGCCGTAAGGCGCTCATATGGGGTATGCTGGGGCTGGCGCTCGTCATGCTCCTGCTCTGGCCTCACGCGGCTTGGGCCTCGGATACCACGGGCGGCCTGCCTTACGAATCCTATCTGACCAAGGTGCGCCAGTCGATGACCGGCACCGTCGGTTATACCTTCGCCCTCGTCGGCATCGTCGTTGCCGGTGGTGTCCTGATCTTCGGCGGCGATCTCAACGGCTTTGTGCGAACGCTGTTGCTGATCGTCCTCGTCGCCTCGATGCTCGTCGGCGCTAACTCGGTCCTGTCCTCCATCACGGGCGGCGGTGCGGTGATTACCGGCACCGCTTCGCCCGCGCTGGCAGGCTAAAGGGGAGGGCCGGTCAACATGGCTCTGCGATCAGTGCCTATTCGCCGCTCTGGCGTCCGCAACAATCTGTTTTTGGGTGGGGACCGCGAGCTGGTCATGCTCACGGGCCTAGCGTCGATGGCGCTGATCGTTCCGGCCATCAATTCCTTGAAGGCGTGGGCCGCTGGCCTGCTGATCTGGTTTGCAGGCGTGTGGGCCTGTCGTCTCATGGCGAAATCGGACCCGCTGATGCGGTTCGTTTACATGCGGCACCGCACCTATCGCCCCTACTACCCGGCTCACTCCACGCCCTTCCGCAAGAACGGCCGCCTGCAATTCCGCCGCTACCGGCAACCGGGGAAGAAAAAATGATCCAGACAATCGCTGTCGTCATAGCGATCTTCGGGGCGGCCCTGCTCGCGGTCCTCGCCTTTGCGTCCTTCGCCAACGCGGCCGAACGCAAGCTGGCCCGGTATCGCTCCAAGGATGAAGGGCTTGCCGATCTGCTCAACTATGGGGCGATGGTCGATGATGGCGTAATCGTCGGCAAGAACGGCTCGTTCATGGCCGCGTGGATTTATGAGGGCGACGATAACGCCAGCTCCACCGACCGCCAGCGCGATATGGTCAGCTTTCGGATCAACCAAGCTCTCGCCGGGCTGGGCAATGGCTGGATGATCCACGTTGACGCGCCGCGCCGCCCTGCTGCCGCCTACTCGGCTGCGGGTCTGTCGCATTTTCCTGACCCGGTGACGGACGCCATAGATCAGGAAAGGCGCGAATTATTCCAGTCCCTCGGCACCATGTATGAGGGCTATTTCGTCATTACCGCGACCTATTTCCCTCCGGTCATAGCGGAGCAAAAGTTTGTCGAGCTGATGTTTGACGACGATCGGGAGCGGCCGAACAACAAGCAACGCACGGCCGACCTGGTTGAACGCTTCAAGCGCGAAATCACCACATTTGAAAGCCGTCTGTCCTCGGCCGTGAAGCTGACCCGCCTTCGCGCTCACAAGGTCGAAAATGAGGACGGCTCGACCGTGACGCACGACGACTTTTTGCGGTGGCTGCAATTCTGCGTCACCGGCAAAAATCAGCCGGTCGTGCTGCCCTCGAACCCGATGTATCTCGATTCCATCATCGGCGGTGTCGAAATGTGGACGGGCGTAATCCCGCGCATCGGCAACAAGTTCGTCCAGACGGTAGCGATCGAAGGTTTCCCGATGGAATCGACGCCGGGCATCCTCTCGGCGCTGGGCGAGCTGCCGATTGAATATCGCTGGTCCACGCGGTTCATATTTATGGACCTCCATGAAGCTGTGAAACACCTTGAGGATTTCCGCAAAAAGTGGCGGCAAAAGGTTCGCGGCTTCTTCGATCAGGTTTTCCAGACCAACAGCGGCAAGATAGATCAGGACGCCCTTTCGATGGTGGCCGATGCCGATAATGCGCTGGAGGAAGTCAACTCCGGCCTTATCGCACAAGGATACTATACCGGCGTCGTCGTCCTGACGGACGAAAGCCGCGATAAGGTAGAACAGGCCGCGCGCCAGCTTGAAAAGGCTATCAACGCACTCGGTTTCGCGGCCCGTATCGAGACGGTGAACAACCTAGAGGCGTTCTTGGGCACGCTGCCGGGGCATGGCGTCGAAAACGTCCGCCGCCCGATCATCAACACCATGAACCTAGCCGACCTGATGCCGACCAGCTCGATATGGACCGGCCTCGATCATGCGCCGTGCCCGATGTATCCGCCCAGCTCGCCCCCGCTCATGTCTGGCGTCACCAACGGCTCCACGCCGTTCCGGCTCAATCTCCACGTCCGCGACGTGGGGCATAGCTTCATCTTCGGCCCCACGGGCGCAGGCAAGTCAACGCTGCTCGGCCTGCTCGCCGCCCAGCTCCGCCGCTATCCCGGCATGTCCATTTTCGCGTTCGACAAGGGCCTGTCGCTCTACCCGCTGGCGAAGGCGGTGGGCGGGGCGCATTTCACTGTCGCCGGGGATGACGAAAAGCTCGCCTTCTGCCCGCTCCAATTCCTCGAAACCAAGTCCGATCGCGCATGGGCAATGGATTGGATCGACACAATCCTAGCCCTCAACGGCGTGGCGACCACGCCCGCGCAACGCAACGAAATCGGCAACGCCATCGTCAACATGCACGCCAGCGGGGGCAAAACCCTCTCTGAATTTGTGGTCACGATTCAGGATGAAACGGTGCGCGAGGCGATCCGCACCTACACGGTGGACGGCTCTATGGGCCATCTTCTCGATGCGGAACATGACGGCCTGAGCCTGTCGGAATTTACCGTGTTTGAAGTCGAGGAGCTGATGAACCTCGGTGAAAAATACGCGCTGCCGGTCCTCCTCTATCTTTTCCGGCGTATCGAGCGATCTTTGAAGGGCCAGCCTGCCGCGATCATCCTTGATGAAGCATGGATTATGCTGGGGCATCCCGCCTTCCGGGCCAAAATCCGCGAATGGCTCCGGGTGCTGCGCAAGTCCAACTGCCTTGTTCTCATGGCAACGCAAAGCCTGTCTGACGCCGCAAATTCGGGCATCCTTGACGTTATCGTGGAGTCCACCGCGACCAAGATTTTCCTGCCGAACGTCTATGCGCGCGATGACGATACCGCCCAACTCTACAGACGCATGGGCCTCAATACACGCCAGATTGAAATCTTGGCGACGGCCATCCCCAAGCGCCAATATTACTATCTCTCGGAACAGGGGCGGCGGCTCTTTGAGCTGGCGCTAGGCCCCGTGGCCCTGTCCTTCGTCGGCGCGACCGACAAGGAATCCATCGCCACCATTAAGGCCCTTGAAGCGGCCTATGGCCCGGCATGGGTCAACGAGTGGCTGGCCATCCGTGGCGTCGAATCCACCATCAATATCGGCCGCGCGGCGGCGGCCCCCTATACCTCGGAGAAGCTGCATGAGTCTGTTTGACAAGCTGCGGGGGCGGCGAGCTGCGGAAAGCGCCCCGGTTGATCCCAACCCCTACCTGAACGCGCGGCGGCAATGGAATGAGCATGTGGGCGGCATCGCTGCCTCGCGGCGCTTGTGGCAGACTATGGCAATCCTTTCGATGCTGATCGTCCTCGCCGCTGTCGGCGGCATCATAGCGATTGGCAGTCAGTCGAAATTCATCCCTTACGTGGTCCGCGTGGACTCGCTGGGGGACGCGATAGCGACCCAGCGGGCCGATGTGGCTTCGCCGGTCGATGCGCGCGTGGTGCAAGCGCAAGTCGGCTCCTTCATCCAGTCGGCCCGCATGGTGACGGCTGACGTTGAACTCCAAAAGCAAGCCATTTTCCGGGTCTATGGGATGCTCGCGCCGAACGATCCGGCGTTGGCAAAGATGACCGACTATCTCAACGGCAATCCCGACAATACGCCTTTCGCCCGCGCGGCGCGGGAAACCGTGTCGGTCGAAATCGCCTCGGTAATTCAGCAAACCAAGACCTCTTGGCAGGTCGATTGGACCGAGACGGAGCGCGATCGGCAAGGCCAGCCTATCCAGCCTCCGGCGAAAATGCGCGCGCTCGTCACGATCCGCGTTGCGCCGCCCAGCTCGGCCACCACGGAGGAACAAATTAAGCAAAACCCCTTGGGCGTGTTCGTCCAAGATTTCTCTTGGTCGCGCACACTCTGATGGGAGGGACAATCAACATGAAGAAGATCGCCTATTTCGCCGCCGCCCTCGCGGCGCTGCCTTCGATCGCGTCCGCGCAGGACGGCCCGCCGCTTCCCGACGACATGCCGCCCGCGAACGCGCCCATGCCTGCCGGGGGAGGGGCGCAAGTAGATCCCAATGCCTATATCAGCCCGCGCAATCCGAACCTGACGCGCACCCAGCGCGAGGGTCTGTCGATCGCGCGGCGCTGGCAGGCGGAAAGCGCCGAAGGCATCAAGCCGGTGCCGGGCACCGAAGGCGCGGTATTGTTCGCCTTCGGCACCTCCGAACCCTCCGTGGTCTGTGCTGTGCTGCAAATCTGCGATGTGCAGTTGCAGCCGGGCGAGAACATCAATTCGGTCAACGTGGGCGATAGCGCCCGCTGGCTGATCGAACCGGCCGTTTCCAATTCCGGGCCGAACGAAACCCAGCATCTTATCATCAAGCCGCTCGATGCGAACTTGAATACAACGCTGATCGTGACGACCGATCGCCGCACCTACCATATCCGGTTGGTGTCGCACCGGACGCAATTCATGTCGCGGGTGGCGTTCACCTATCCCGATGAAGCGCAAGCCAAATGGGCCGCTTTCCGCGCTCGATCGGACACGGCGCGCGCCGAAAACACGATGGCGGTGCCCGATGGCGCGCGCGGGACGGGCAGGGGAGGGAGCGAATATCTCTCCAATCTCGATTTCCACTATAGCGTTGACGGCCGCGCACGCTGGAAGCCCGTCCGGGTTTACAATGATGGCGTCAAAACCATCATCGAAATGCCGCACGCGATGGAGCAGACGGAAGCGCCATCGCTGCTGATCGTCCGGGCCGGGGGCAGCGTCTCCAAGGCGGCTGATACCTCCATCGTCAATTACCGGCTCCAAGATGGCCGCTACATTGTCGATCAGATTTTTGACCAAGCGGTCCTCATCTCCGGTGTCGGCAAGCGCCAAGAGCGCGTCACCATCACAAGGGGGGGCTGATCGTGCGCGGTGCGATTTTTGTATCAGTGGCTTTCCTGCTTACGAGCTGCGCGGGCGTTTCGCACCGGGACAGCTTCGCCGTTCCGGCTCCTCCCGATCAGGCCCAAGCCCTCGTTGACGATTCCGTGGCGGAGCTGGTGAAACTCTACCCGCCTGCGATTAGCCGGGTGCTGATCCCGACTACCGGGGGCGGGGCCTATGGTGACGGCTTGCGCTCCTCGATGCGCCAAGCAGGCTATGCGGTGATTGAGGCGGGCAAGGGCGTGAAGCCCGATCCTGCGGCCACGCCGTTGCGCTATTACGTCGATCAGCCAATTGCCGATTCCTACCGCGTGACGCTGCGGGTCGGCGCGCAAACTTTCTCCCGCATCTATGGCGTGGATGAAAAGGGTATCTACCCGTCTGCCGGGTGGGCGCTCGATCTGACCGGCGCAACGCCGGAGCTGATCGAACGGGCGAACCGGCCCGTAGCGCCTGCCGCACCTCCTCCCGTTCCGTCGCCCGTCGCCAGCACGCAACCCGGCTTCGGCGGCAATGGAACAGAGGCCGGAACGTGGTCTGTCAGCCTGACGGGCTTCTCCTCCGAAAGCGCAGCACGCGCCTATTGGCGCGCGACGGCGCGCCTTCGCCCTTCGTGGGCGAGCGTGACGCCGCGCTTTGTCCAAAACGGACGCTCTCACGGCATCCAATTCGGACAGTTTCAATCCAGCGCGACGGCGCGCGCCAAGTGCAAGGGCATCCGTGCCGCGCGCTGTGGCGTCGTCAAGGCCGGGTAAGGGGGTAGGTTTATGTCTGATG
>JAGNTK010000026.1 GCA_017987575.1 Novosphingobium sp. | reverse complement strand
GGATCAACTGGCAGTGGCAAGACCGCGCAGCGCAGCGGTCGGTCCAGTGTTTCGGGCAGCGGGCCCAGTTCGAGCGAGTAGGCCCCGCTTCGGGCCGCCGCCAATCGCAGCCGGGCGGGCGCATCGGCTTCAAAACACAGCGCCTGAATTGCATTTCGAACCGCGTGGCGATCAAAGGCATAATTCAGTTCCGTCGCGCTGGCCTTGATCCGCTCCAGATGCAATTCGAGCAGCGGGGCACCCTCATCAGGGGTAAAGCGCATGGTCTCTATCAGATCGGCCCCGCCGGCGCGCAGCCGCACAAACCCGCCCTTGATCAAGCATTCGCGCCATTCATCCATCGGTTCACTATCAGCGACGATGGCCGAGCCGACACCCAGCACCGCGCGGCCACGTCCGTTCTCGCCAGGCGTCAGCCGCAACGTGCGGATTGCCACGTTGAACGCAGCGTCGCCAGCAGCGTCGATCCGGCCGATCGCCCCGCAATAGGGGCCGCGTGCATCGCGCTCCACCTCATCGATCAATTCCATCGCGCGGATCTTGGGCGCGCCGGTGATCGAACCGCACGGGAACAGCGCGCGTACCATATCAACCGCGCCATTGCCCGGCCGCAGCCGCGCCCGGACCGTTGTGGTCATGGTATGGAGCGTGGGATAGCTCTCTATCGCAAAGGGCTTTTCGACCCGGACGCTGCCCGGTTCGGCGACCCGGCTAAGGTCATTGCGCAGCAGATCGACGATCATCAGGTTCTCGGCGCGATCCTTTTCGGACATCGTGAGTTCCGCCGCCAGCGCCGCGTCTTCGGCCTCACTTCGCCCGCGCGGACGGGTACCCTTCATCGGTTTGACCATGGCCGCACCATCGCGTTCGGCAAAGAACAGTTCGGGTGAGCAGGACAGCAGCCAGTGGGTGCCATCGAATACCACGCCGCCATAGCCTGCCCCCGCCGCTGGACGCAGCGCGGCATAAAGCGCGAGCGGATCGCCCCGGAACGACCCCGCCAGCGGGAAAGTCAGATTGGCCTGATAGATATCGCCCGACGCGATGGCATCCTGCAGCGCGGCAAATGCAGCGCCATAACCTCCAGCAGACAGCTGCGGCTCTAGCGGGCCGATCTGGGCGATCCCGGGCTGGGCCTCGGCCGCCAGCCAGGCGGGTACGTCCTCGGCGGCAATCGGTTCAAAGCCTTCAAACGCGCCGAACCATAGCAAAGGCCCCATCGCGCCGCTGCGTTCATCGGCCAGCGGAGCAAGCTTCTCCTCCAGCGCCAGCCCGGCCTCATAGGCCAGATAGCCAACCACATCGAAGCCTTGCTGGCGAAGCGCATCGATCCGTTCCAGTGCGGGTGCAACCTCCGCAGCGCGGCGAGCCACAACCACCTCTTTGGGCCCACGATAGAGCCGCGCGGCACTGGCGCCCGCGGGTCGGGCATCGTCGAGCAGGATAAACGGTTCGGTCATGATTGGGGCGCTTCTAGCTTGGGATTGCGCAGCTTGCAAAATGCCAGCGCAAAAACCCCCTCGCGCTGGCGGCTGGGTCGTTCTATCTGGGGCGAAAGCCCATTTCAGACCCGGAGCAGCAGCGCACATGGATAACATCTTTATCGGCCTTGGTGCCAACGGCGAACGGCAGACCCTGAAGCTCAGCCGCGCAAACCGCCACGGCCTGATCGCGGGCGCGACCGGCACCGGCAAGACCGTGACCCTGCAGACCCTGGCCGAGCAGTTCTCTGCCGCCGGGGTGCCGGTGTTCATGGCCGATGTGAAGGGTGATCTCGCCGGGATTTCGATGGCAGGCAGCCATGATTTCAAGCACGCCGACAAGATCGAAGGCCGGGCCAAGGAACTGGGGATCGACCCGTTCGAATACCGCGACAATCCGGCGGTGTTCTGGGATCTTTACGGCGAAAGTGGCCACCCGATCCGCACCACCATTTCCGAAATGGGACCGCTGCTGCTCAGCCGTCTGATGGGGCTGAATGAGACGCAGGAAGGGGTGCTGTCGATCGCGTTCAAGTGGGCTGATGATCAGGGCCTGTTGTTGCTCGATCTGCCCGATCTGCAGCAGACCCTGATCGCCTGCGCCGAACAGGCCAGCGAATTGGCCACGACCTATGGCAATATCTCGAAGGCCAGTGTCGGCACGATCCAGCGGCAATTGCTGGCCTTCGAAAGCCAGGGCGCGGACCGCTTCTTTGGCGAACCGGCATTTGAGATCAACGACCTGATCCGCTGTGATGAAAACGGCAAGGGCATCATCAACGTGCTCGCCGCCGACAAGCTGATGCAAAGCCCAAAGCTTTACGCCACCTTCCTGCTGTGGCTACTGGCCGAACTGTTTGAGGCCTTGCCCGAAGTCGGCGATCCGGAAAAGCCCAAGCTGGTGTTCTTCTTTGATGAAGCCCACTTGCTGTTTGAAGACGCGCCCGAAGCGCTGTTCGACAAGGTTGAGCAGGTTGTCCGGCTGATCCGTTCAAAGGGCGTGGGCGTCTATTTCATCAGCCAGAACCCGATCGATATCCCGGAAAAGATCGCCGGGCAGCTCGGCAACCGGGTTCAGCACGCGTTGCGGGCATTCACCCCGCGCGATCAGAAGGCGATCAAGGCGGCATCAGAAACCTTCCGGATTAACCCCGATCTGGATGTTGAAACCGCGATTACCGAGCTGAAAACCGGCGAAGCGCTGGTCTCGACACTCGATGAAGAAGGCGCGCCGACGATTGTTCAACGTACATTGATCGCCCCGCCCCGCTCGCGGTTGGGGCCAGTGACGCCCAAGGAGCGCGCGATCATCCAGTCGATCAGCCCGTTTGACGGCAAATACGATACAGCGGTCAACCGCGAAAGCGCCGCCGAAGTCCTCTCGCAGAAATCCCAAGACGCTGCGCAGGCCGCACAAGTCGTTGAAGAGCAGGGCGAAGAGGCGCAGCGTGCCCAGCCGCGCGCCACCCCATCGATGTGGGAAAAGGCCGGCAAAGCTGCGTTCGGCGCAGCGGCGGCTTCGGCCGGAACCATGGTCGCGCGCAGCCTGACGGGCCGCAAATCAAGCGGCAACGTGGGCGCCTCGGCTGCCAGCGCGGCAGCAGGTGCGATCGGCACTGCGCTGGGCGGCGCAGCATTCGGCCGATTTGCCCGCGGCCTGCTGGGCAGTCTGCTGCGCTGACGCTGGTCGGCCCTGCTGGGCGCTTGGTCGAGCAGGGCAGTTGCAAAATTGTCTCATTTGGAGTCTGGCTGCGACCAACAATAATTGGTCGCTCCGGAGTATCCATGCGCACGCTGCTTCTTGCCGCTTCTGTCCTCACCCTTGCCCTGACCACTGCCGTTCCCGCCACGGTCGCCAATCCCGATGGGGCGACCAAGGCCGCGCTGGCACTCGCGCCGGTCCCGCCGGGGCGCCTGACCGATGCAGCGCGACCGCTCTATTACCGGATCGACCTGACCGTTAACCCGGATCTGGAGCGGTTTTCGGGCAAGGTTGAGATCGACATCGTAGTGAAGCGCAGCAGCACCTTCATCGATCTGCATGGACGTGATCTGAAGATGGCGAGCGCGGTGGCGGTGGTTGGGGGCAAGCGTCTGCCAGCGCGGTATTACGAACTCGACGAAAGCGGCGTAGCGCGGCTGGTATTCGATAGCGCGCTGCCCGCAGGACCGGTGACGCTGCAGTTCGACTATGATGCCCCGTTCAGCAACAGTCCGGCCGGAATGTTCCGGGTCAAGGTAGGCGATGACTGGTACAGCTGGACCCAGTTCCAGTCGATAGATGCGCGCGCTGCATTTCCCGGTTTCGATGAGCCCGGCTTCAAGGTGCCGTTCAGCGTGACCTTGCGGACCAAGCCCGGCCAGATGGCGATCAGCAATGCGCCGCAGCTTTCCACCACCAGTGAAAACGGCATGGACATCCACCGCTTTGCGCCCACGCTGCCAATGCCAACCTATCTGATGGCCTTCATGGTTGGTCCGTTTTCTGCGGTTGAGGGTACCGTCGCGCCGACCCCGCAGCGGGGGCACCCGCTGCCAATCCGGATCATCACGACCAAGCCCAATGCCGACAAGATGGACTTCGCGCTGCAAGGCACCAAAGGCATCGTCCGCCACCTTGAAAGCTATTTCGGACAGGCGTTTCCTTATCCGAAGCTCGACCAGATCAGTACGCCGATCTTGCCAGGCGCAATGGAGAATGCCGGGGCGGATCTGTACAACGACAACATCCTGATCCTTGATGACAAGGCCACCACCGGCCAGAAGCGAAACTTCGGCATGGTGGTCAGCCATGAACTGGCGCACCAGTGGTTCGGCGATCTGGTGACTCCAGCCTGGTGGGACGATATCTGGCTGAATGAAAGCTTTGCCAACTGGATGGGCTTTCGGATCGGCCACGAATGGCGCCCCGATCTGAATATTCAGGCCGGCGCGCTGGTGGATGGCTTTGGCGCGATGGGCACCGATGCGCTGGTGGCTGGCCGCGCGATCCACCAACCGATCGAAACCAATGCCCAGATCGACGAAGCCTTTGACACGATCACCTATGGCAAGGGCGGCCATGTGGTCGCCATGATCGCCGGCTTCATGGGCGATACCAAGTTCCGAGACGGGGTGCGGCGCTATATGGCTGCGCACAAATATGGCAATGCCACCAGCGCCGACTTCTTCGGCGCGATGGCCGAAGCTTCGGGCGATCCGCGCATTCTGCCCGCGATGCAGAGCTTTACCGATCAACAGGGCGTGCCGCTGGTGACATTCGATCCCGATGGCAAGGGCGGCTACCGCGTAACGCAAAGCCGCTATACCCGGCTGGGCTCCACCGCGCCCGCGATCCAGTGGGGCATCCCGCTGTGCGCGCGGCGATTGACTGGCAAGAAGCAGTGCCAACTGCTTGATCAACAAAGCGGCAGCATCAGATTGCCGGGACGTGGTGCGATTGTCCCCAATGTCGGCGGCACCGGTTATTACCGCTTCGAACTGCCCGCCGGTGAGTGGGACGCGCTGATCGCCAAGGCTGACAAGCTTCCCGGCGGTGAAGCGCTGGCGTTTGACGATTCGCTGTTCGCCAGCTTTCAGGCCGGACGCGCCAGTGCGCCGCAACTGGTGACGGGTGCTGTCAAGCTGGCCTCCAACCCTGACAGTTACGCCAGCGAGGCCGGGATCGGCAGCTTGGCCTGGTTCTATCGCGCCGGGATGCTCGATGAAGCTGGTGAGGAGGGCTATCGCGCTTTGATCCGTCAGATCTATGCGCCAAAGGTCAAGGCGATGGGCTTTACGCCCAGGGCCGGGGCCTATGCCAGCGAAGATCCGGAAAAATCGCAATTGCGGATCCAGGCCGTTGCCACTCTGGCGGGCACTGGCCGCGATCCAGAGTTGCGCAAGGCGCTGGGCACGGCGGCCCGGGCCTATCTTGCCGGAGACAAGGCTGCGCTGGATGCGGCTTGGTACGGTAGCGCCTTTGCTGTGCTGGTGGACGAGGGCGGCATGGCTGCAGTCAAGCAACTGATCGACGCAGGATTGGGATCGCAGGATTCGCTGCTGCGGGGCGCTGCACTGGGAGCGGCCGCTACTTCCGGTAAAGAGGACATCGCCCGCTGGCTGTTGGACGAATTTGACGATCCGCGTTTGCGCCGCAATGAGCGGCAGGGTTTCATCCGCGGCGTAATCGGCGCCAGGGATACCCGGGATTGGGGTTTTGCCTGGCTGCAGACCAACTTTGAGAAGGTCATTGCATCGGGCGGCGGGATTTTCTTTACCGCGCGCTTGCCCAGCATGGTTGGCGGCTACTGCTCGGTTCAGAAGGCAGACGAGATTGCGGCATTCCTGCGGCCCAAGCTGGCCGGCAAGACCGGCGCGCTGGATCTGGAACGCACGGTTGAGCGGGTGCGGTCGTGCGGTGTCCTGAAAGAAGCGCGCGGGGCCGAGCTGTCAGCCGAATTCAAGAAGATCAAGTAAGCGGCAGCGTCAAGGTCGCGGTCAGTCCCGTGACCTTGCCGTCTGCGCCCAGCCGGTTGGCGAGGGCAAGCGTTCCGCCGTGCTGCTCGGCAATCGCGCGGGCGAGCGTCAGGCCGAGGCCCGCGCCGCCGGTGGCGCTGTTGCGTGATGGCTCGGCGCGAGTGAATGGCTGCATCATCGGCTCGATCTGATCGGCGGCGATGCCGGGCCCGTCGTCCTCAATTCGGATCAGTACCTGCGCCTGGTCGCGGACAATCGCGATCCGCGCGACTTTGCCATAGCGCAGCGCGTTGACCACAAGATTGCGCACTGCCCGGCGCAGCCAGGTTTCGCGGAGCCGGACAACAGTTCGTTCCGCCGGAGCAAAACTGACTGGCTCGCCCATGTCTTCGAATTCCTCTGCAACCTGCCCAACCAAAGCGTTCAGTTCGGTAAGTTCCAAAGGATCGGTAGGTCGGCCTACCCGCGCGAGGGACAGGATATCGTCCAGGCTGCGCGTGATGTCCTCAATCGTCGCGGCCATTTTAGCGCGTTCGGTTTCATCTTCGACGCTCTCGATCCGAACTCGCAGTGCCGCCAGTGGGGTCTTGAGGTCGTGGCCGATCGCCCCCAGCATCACATCCTTTTCATCCAGTAGCGCGGCGATGCTGTTTTCCATCGCGTTGTGCGCCAGGATCAGCCGCTGCATATCCTGCGGGCCCTTTGGTTCAAGTTGTCCGGCCGTATCGCGGCGCTCAGCAAAACGTTCGACCCGCCCGGTCAGCGCGGCAAGCGGGCGAGTGATGCGTCCAACAATCAGCGCGATTGCGCCAAAGAGCAGCGCATAAAGCAGCAATGTCTGGCCGATCAACGTGAACAGCAGCGCCGGATCGGGCCGCGGGGCAGGCACGCGCACGGTCAGCCAACGCTTGGCCTGCGGCAGTTCGATAGCGGCGACCAGCAGGTGTGGTGGTGAACCACGGCCTTGTCCGCCGAGCATCTGAGCACGGCGTTGCAGTCGTTTGAGCAAGCGCGGATCGTCGCTGATTGGCCGCTGGACCACCATAACCTGGCCCAGTTGCAGGCCCTGACCTGCCATGATTTCGCGCAGTTCGGCTTCGGCACCGGGGTTGCGGGCTTCGCCGGGAGCGATCGGTGCCGTGTCGCTGTGTTCTACCTTCAGTTGTCGTTCGGCCCGCTCGCCGCGGTCACGTCGCTCAGGTAAGCGCCGCTCTGGCAGCTCCATCACGCCTTCTTCGCGTACGGCGGCAAACAGGCGGATGGTTGCGGTGTGGATCAGCGCGGCTTCGCGGCGATCGTTCTGCGCGCGATAGAGCAGCACGGCGCTGATCGTCTGGGCGAGCAGGAGTGCCATCGCCACAGCCAGTAGCAGTTGCCCCTGTAAGCTGCGCGGCCACAGCAGGCCCCGGATTCGGGCGATCATGCGCGCGCCACAGGCTCGCGGCGAACATCGGCGGCAAGCATATAGCCGCCGCCCCAGACGGTCTGGATCAGCACGGGATTGCGACTGTCCGCCTCGATCTTGCGGCGCAAGCGGCTAACCTGATTGTCGACAGCGCGGTCAAACAGATGCGCCTCCCGCCCTTGCACCATGTCGAGCAGACGGTCGCGGTGAAGGACCTGGCGCGGATGCTCCAGAAAGGCCAGCAGCAGCCGGAACTCGACCGAAGAAATAGCTACGACCGCGCCCTCGGCGTCGGTCAGCTTGCGCTTGAGCGGATCGAGGCGCCAGCCGTCGAAGACCAGCACTTCATCCTCGTCGGGAGTCGCGGAGGCTGATTTGGAGCTGCGGCGCAAGACCGAGCGGATCCGGGCGACCAGTTCGCGCGGCTCGAACGGCTTGGTGACATAATCATCGGCGCCGATTTCCAGTCCGACGATTCGGTCGGTCGTCTCGGTCCGGGCGGTCAACAGGATCGTCGGGATCGCCTTGCTCTCAGCCAGATGGCGGCACAGCGAAAGCCCGTCTTCGCCGGGCATCATGATGTCGAGCAGAACCAGATCGACGGGATCATCGCGCAGCCTGGTTCTGGCCTCCGCCGCGCTGGCAGCTTGGATTACGACGAACCCCTGACGAGCGAGATACTCGGCCAGGGGTTCGCGCAAGGCAGCTTCGTCATCGACGAGGAGCAGGCGGGTTGCGGCGCTCTGGTTCATCGGAAACGGGCTGCGGTTAGGTTCAGTTGGTCGGCGCTGGTGCCGGAGCCGCAGCACCCGGGCCACGCTGGCCGCGCTTGCCCATGTGCTCGCGCATCTTGCCGTGGTGGGCCTGACGTTCGGCAGCAGTCAGCTGACCGTCTTTGTTGGCATCGGCGCTGTCAAACATCTTGGCGTGAGCCGCCAGGAATTCGTCGCGGCTGACCGCGCCGTCCTTGTTGGCGTCGGCCATCTTCAGCATCATACCACCGGCCTTGCCTTTGCCGCCATGATCGCCGCGGCCACCATGCCGACCCTTGCGGCCTTCGCCGCCCTGGCGCTGTTCGCGCGCGGCGGTGAATTCGCTACGGCTGACCGCGCCATCCTTGTTGGTGTCAAGCTTGTCGAACATCTGGCCTTGCATCTGCGCCTTGTGCGCGGTGCGGTCAGCCGTATCGAGCTTGCCGTCCTTGTTGGCGTCCATCTTGACGAACATGTCGACTGCCTTGGCCTGAGCCTCAGCCTTGGACACGGTCTTGTCGCCCATTGGATCGGGGCGGGCAGAGGGGCTTTGGGCAACTGCTGCGCCGGCCAGACCGACTGCCAGCAGCGAGAAACCGAGAAATGTCTTCTTCATGGTGCGAACTCCTTGTCGCAGGAAACAGGAAGAAGCCACCGGCCAGTGGGGAGGGGGAGACATGGCCCGTGGCTTCCTGTCAGCCGTTCTAAGTCCAAGCTGTCGCTCGATTGTGCCGCGATGCAAGGACTTTGTGACAAATTGTCGCAGTTTCACCCGCCCATTCAGCCGGGCGCAAGCCAATCACCCCATCACGAAGGCATTAAGCTTGTTGCCATCAGGATCGCGGAAATAGGCCGCATAGAACCCGTCGCCGCGCGGCCCCGGCGCGCCTTCATCACTCCCGCCATTGGCCAGCGCGATGGCGTAGAGCCGGTCAACCTGTGCGTTGTCCTTCGCCTCCAGCGCGACCATCACGCCGTTGCCAACGCTGGCGGTATTGCCGTCAAATGGCTTGGTTGCGGCGATTCCAGCCGCACCGCCGGGCTTGCCCCAGGCGATGAAGGTTTCAAACTCCATCATCCGCGGCGTTTCCATTTCGGCGGCCAGCGCATCATAGAACTTCGCGGCGCGGGGCAGGTCATTGGTGCCTACTGTGACATATCCGATCATCGACTCGACTCCTCATCCAGAAATGGAACA
Organism: Novosphingobium sp.; assembly: GCA_017987575.1. Lineage (GTDB taxonomy): Bacteria > Pseudomonadota > Alphaproteobacteria > Sphingomonadales > Sphingomonadaceae > Novosphingobium. Next base: position 15,058 of record JAGNTK010000026.1, on the reverse strand, counting down.
TGATAGGAACATTGCGATTGAGTCAAGGCTTGAGCTTTGCGGCCCAGCTACCCCCGCGTCAGCGGCGCGCAAGCCGCCTTCAGCCATTCCGAGACATCGCCGGTCAACTGCGGCGCCAGAATGTTCCAAACCTGCGCGTGGTAATCGTCCCACCATTGCAGCTCGGCCTTGGTCAGCAGCGCCGTATCGACCAGCGTCTGGTCGATCGGCGCCCAGGTGAGGTTTTCAAAGCCCAGGTAATCACCTTCGGCCCCCGCAATCTCACGCCGTTCGACCAGCACCAGATTTTCGATCCGGATGCCGAATTCGCCGGCCTTGTAATAGCCTGGCTCGTTGGAAAGGATCATCCCGGCCAGTAGTTCCTGCCCGGTCCCGGCCTGTCCGCCCTGCGCCTTGGCGATCCGCTGCGGCCCTTCATGGACCGAGAGGAAAGAGCCGACGCCGTGGCCGGTGCCGTGGGCGTAGTCGGCTCCGCCTTGCCACAAGGCATAGCGCGCAATCGTATCGAGCTGGCCGCCAACGGTGCCCGCAGGAAACACCGCCATGGCGAGCGCAATGTGGCCTTTGAGCACGCGGGTAAAGCGGTCCTTGTGTTCTTCTGTCGGCTGACCCGGCCCGACCCAGACTGTGCGGGTGATATCGGTGGTGCCATCGAGATACTGCCCGCCCGAATCGACCAGATAGATCGAGTTCGGGGCGATCGGGATGTTGGACGCTTCATCCACCCGGTAATGCGGGCTGGCAGCATGCGGCCCGGCGGCGGAGATGGTATCAAAGCTGAGATCGCGCAGCAGCGGGCTTTCATCGCGGAACGCACGGAGCTTGGCGGCGGCCGACAGTTCGGTTTCGCCGCCCTTGGGGGCTTCGATACTTAGCCAATGGAGGAACTTGACGATCGCCGCCCCGTCGCGGGATTGGGCGTCGCGCTGTCCAGCTTGCTCAACCGGGTTCTTCTGGGCCTTGGCCAGCACGGTCGGATCGGTCAGCTCGACCACCTTCGCGCCTGCTCCCTCGAGCACGCCGAACACCGCCTGCACCGAACGTTCGGGATCGACCGCGACCTTCTTGCCGGCCAGCGCCTGCAACTGCGGCACGAAGGCTTCGCGCGGGCGCACGGTGACGGCATTGCCCAGATGGGCGCGCAGTTCGGGCGTGACCTTATCTTCGGCGATGAACAACTCGGCGGTACCATCGGCGTGGGCGAGGACGAATGACAGCGCAACGGGTGTCCGCTCCACGTCGGTCCCGCGCAGGTTGAGCAGCCAGGCGACGCCATCGAGCGCCGATACCACGGCTGCATCGAGACCGCGGGCGCTGAGCCATTCGGCCACATCGCTGCGCTTGGCTTCGCTAGATTGACCGGCGTATTCGGCCGGGTGGACGAGCGCCGGGGCGAGCGAGGGCTCCGGCTGATCGGACCAGATCGCGTCGATCGGGTTGCTCTCAACCGGCTCCAATTGGGCGCCCTTGTCGCGCAAAGCACGGTTGGTGGCATCGACCCAGGGCTTGCCATGCAGCCACGGATCAAACCCGATCTTTGCGCCTTCGGGTGCGTTCTCAGTCAGCCAGGCAGGAACCGAAGAGGCGGGCACCGAAACATATTCATACAGCCGCCCATCAACCTGTTCGCGAACCTGCAGCGTATAGCGCCCGTCGATGAACATCGCCGCCTTATTCGTCAGGACCGCCGCCGTTCCAGCTGATCCGCCGAACCCGGTCAGCCAAGCGAGGCGCTGGGCGTAGGCGCCAACGTATTCGCTCATGTGCTCGTCCGAGATTGGGATAACGAAGCCATCAAGCCCGCGGGTCTTCAGTTCCTTGCGCAGCGCATCGAGCCGCGCTTCATGTGTATTCATCAGCATCGCTTGCAGTCCTTCTGCCCGCACCATAGAGCCAAGGCATGACCCTGACTACTCCCCCCATCGCCGCCAAAAAGCCGCACAGCGCTGCGCACCACGGGATCACCGTGACTGACGATTACGCCTGGCTGCGCGATCCCGGCTATCCCGAAGTGAGCGATCCCGAAGTGCTCGCCCATCTGGAGGCCGAGAACGCCTGGTTCGCCGCGCGGATGGCGCCGCATCAGTCCCGGATCGACGGGTTGTTCACCGAAATGCGGGCCCGGATCAAGGAAGCCGATACCTCAGTGCCCTATAAGGATGGCGACTGGCTCTATTGGATCGAGTACGAACAGGGCGCCGAATACAAGAAGTGGTGGCGGCGTCCGGTCAGCGGCGGGGCAGACGCGCTGATTCTCGACGAAGTCGCCTTGGCAGAGGGGTTGGAGTACTTCCGGTTGGGGGCAATTGCGGTCAGTCCAACCGGGCGCTTTCTGGCCTATTCGACCGACACTGACGGGTCAGAGCGCTATACCATCCGGTTCAAGGATCTGGGCGGCACGGCACAGCTGGGCGAGGCCATTGCCGACGCATCGGGCAAGTGGGGCGACAGCGAGGTTGAAGGAACCATCGGCAATATCGTCTGGAGCGCGGATGAAACCGCCGTGCTCTACAGCCTGTGCGATGAGAACTGGCGGCACCGGACGATCAAATTGCACCGGATCGGCACTGACCCAGCCAGTGATGCACTGATCTACTTTGAAGAAGACGAAGGCTTTTCCTGCGGCGTCGCGCTGGGCGCGCAGGAACAGTGGATCATCCTGCAAACAGGCGATCACGATACAAGCGAAGTTCGCTTGATCCCTGCCGCCGATCCACTGGCGGAGCCGCTAATGGTCAAGCCCCGCCAAGCCGGGGTCGAGTACGAAGTCGATATCCGCGACCAGACGCTGTTCATCCATACCAACGATGCCCACGAGAATTTCCGCCTCGCCACAGCATCGCTGGGCAATCCCGGTGAATGGACCACGCTGATTGACGGTAGCGATCACTTCTACCTGACCGGGTTTGAACTGTTTCGCGATTTCTACGTCGTCGAAGGCCGGGTCCGCGGGCTCGACCGGATCGAGGTGCGGTATTACGACGATCCTGCGCGGATCGAGCCAATTGTCTTCCCCGAAGCGAGCTTTTCCGCCGGGCTTGGCGACAATCCCGAATGGGCGATGGACGTGCTGCGGCTGTCCTATGAAAGCATGGTCAGCCCGGCCAGCGTGATCGACTACAATGTCACGGCGCAAACCATGATCACGCTGAAGGTCCAGCAGATCCCCTCGGGCTACGACGGCAGCCTTTATGCGACCGAACGGCTGGAGATTGCCGCGCGCGATGGGACCATGGTGCCGGTCAGTGTCGTCTATCGCAAAGACCGCACGTCTGCTGGGCCGCTCCACCTCTATGGCTACGGTGCCTATGGCATTGCAGTCGATCCGGGCTTTTCGACCACGCGGCTCTCCCTCGTGGATCGCGGGTTTGCCTATGCCATCGCGCACATTCGCGGCGGCGATGATCTGGGCCGGGCCTGGTACAAGGCGGGCAAGCTGGAGCGGCGGACCAATGCCTTCACCGACTTTGTCGATGTGGCCAAGGGCCTGATTGAGCGTGGGTTTACGCAAGCAGGCCGGATCAGCATTTCGGGCGGCTCGGCGGGCGGCGAACTGATGGGCGCGGTGATCAATTCCGACCCCGAACTGTGGGGCGCGGTGGCGGCGCATGTGCCGTTCGTCGATGTACTGGCGACCATGCTCGATCCCACCCTGCCGCTGACCCCGGGCGAATGGCCCGAATGGGGCAACCCGATTGAGGACATGGCGGCGTTTGAGCTGATCCAGAGCTATTCGCCCTACGATCAGGTGCGCGCGCAAGGCTATCCGCCGCTGCTGGTCACCGCCGGGCTTAACGATCCGCGCGTGACCTATTGGGAACCGGCCAAATGGGTTGCCAAGCTGCGCGAGCTCAAGACCGATGACAACGAACTGCTGTTCAAGACCAACATGGGCGCAGGCCACGGCGGCAAGTCTGGCCGGTTTGAAAGCCTGAAGGAAACGGCGGAAGAGTTCGCGTTTATCCTGTGGCAGCTGGGGGTTGAGGGATGAGTAATCGCTATACCCAAACCTTCACCGCGCTCCCCTCGCACATCGACGAGCTGGGCCATGTCAACAACGCCGTCTGGGTTGACTGGATCCAGCAGCTCGCGACCGCGCACTGGGCGGCGGTGGCATCGCCTGAGCATCAGGCGGCCTATATCTGGGTCGTGACCCGGCACGAGATCGACTATCGCGGCAACATTGGAGTGGGAGAGGGCGTCACCGGCGAAACCTGGATCCCGAGCGGACCAACTGGCGCTCGGTTTGACCGACGCGCGGAGTTTCGCGGGGTCGATGGCAAGGTGCTGGTTTCCTCCAACACCACCTGGGCGATGATCGACCGCGCCTCGGGCCGGCTGGCGCGGGTCCGCGAAGATGTCACCGCGCCGTTCCGGCCGTTCGGGGATGAGGGGTAGTTTCTTCGACCACCCATCCTTCACCGTCACCCTGAACTTGTTTCAGGGTCCATCGTGCCGCAACCTCAGGTGCTGCCGACAATGACTAAACGGCGCGGTCGCGTTGCCCAACGAAACCCCGGTCTAAGCCGTGAAATGGACCCTGAAACAAGTTCAGGGTGACGGGATCAGATAGAGTTGGGGTGGATTAGCCCAGTACCTCGGCCACCGGGGTGTAGTCATAGCCCAGTTCGCGCGCGACTGCTTCGTAGGTAACTTTGCCGCCGCTGACGTTCAGGCCTGCCGCAAGGTGCGGATTGGCCTTCAGCGCCGCCTGCCAGCCCAGATCGGCGATCTTCAGCGCGTGGGGCAGGGTGACGTTGTTGAGCGCGTAGGTCGAAGTGCGTGCCACCGCGCCGGGCATATTGGCGACGCAATAGTGCACCACGCCATCAACCACATAGGTCGGCTCGGCATGGGTGGTGGCGTGGCTGGTTTCAAAGCAGCCGCCCTGATCGATCGCAACGTCGACCAGCACTGCGCCGGGCTTCATCGTGCCGAGCATGTCGCGGGTCACCAGCTTGGGGGCAGCAGCGCCGGGTACCAGCACTGCGCCGATCACGAGGTCAGCCTGGGCCACTTCGCTGGCGAGCGCCGCGCGGCCCGAATAGAGCGTGCGGGCGCGGCCTTCGAAATGGCTGTCGAGCCGTTCGAGCACTTCGGGATCGCGATCGAGGATGGTGACATCAGCGCCAAGGCCGACCGCCATTTGCGCGGCATTGAAGCCCACCACGCCGCCGCCGATCACCACGACCTTGGCCGGCAGCACGCCCGGAACCCCGCCGAGCAGCACCCCGCGCCCGCCATTGGCTTTCTCCAGCGCAGTGGCCCCGGCCTGGATCGACATCCGTCCGGCAACCTGGCTCATGGGTTTCAGCAGCGGCAGCGAGTTGCCGACACCGGTCACGGTTTCATAGGCAATCGCGGTGACGCCGGACTTGACCAGATCGGCCGTCTGTTCGGGATCGGGAGCGAGGTGGAGGTAGGTGTAGAGCACCTGACCGGGGCGCAGCTGGGCGCGCTCGACCGCTTGCGGTTCCTTGACCTTCACCACCATTTCGCATGACGAAAAGATTTCGGCTGCAGTCGCCTTGATCGTCGCACCAGCCGCCTGATAGTCCGCATCGGCCGCGCCAATGCCGTTACCGGCGCCGGTTTCGACCCAGACTTCGTGACCATGCGCGGTCAATTCGCGGACCGATTCCGGCGTCAGCCCGACGCGGTATTCATGGTTCTTGATTTCCTTGGCGGTACCAACGCGCATCTGGGTTCTCCCTAGGCTGGACAGAAGACAAGGATACGCCGGAGCAGGACGAATGTTTCACCAGAGTTGCCCTTGGTTCGGCGCGGGTTCGGTGATATTTTCCGAGTATCATCGATAGATTGGGAAATTTGCCCATGGACCGCAACGATATGCTTCTGCTTGAGGCGCTGCAGCAAGACAGTTCGCGCTCGCTGGCGGAACTGGCCGAACTGGCCGGTGTCTCGCCCTCTGCCTGCCACCGCCGGGTCAAAGCGCTCGAGGCATCGGGGGTGATCACTGGCTATGCCGCGCAGATCGACGCGCCCAAGCTGGGGCTGAAGCTCCAAGCCTTTGTCGAGATTACCCTGACCAGCCAGAGCCGTGAGGCGATGGACCGGTTTGAGGAAGCCGTGCGCGATATGGACGAGGTGCTCGATTGCCACCTGATGAGCGGCAATGCCGATTACCTGCTGCGGGTGGCGGCTGCAGACCTGGAGCAATACGACCGTATCCACCGCGATTGCCTCGCCCGCCTGCCTGGCGTTTCGGCGATGCGTTCAGCTTTTGCGATCCGCCGGATCAAGCGCTGGAAGGGCTACCCGGTCAAGGGTTAGGGGTTGACCGGCAAGGTCAGTACGAAACAGGCTCCTGTTCCATTCTCAACCAGTTCGAGCTCTCCACCGCAACCCACTGCCAAGGCTCGAGCGATTGGCAGCCCCAGACCGGTGCCGCCAGCTTCGCGCTTGCTGGTGAAGAACGGATCGAAGATCTGGAATCGGTCGGCTTCGGGCACACCCGGGCCGTTGTCTTTAAGCGCGATCCGCGCTGCCGTGCCGTCCACTTGCGCGGTGATTGTCAATTGGCTGGCCCCGGCCTGCCGGGCGTTTTCGAACAAGGTGGCGAGCACGGTTTCGAGCGCGCCATCTTCCATCGCCAAGGGCGGCAGGTCCGGCGGCAGGTCTGCCGCAACGGTGAAGCCGGGGCCGCCATGGGCATCGGCCAGCCGGGCCAGCACCGGCCCCAGCTCGGTCCGGGCATCTCCGCTGGTCTTGCCCATGTCGGCCTTGGCCAGTTCCATCAACCGGCTGACGAGGCGCGAGAGCCGGTCGGCATCGCCCTGCATGTTGGACAGGAACCGGCTGCGCTCATCCTCGCTCATCGTCGCAGCGTGGTCTTGCAGCAGCTCGATCCCGCCGCGAATGCCCGCAAGCGGTGTCTTGAATTCGTGGCTCAGGCTGGCGGCGAAATCGCGCAAGTAACGCCCGCGCCGCTCGATCCCTTCGGCCATCGCGGTGAAATCGGTGTAAAGCCCCTGAACCTCGCGCACTTCCATGGTCGGGCGGCGCAGCCAGGCGCTGCGCCCTTCGGCCAGTGCGCGGGTTGCGGCGGACAGGCGTTCCAGCGGGGTGACGATGGTCCGCGCCAGCACGGCAGCGATCATCACCAGCAGCACGAAAATTGCCCCGACGCCAAAGGCGATCTTGCCCCAATCCTCCCACATGCCCCGGAAAAGTGCGCTGGGCGAACGCGAGACGAGCACCACGCCAACCACTTCGCCGCCGACCAGAATGGCACGCGCATGGTGCAGCCGGATGTTGGTAGCACGGCTCAGCCAGCTGAGCAGATAACCATGGCTGTAGCTGGAATTGGCACGCAGCACGGTTTGTGCTCCGCCTGCCAGCGCCGCGCGCACTTCGGGCAGCTGGCCAAGTGATAACCCGATCTGCTTGCCGCTGACCATGATGCCATCACGGTCGAGCAATACGATCGAGGCGAGGGTTGCACCTTTGGTTTCGGCGATGGCCGGGGCAAAGCGGCGGGCAGCCTCAAGTGCGGCGGGATCGGGCGGAGCGCTGGGCCGCTCGGCGCCCGGACGCTCGGGCAGGATCAGGCTGGAACGCAGATCGATCCCGGTGGTGATCGCCGCTGCATAGGGATCGATCCGGCTATACTCGGGCGGCGGCGCGGTGTCGGCATCGGGCAGCAGTGTCACCGGCGGCGCGCCGGGCCATAGCAAGGCCGCGCTGGCAGCCAGGGCAGCCGCCTGTGCGCTGACCTCGGCTTCGGTCCGGCGAACCAGAGCATTTTCATAGACCCGCAGGCTCAGTGCCGCGACCCCTGGCAGCGCGGCGGCAAACAGCAGAACCGACAGCAGCAGCCAGCGCAGCCGCATCACAGGCCACAGTCGCGCGGCCAGCGGACGCAGCAGGGTGATCAAGCGCCGGATCAGGAGGTGGCCTCCGCCCCGCCAAGGCACGGTCCCAGCCGGTAGCCGACTCCGGCCTTGGTTTCGACCACATCGCCCGCGCCAACATCACCGAACTTGCGGCGCAGGTTCCGCACGTGGCTGTCGATCGTCCGGTCGGTGATCGCAAAGCCTGGGCCGTGCAGTTGGTCGATCAATTGATCGCGGCTGAGAATCCGCCCCGGCGCCAGTGCCAGCGCTTTGAGGATATTGAACTCACTGACGGTCAGCGACACTTCTCCGGCACCCCAGTAGGCCGTCCAGCCTTCGGGATCGAGCCGTAACTGGCCCTTGGTAATGCCGCCCGCCGGGTTGCCATCCTGCACCGGACGGGGGGAGGAGCGGCGCAGGATGGCGTTCGCGCGGGCCACGACCTCACGCGGAGAGAATGGCTTGGTGACATAGTCATCGGCGCCGAGCTCGATCCCCAAAACCCGGTCGAATTCATCGTCGCGGCTTGAGAGGAACAGTACCGGGATTTCACTGCTGGCACGCAGGCGGCGGCAGACTTCCAGCCCGTCCATCCGCGGCATGTTGATATCGAGCACTACCAGATCGAGGGCCTTACGGGCGACACAGAGCAGCGCTTCCTCGCCATCGCCAGCTTCCTCAACCGCGAACCCGGCCTTGTCGAAAGCGAAGGCCAGCAGCTGGCGGATGTGCGGGTCGTCATCGACCAAGAGAACGCGGCGGGTCATGGCGCGCATTGTCGCGGTTTCAGCGGGCGCGTCAATCGACATAGCGGTCATAGCAGGGTTCTCCAATCGGTTTGGACTGGGCCGAAGTTGGCCCAAATCGGGCTTCGACCTTGGCGAGGCGGTGATTGCCCAGCAGCGTCCAGCCGCCACCTTTGCGTTCAAATTCCATTTGATGTTGAAGGTCGAAACGTACGGCGGCGGCCTCTTTGCCCAGCGGATTGGTACCCTGGCTCCGCTCCAGCTCGGTTAGCGGGATCAGCGCGGAATCACCCAGTTCGTAGAGGTAGCAGAGGTCGAGCTTGGCCCCTGTCCCGTCGATTTCCCGCGCATGTTGGATGTTCCAGCGGGCCGAAACCTCGCCCAGATCGATGAAGCACAGCGCGAATAGCAAGGCCGCGCTGGTGGCGAGGTTGGTGTTGATCAGCCAGCCCGCGCTTTTCTCTTTCAGCATCCGCCACAGCACCAGCACCAGCCCGATCGCGACAAGGCCCATCCACAGCAGCGCGGATATCCGCAGCGGTGTAAGCGAGTACGCATCGACATAGTCCCAGGTCCGCAGCGCCGCACTGCCAACCAGGAACAGGTTCTGGCCGATCCAGGCCATCACCAGACCACGGACCAACCGGTTCTGTGCGGTTTGTGATCCGGGGCGCAGCGTGATCAGCACAAAGGCGGCGGCAAGCAGTGCGGTGACCAGCAACGGATAGGCGCCGCGGTGGGCATAATCAGCCAAGGTCATGTCACCCGGCAGCTTGGCCCCGCCCCACAGAAACGCGCTGTCCATCAGGTTCTGGGCCAGAAACAGCACGTTGAACGCGATGAGCGAGAGTGTGACCGAGGCAAGGCTGACACCGGGGATTGCCAGATCGCCGCGGCCATCGAATGTGCTGAGCAGAAAGCGCGGTGGGCGCGGGCGCAGCACGCCCCAGGTAACCAAGCCGATAAAACCCCACAGGATCAATCGCAGTACCAGCTTCTCATCAGGACTGGGGATCTTCAGTGCGGCCAGGAACTGCTCAATCAGCGGATTGGCCTGCGCAAACAGCGTCAGGATCACGGCTGATCCGGTCAACGGCAGGAACAGGGTTTTCAGCCAGTACCGCAGCCCCAGACCGCGCACCGGACGGCGGCGTTTGACCCGCGACAGCTTTCCCAGATCAATCAGCGGCCCGAACAGCGATTTGAGACCGTGGACCAGCAGCCGCTGAAACCAGCGCCAGCCATCGTCAAATGCAGCGGTGCCGGGCAACAAGGTGGCGAGCCCGATAGCGATCCAGAACAGCGCAAAAGGCAGCGGGTGGGCATCCCAGATAACGGCCACCGCAGCGAGCGCGGCCAAAGCAAGGGCGGTCAGCGCCCGCTGATCACGCCGAACTGCCGGACGGACCAGCGCCAGCGCGGCAACAATTCCCAGCCCAACCAGTCCGATCGCTCCGGCATAGTGCTGCAGTCGGTAGAACTGCCAGTCCGCCAGCGCAATTACACCTAGCGCGCCTGCAATTTTAAGCGCGAAGCCTCCGTCCCAGCGCTTGCTCAGTCCCTGCATTGGTGCCCTCCAGTTAGTCCGTGATGGGCTTATGGGCAGGCGAAGTGGAGCGGATTGTTGCGGGTGGGAGGGCTTTGCTTTGATTTGCCGTGCAGACACTGTGCAGACGGTGACAGTGGAATCGTTCGCACGAACCCTGCTAAGCTGCCTCCATGATCGACCCGCGCCTGATCAACGCGATCCTTACCCGGATCGAAACCGCACTCGGGGCGCCGCATCGGGCGCCGCTGGTGGTGGGCGTTTCCGGCGCGCAGGGTAGCGGCAAAACCACACTGGTCGCTCAGTTGGCCGAGGAGCTGACAGCGGCCGGGCGGCGGGTCGCGACCCTGTCGCTTGATGACCTCTACTTGCCGCGCATTGAGCGTCAACGCCTCGCCCGCGAAATCCATCCACTGCTGGCCACCAGAGGCGTGCCAGGGACGCACGACGTGGCGCTGGGTCTTGCCACCATCGCTGCACTGGAACGTGGCGAGGGCGCGCCGCTACCGCGCTTCGCCAAAGCGCTGGATGACCGCTGGCCAGAAGCCGAGTGGCCGCGCGCGCCAGAACGCTGCGAGGTACTGCTGCTTGAGGGCTGGTGCCTTGGCGCGCATCCGCAGGATCATGTGGGCACACCGGTCAACGCGCTGGAGGCAGACGAAGATCCGCAGGCAATCTGGCGCGGCTATGCCAACACCGCCTTGGCGGGGGATTATCAGCATCTGTTCGCGCGGATCGACCTGCTGGTGATGCTCGCCGCTCCGGATTGGACAGTCGTGGCCAAATGGCGTGAACAACAGGAAGCCGAATTGCGTGGCAGTGGCGGTCCCGGGGTGATGAGCGAGGCCGAGGTGAGCCGCTTCATCCAGCTCTATGAACGGCTGACCCGCTGGATGCTGGAAGAAATGCCCGCCCGCGCCGATCTGGCGGCGCGGCTGGGGTCGGATCGTGACGTACTGGACTTAGAGGGCTGAGCCGGCGGCGTGGGCAGAGGCCCAGGCCCACTGGAAGTTGTACCCGCCCAGCCAGCCGGTGACATCGACGGCTTCGCCAATCGCATAAAGACCCGGCACCCGGCGCGCTTCCATCGTTTGGCTGGACAGGTCGGCAGTGCTGATCCCACCAGCGGTGACTTCGGCCTTGGCAAAGCCCTCGCTGCCGTTGGGCAGGAATGGCCAGCTGCGCAAGGCGTCCTCGGCTGTGCGCAGGGTTTTGTCAGATTGATTGCCGAGGTCGCCGACAAGGCCAATTCGTTCGCTTAAAGTGATCGCCAGCCGATCGGACAGCGGCAGAACCTTGCGCAGTCCAACGCGGGGCTGGTTCCGCTTGGCCTCAAGCAACCAACCGGGGGCGCGATCGGGCAGAAAGTCGATCCGCACCTCGTCGCCGCGCTGCCAGTAGGAGGATATCTGCAGGATCGCCGGACCGCTGAGCCCGCGATGGGTAAACAGCGCCGCCTCGCGAAAACTGGCCTTGCCGCATTTCGCTACTACCTCGGCGGAGACACCCGATAGCTCGGTGAATAGCGCGTCTTCTCCGGCCAGTGTCAGTGGGACTAGTGCAGGGCGCGGCTGGACCACTTTGAGGCCGAACTGTCGAGCCAGCTCATAGGCGGTGTTGCTGGCGCCGAGCTTGGGGATCGAAGGCCCGCCGGTGGCAATCACCAAGCTGGGCGCACTCGCTCCGGCCAGATGAAACCGCCCGTCGCGGTGTTCGATAGCGGCCGCCGGGGTGCCATAGCGTAGCGTCACCTTACCCTTGGCGCATTCCTCCACGAGCATCGCGACGATCTGCTTGGCTGAGCCATCGCAGAACAATTGCCCCAACGTCTTTTCGTGCCAGGCGATTCCATAGGTCTCGATCAGCCCCAGAAAATCACGCGGGGTATAGCGGCTGAGTGCTGATTTGGCGAAATGCGGATTGGCACTGAGGAACCGGTCCGGCGCGGTATTGAGATTGGTGAAATTGCAGCGCCCGCCCCCTGAGATCAGGATCTTGCGGCCCGGCTCGTCGTTGTGATCGAGCAGCAGGACCCGTCGTCCGCGCTGTCCGGCCACTGCAGCGCAGAACAGCCCGGCCGCCCCGGCGCCAAGGATGATGGCGTCAAAGTCGCTCACGCCCCGATCAGATCCAGCGCCACCGCCTCGGCCACCTTGATCCCGTCGACTGCGGCGGACAGGATCCCGCCCGCATAGCCTGCGCCCTCGCCCGCCGGGTAGAGGCCGCGCGTATTCAGCGAAACAAAGTCCGCCCCGCGCGTGATCCGCACCGGGCTGGAGGTCCGCGTCTCAACCCCGGTCATCACCACGTCGGGATGATCATAGCCCGGCATCTGTCGCCCGAACACCGGCAGCGCCTCGCGGATCGCGTCGAGCACGAAGGGCGGCAAACACGCGCCCAGATCGGTCAGCTTGACGCCGGGTTTGTAACTCGGCTCAATCGAGCCAAACGCGCCGCCGATCTTGCCGGCCAGAAAATCGCCAACCTTTTGCCCCGGTGCGTGGTAATTCGATCCGCCAGCAGTGAAGGCTTGGGCCTCCAGCCGCCGTTGCAATTCCATTCCTGCCAATGGCCCGCCGGGATAGTCCCGCTCCGGACTGATATCGACCACCAGACCGGAATTGGCGTTGAATTCGGCGCGCGAATACTGGCTCATCCCGTTGGTGACGACCCGGCCCACTTCGCTGGTCGCTGCGACCACCCGCCCGCCGGGGCACATGCAAAACGAATAGACCGAACGGCCATTGCTGGCCTTGTGCGCCAGCGAATAGGCGGCCGGTCCCAGCACCGGATGGCCTGCAGAATCGCCATAGCGGGCCCGGTCAATCCAGCCTTGCGGGTGTTCGATCCGCACTCCGATCGCGAACGGCTTGGCCTCCAGATAGACGCCGCGCTCATGCAGCCGTTCAAAGCTATCGCGGGCCGAATGCCCCACCGCCAGCACCACATGCCGCGCGGGCAGCAGTTCGCCGGTGGACAGGTGCAGTCCGGTCAGCTGGCCATCCGCGATCTCAAAATCATCGACCCGCGTGCCAAAGCGGTATTCGCCGCCTAGCGCCTCGATCGTCTCGCGGATGCTCATCACCATCGTGACGAGCCGGAACGTACCGACGTGGGGATGGGCCTCGGTCAGGATTTCGGGCGGAGCGCCGGCTTTGACGAATTCGGTTAGTACCTTGCGCGAGAGATGCCGTGGGTCCTTGATCCGCGAATAGAGCTTGCCGTCGGAGAAGGTGCCCGCGCCGCCCTCACCAAACTGGGCGTTGCTCTCGGGCTCCAGCACCCCGCGCCGCCACAGCCCCCAGGTATCTTTGGTCCGCTCGCGTACCGCCTTGCCGCGCTCGACAATGATCGGCTTGAGGCCCATTTCGGCCAAGACTAGCGCAGCCAGCAAACCGCACGGCCCGGCTCCGATCACGACTGGGCGCAGGCCGCTCCAGCCTTCAGGCGCACGCACCGGGGGACGATAGGTGGTGTCCGGGGTGGGTCGGACCTGCGGATCATCAGCATGGGCGGCCAGTACCACCGCCTCGTCCGCCAGGTCCAGATCGAGCGAGTAGACCAGCTTGATCGCCGTCTTCTTGCGCGCATCATTCCCGCGCCGCGCCAGCGTGCAGCGCAGCAGATCGGCAGGCGCAATCCCCAGCCGCTCACAAACCGCCGCCTCCAGCGCCTCAGGCGGATGGTCAAGCGGCAGGGTCAAGTTGGACAGGCGGATCATCGGGTGGCTTTAGGCGGCAGTGAGGCCGAGGGGAAGGGCTCCGTCAGGTCAAACGACGCTTGCGGGACCAGCGGGAAAATGCGCTGAGACAGGAAAATCCCAACAAATCCGCAAGTTCGGTCTTGGACCGGGCCGACGCCTGAGCCGATTCCAGCATGGCTAGACGGACACCCTCAACCACTTGCGAGAAACTTGTGCCTTCTCGCGTCAGACGGCGATGCAAGGTGCGGCGGTCGATCCCAAAATGCGTGGCGACCACATCGACCCGGCATTGCCCACGCGGCAGCAACTGCTGGATCATCCGTTCGGCACGGGCGCTATGGCTTTCACTGCGGGTTCCGGCAACCAGCGCCAGATAGCGCTCAACCGCACGCGCTGCCCCCGGGTCAGCTCCTACGATTTTGCGTGACAAGTCTTCGGCGCGCAGAACCAAGGCATTTCGATCTGCTGAAAAGACCGGGACTTGGCGAAAATGACGAAGATGAGTGGCAATCGAGGCCGGACGTGGGTGTTCGCACAGCACCATGTCGGGTTGCCATTCAAGCCCCAGCAGTCTGCGCAACAGCCGGGTGATCGAAGCCAGAGTCAGTTCAATCGACTGGGCGGCTGGGCGAGGAAGCGAGGAAGCGATGAGCAGGTCCAGGACTGCAATGTCGCCAACTTCCTCAAGCCGCAATTGAAGCCCATCGACTTGAACCCAGCCGAAATCGATAAGCCGCGCCAATGCACCGCGCAAATCGGGTTGTTCCCGCATCACCAGTCCGACCGCACCCAAGGTTCCGAAGTTCCGCACTTCGGACATTGCCAGACCGAAATCAGGCATCCTTGCGATTTCAGCGGCATCTTCGATCAGGGATATGACTTTGGTCGTCGGGATTGGCAGATCGGGATCGGTCAGGCAGTTGGGCGGCAGGCTGTGGCGCGCCAGCAACCACAGCGGGTCGAGGCCGGCTGCCTGAGCTGCAGGGGCGAAGCCTTCGAGTACGGCGGCCCGCGAAATCAGCGTCAGATCAGCCATCATGTCTCATAATGTCAATCATGTGTCCCAAAATGTCAAATGCGTAGGCACAGTTCGGCTAGGATGGACTGATCAAAACACAATGAATTTGGGAGAGTGCAATGACTGGACGGCTTGAAACCCGCGACTACGCTCAGTTCCGCGTGGTTCCCCGGACCCCGGTAATCGGCG
>JAGNTK010000106.1 GCA_017987575.1 Novosphingobium sp. | reverse complement strand
GACTGGTTCCAACCGCATGTTGGCGTCAACATTGCGCTCAACGATAAGGCCGAAGTCTTTGCCGGCTTTACCCAGGCAACCCGCGCCTTTGCCTCGGCCACCACAACCGGTCCTTTCTCGACCAACCAGACCGGGTTCAACGCGATTGTCGGCACGCTCAAGCCGGAAACCTCGGACACCTACGAACTGGGTGCGCGGTACAACAGCCCGGTGTTCAACGGTGCTGTCGGGGTTTACCTCGTCAACTTCAACAACCGCCTGCTCTCGGCCGCCAGTGGCCCGAGCATTGTCGGTAGCCCCTCGGTGCTGCAGAACGTCGGTTCGGTTCGCTCGGTCGGTTTCGAAGCGGTCGGTGAAGTGAAGCTGGGCGGCGGGCTCGGCCTGTTTGCCTCTTACAGCTATACTGATGCGACTTACCGCGATGATGTCTACAACGTCTCGGGCGTGCTGCTGGCGGCGATAAAGGGCAAGACCGTGGTCGATTCTCCCAACCACCTGCTGCGCGGCGAGCTGACCTATGATCAGGGTCCGGTGTTCGGGCGGATCGGGGTGAACTACATGTCGAAGCGCTACTTCACTTACACCAACGATCAGTCGGTCCCGGGCCGGGCGATTGTCGATGCCTCGATCGGCTATCGGATCACTGACAATATCGAAGTGCAGCTGAACGCCACCAACCTGTTTGATGAACAGTACCTCGGCACGATCAACTCGGGTGGCACCGGCAACAGCGGGGATCGCCAGACCTTGCTGGTCGGTGCGCCCCAGCAGTTCTTCGCCACGCTGAAGGTCGGGTTCTGATCTTGGGTTGAAGTTCCCTCCCGGGGGGTGGTCGCTCAGCACGAGCGGCCACCCCTTTGTATTTGTGCAAAGCCCGTTAGCCTGCAATCTGTGCTGCCAATAAGGATCGCGCCATGACCACCAGTTCAGCCATCACCCGCCGCACCACCCTGGCCGGGCTTTCCGCCGCAGCGGCAGTCGCCGTTTTGCCGCGTGAGGCCAGTGCTGCCAGTCCGCTGTTCCAGCACGGGGTGGCCAGCGGCGATCCCGACGCGACTTCGGTGGTGCTGTGGACCCGGGTCAGCGCCGCTGCGCCGCTGATGGTTGAATGGGAACTGGCGGCTGATGCCAAATTCGCCCGGATCGTCGGGCGCGGCACGGTGCAGACCGGGCCAGAGCGGGACTATACGGTCAAAGTGCTGGCCGAGGGGTTGGAGCCGGGCAGGGGCTATTACTACCGGTTCCGGGCAGGCGGCGCGCTGTCTCCAATGGGGCGGACCCGGACGCTGCCGGTGGGCAAGCTCGACCGGCTCGGGATCGCGCTGGCCTCGTGCTCCAACTACGCGTTCGGCTTCTTCAATGCCTATGATGCGATCGCCCGCGATCCGGCGGTCGAATTCGTGCTGCACACCGGCGACTACATCTATGAGTACGGCGCGGACGGCTGGGGCGGCGATGTCGCCAAGAAGATTGGCCGCGTGCATCAGCCCGCCAACGAAATCGTCTCGCTGTTCGATTACCGCACCCGCCATGCTCAGTACAAAACTGACGCCGGATCGCAGGCGATGCTCGCCGCCAAGCCGCTGCTGGCTTGCTGGGACGATCACGAAAGCGCCAACAATCCGTGGGTCGGCGGGGCGCAGAACCACCAGCCGGATAAGGAAGGCGATTGGGCCGCGCGCCGCGAAGCCTCGATCCGGGCCTATTTCGAATGGATGCCGGTGCGTGAACCCGGCGCTGGGCGCAGCCGGGCCCAGTTCTGGCGGACCTATGCGTTCGGCGATCTCGCCACGCTATCGACGCTCGAAACCCGCCACACCGCGCGGGCCGAACAGATTGACTACCTGCCCTATAGCAAGACGATTGCCAGCCACGCCGATGCCCGGGCGATGGAACGTGATGCCATCGGCGCCCCCGGGCGCGCAATGCTCGCGCCGGAGCTGGAGGCGGATCTGACCGCCGCATGGACCCGGTCGAAGGAACTGGGCCAGCCGTGGCGCTTGATCGGAAACCCGATGCCGATTGCCCGGACCCGGGTGCCCGATGTGGTCGCGCTGGGCCTGATCCCCGATCCCGCCAAGCAGGCCAAACCCACAGACGACGCGCAAATTCTGGCCTGGAAGGGCAAGTGGAACCTGCCGTTCTATCCCGATACCTGGGACGGTTATGAATGGGCCCGCGAGCGGCTCTACAGCCAGGCGCGCAGCGCCGGGGTCAACGATCTGGTGTTTCTGACCGGGGACAGCCACAGCTTCTGGGCTAACCGGCTGGCCGATGCCGCCGGGAAGCCCAGCGGGATTGAGCTGGGCACCGCCGGCATCACCTCGCCCGGCGATTTCATCGGCAGCGGGTTCGATCCAGTCACCTCGGCCAAGCTTGACCGCGCCTTGGAGGAACACAATCCGGAAGTGGTCTGGACCGATAACCTGCACCAGGGCTATGTCCGCTTGGTATTGGCCCGCAGTGGCGCGCAGGCTGATTTCGTGGCGGTCAGCAGTGTCACATCGCGGCGGTACCGAACTGCAGTCATCAAACGATTTGGTCTGAATCGGGCTGCTGAAGGACTGGCGCTCAGGCCACTGCAATAACCAATCCGCTATCCCGCATTCGCCCATAGTCGGGCCCGGCTGCACCGCGCTTCTGAAAGGGCGGCGGCCATGTTACATGGGCTGGTCAGACCCGCCGGATTGTGGGCAGCAGCAAATGCAACCAGGTCAGCGCCAGCAGGTATGAAGCGGCAGCGAAAATGAACAGCGGCATATAGCCATAGCCGCCGACCAGCAGGATCCCGGTCAACTTGACGATCCCGGCACCGCCCATGTTGCCCATGAAGGCGCCGAAAGCGGTGACCCGGCCCACTTTGCCGCGCGGGACGACATCGGTGATGGTGGCAAAGATCGACAGCGAAAAGCCCTGATGCCCGGCCATCACCACGCCCATCATGATCGCCACCGGCCAGAACGAATTGAGCTGGGTGATAAACGGCAGCGGTGTGACCACCAGTGCGGAAACCAGCATCACGGTCTTGCGGACCCGGTTGACCGACCAGCCAAGTTCCAGCAGCCGGGTTGAAATCCACCCCGCAGCCAAGGCTCCAAAAGCCGATCCGGCAAAGGCAATCCCCAGCGGCACGGCCAGTTCTGCAGTCGTCAGCTCATAGGTCTTGCGGTAATAGTCGGCGAGCCAGAAGTTGATGAACCACCAGGTTGCGTCCGAAATTGCCTTGGCCACGCAGATCGCCCAGGTCCGGCTTTCGCGCAGGATCGGACCATAGGGCGCGGCATCGTCGTTATAATCGAGCGTTTCGTCTTCAGCGGCATCGTTGAACTGGATGCCGCGCGCGAGGATGAGCCAGGCGGCGAGCGAGATGAACCCTGCCACGCCGCCAAAGATCAGCGCGCCGCGCCAGCCAAAGGTCATGGCCAGCAGCGGGATGAAGAACGGCAACGAAATCGTGCCGATGCTGGCGATCGCCGTGCCGACCCCAAACGCGAGGCTGCGCTTGTCAGGTTCGAACAGGGTGGCGACGGTCTTGATCGTTAGCGGTGTCTGGACCGCCTCTGTCGCACCCAGACCGACCCGTGCCGCGACCACGTGCCAGGTGGTAATCGCCCAGCCATGGGCCATCGCGGCAAGGCTCCAGGCAGTCACCCCGCCGATCATCGACCGCCGCACCCCCAGCCGGTCAACCAGCCAGCCGGTAAACAGGAACGAGAATGCCGCCGCCATCTGGGTGTAGAACCCCAGATCACCGAAATCCTTGTCATCCCAGCCAAAGTCGGCCGACATATCGGGCTTGAGGATCGCGATGATCGGGCGGTCCATCGCGTTGAAGATGCCTGCGACGCACAGGATAATGAACAGTGTCCAGCTTAGCCGGCTGTTGATTTTTTGCACCTGCACCGCAGCGCTCCCTTGTCTGGTTTACCTGCTGCTCAAAACCAATGGGGCCTCCGCCAACAAGCGAAGGCCCCAGTTAGCTTAGTCCAGAACCATGCCGATCAGAAACCGACCCGCAGCGATACCCCAATGTAGCGGTCGGCGTCGCGCGGGATCTGGTAACGATAGGAGCCAGAGACCCCGCCGTTGACGATCGCCGCGGCATAGCCTTTGTCGAACAGGTTGCGGACATGGAAGGTCAGCTTCCAGGCATCGTCCTTTTCGACCAGCGCGAGCGAGAGGTTCACCAGAACATAGCCTGGAATAGTACCGAGCTGCCGCTGAACGTCATCGGGGGTGAACAGTGAGAACTGATCCGACTGGAATGTTGCGGAACTGCCGATCACCACGTCGGCGAAATGGCCAGTTTCAAAGCGGTGGTCAAACGCGATCGAACCCTTGACCGTCGGTGCATAGCCCAGCTTGGTTCCAGCTGGAACGATTTGCGAAGGCAAAGCCCCAGGTGCAGCGTTGAACGCAACCACGTGGGCATCGGTGATCGCGATCCCGGCGTTGATCGTGGTGTTGCGGGTGGGCCGATAGCTGAGATCGACTTCGATCCCGGTAGTCGAGATTGACCCGGCATTGGTAAAGCGGGTCACCACCACGCCGGCCACAAGATCCGGGTTATTGGCCTGGAAGTTCTTGTACTTGGCATAGAAGCCCGCGATGTTGAACGTCAGTTTGCCGTCAAGGAAGGTGTTCTTCAGGCCGATTTCGATCGAATCCGCAGTTTCCGGCTCGATCACATTGGTGCCAGTTCCGTTCAGGTTGAAGAAGATGTTGTAGGCCGGGCCCTTGTAGCCACGGGCATAGCTGACATAGCCCATTACATCGTCGCTGAAGTCATATTGAAGCGCGAGCTTGCCCGAGACGTTATCGTTGCTGGTGCTGGTCCGGAACGGAGTACCATTGGCCGAAAGCGCAGCGCGACGGGCAGCCAGATTGGGGTCGGTTCCGCCTGCCACAAGTGTGACGAACTGGTTGTATACGCCCTGATCGAATGCAGGATTGACTCCGCCAAACGCGACGGGATCGCCATTGACATCGAGCAGTAGGCCGCTGGCTGTGCGGGAGTGGAATACCGACAGCTTGTCATGGGTATAACGCAACCCACCGATCAACCGGGCTTTATCACCCACTTTGAGCGTGGCTTGCCCGAACAGCGCGAAATTCTCGAAGTTCGAACCGAAGGTCGCGGTGCCGCTGACATTGCGGATCGAAGTGGCATTGGGGCCCGAGCAAGGCAGCAGCACGCCCGTTGGCGCGCCGACTGCGGCCGAGCAACCGATGACATCGCGGGTAAAGGTCCGTTCGCTTTCGGCCTTCGAATAATAGGCGCCGATTACATAGGACAGCGTCTGATCGGCAGGCGAAGTCAGCCGGATTTCCTGGCTGAACGTGGTCGAAGACTGCGGACCGTTATCGTGCAGCTGGTTGAAGCCGACATAGGCCATCGGCAGCCAGTCACCATCGCGGATTTCGGTATTGTCCCAGCCGCGATAGGCGGTGATCGAGGTCAGGGTGTGGCTGCCCAGGCCCAGATCGATCTGGCCCGAAACGCCCCAGCCTTCTTCCTTGGTGGCGGTCACCAGGTTCTGCGCGACGGCGCGGGTATTGGGTCCTTTTGGCGTCGGCAGAACGCCAAAGGCCAGGCTGGATGACGGCGCCCCGGTAGCGGTCAGCGGGCCAGTTGCGATAATGTCAGCGCAGCAATCGTCGTCGTTCTTGTAATAGTCAGCGGCGAGGTACACCCGCAGGTTGTCGCTCGGTTCATAGACCAGCTGGCCGCGAACGCCCCAGTGCTTGTATCCGTTGACCCATTCATTGGTGGTGGTGTTACGGATGTTGCCATCATACTCGCCATAAAAGCCTGTTACGCGGGCGGCCAGATCCTGACCCAGCGGCAAGTTGACTGCGGCCTTAAGGCGAAACTCACTGCGATCAAAATAGCTCGCTTCAACCGATCCGCCAAATTCGTGCTTGGGCATCTGGGTGGTGATGTTGACCACACCGGCTGACGAGTTCTTGCCGAATAGCGTGCCCTGCGGACCGCGCAGGACTTCGATCTGCGCTACGTCGACCATGTCGCTGAAGGCTTCGCCCGAACGGGCATAGACCACGCCGTCAACCACGGTCGAAACCGAAGGTTCACCGGCGATCGAGAAGGTGGCTGTGCCAACGCCGCGCAGGAAGATCGTCTGGTTGAGCGTGGTGCCCGACTTCAGAAAGTTGAGCGAAGGCACCATCTGCGCCGCGCTTTCGATTGAGGGGCGGCTGGCGTCGGCCAAATCATCGCCGCTCAGCACGGACACCGCGACCGGCACCGATTGCAAGCTTTCCGAGCGCTTTTGCGCGGTCACAACGATTTCGCCGGGGGCCGCATCGTCAGCAGCATCCTGAGCATAGGCTGGGGCAGCAACAAGCGCGAGCACGGCCGCGGAAGCGCGAAGCATAGATTTCATGGGGTCTCCTCCCTCTCTGCCAAGCCGGAGGTTCCCGGTCCTGGTCTCTTTGCAATGTGGCTTGGGCGGCGGATCGGATGTCCGCG
>JAGNTK010000105.1 GCA_017987575.1 Novosphingobium sp. | reverse complement strand
ACAGCTTCTGGCCGCTCCACCGGGCCAGCAGGATCAGCACAGGAACCGCCAGAGCAAGCCGCCAGAACGCCGCAGATACTGGTCCGCTGTCCGCCAGTCGGACCGACCATGGTCCCAGCGCCAGCGCGACATTTCCGAGCAGCAAGGCCGCAAAGTGCCAGCCGTTCCAATTTCTGCCCGTTGCTTTCCCCATGGCCATGCCTTAGCGATCCCGAAAGAATTGCAAAATGAAATTGATGGAGGCCGCCTTGCACGAAGCCCTGTTCCAGCCGATCCAACTGGGCGCTATTGCCGCCAAGAACCGGATCCTGATGGCCCCCCTGACCCGCGGCCGCTCCGATTCTGGAATGATCCCCAACGCTCTGATTGCGGAATATTACCGTCAACGCAGCGACGCTGGACTGATCATCAGTGAAGCTACCGGGATCACGGTTGAAGGATCGGGCTGGCCTGCCGCGCCAGGGGCGTGGAGCGATGTGCAGACCGAAGGCTGGAAGCTGACCACCGATGCCGTCCATGGCGAAGATGGCAAGATCATCATGCAGCTGTGGCACATGGGCCGGCTTGTGCACCCTGATTTCCTGGGCGGTGAAGCGCCTGTTTCGGCCAGCGCCACCACTGCGCCCGATCACGCCCATACGCCCACCGGGCGCAAGCCGCACGAACAGGCGCGCGAAGCCAGCAAGGCCGATATCGCCCGCATCGTCAGTGACTATGTCCATGCCGCCACGAATGCCAAGGCGGCCGGGTTTGACGGCGTTCAGTTGCACGGCGCCAATGGCTATCTGGTCGATCAGTTCCTGCGTTCGTCCAGCAACCTGCGCACAGACGAATACGGCGGCAGTCCTGAAAACCGCACCCGCTTCATGCGCGAAGTGCTCGAAGGGCTGATCGGCGTCTGGGGCGCGGACCGGGTGTCGATCCGGCTTTCCCCCAATGGCGAAACGCAGGGCTGCGACGATCCCGATCCGGCGAGCATCTTTGGCGCGGCAGCAAAGGTCTGCGAAGATCTGAAGATCGGCTTTGTCGAACTGCGCCAGCCAGGACCGAACGGCACCTTTGGGGCCACCGCTGTACCGCAGCAGGACGCGCTGATCCGCTCGATCTACTCAGGCCCACTGGTACTCAATTCGGACTACACTGCCGCTGAAGCGGAGGCCGATGTAGTCTCAGGCCGCTGCGACGCGATCAGCTTTGGCCGTCCCTATATCTCCAACCCTGATCTGGCGACGCGGATCAAGGCCGGAGCAGAATGGGCACCCAACGTTAACGTTCCGAAAAGCTGGTATCTGCCAGGACCAGAAGGCTATACCGACTACCCGGCGCTGGAGGCAGCGTCGGCATAACAAAAGGGTCTGCAAACATGGCGGTACGTTCGTGGCTATTCGTTCCTGGTGACAGCGAGAAAAAGCTGTCGAAAGCCGCCGCGACCGGTGCCGACGTGATCATCCTCGATCTGGAAGATTCAGTCGCCCATTCCAATAAGGCGCAGGCTCGTGATCTCGCTGCTTCCTGGCTCGGTGCACACCGGGCCCAGGTAACCGGCGGCAAGCGGCAAGGCCGGTGGGTGCGCATCAACGCGCTGGACAGCCGGATGTGGCGCGATGATCTGCTTGCTGTTCTGCCCGGCGCGCCAGACGGGATCATGCTGCCCAAAAGCATGGGCCCGGAATCGGTGGTTCAGCTGGCCGCAGAACTCTATGAACTGGAAGGCCGCAGCGGCGTTCCAGCCGGGTCGACCAAGATCCTTCCACTGGTGAGCGAGACCGCAGCTGCTGCAGTCAGCATCGCGAATTATCTCCCGGCATCACTGCCCCGGCTGGCTGGGCTTACCTGGGGCGCCGAAGATCTGTCTGCTGCGATCGGCGCAACCCGTAAGCGGGACAAGCTGGGCGAATGGACCGATGCATTCCGCTATGCCCGCATCCAGACGCTGCTGACTGCCCATGCCAAAGGGGTGTTTGCGCTTGATACACTCCATGCCGATTTCGCCGACGACAAGGGCCTGAAACGCGCCGCCGAAGCCGCCCGGGCGGATGGCTTTGCCGGTATGCTGGCAATCCACCCGGCACAGGTGCCGATCATCAACGCCGCCTTTACCCCCAGCGACGAAGAACTTGCCGAAGCACGGGCGA
This sequence comes from Novosphingobium sp., assembly GCA_017987575.1. Classification (GTDB taxonomy): domain Bacteria; phylum Pseudomonadota; class Alphaproteobacteria; order Sphingomonadales; family Sphingomonadaceae; genus Novosphingobium. Next base: position 4,384 of record JAGNTK010000105.1, on the reverse strand, counting down.
TTGTCGCCGCCTTCCAAAGCAGTCCTGAGGCAGGTGCGCTTCAGATTGACCGGCGGATGATTGATCGGCCTCACCTGAAACTGGCCCAGCGGGTGTTGGGGATAGAAGACTAAGAATCAGGGGACGCCCTGCCTTTTTGGTCTCATTCTTCGGCAGCAGCTGCTTTTTCCACTTGGGCGGGTTCGGGTTCGGCAGCGGGTTCAGGCACGGCATCCGCAGCAGCCTTAGCGGGCGACTTCGTGTCCTTCTTGCCCTCTCCTTCAACCTTGGGCGCCAGCGGGGCCTGAGATTTTACCGAATCGAGCGGGATCATTGCATCGCTAACTGAACCGGGCAGAACTTCACCTTGTGCGGTACCGGCGCCCTCGGCCTTCTTTGCCTTGTCTCCGCCGCACGCGGTCAGCAGCAAGGCCAGCAGCATCGGCGCAATCCATCGGGTCATCACGCATTCTCCGCCGGACAGGGCCGGTCAAGTGCCGCCAGGAATTGGTCGGCGCGCTGCAGCAATGCCGCATCCCAGGCGGCAAAATCAACCTCTAGACCAAGCCGCGCCATGCTGGTCACGCCAAATTCTTCGATCCCGCAAGGCACGATCCCACCGAAATGACTGAGATCGGGTGCGATGTTGACGGAAAAACCATGCATCGTCACCCAACGACGGACGCGGACACCGATCGCGCCAATCTTGGCCTCGCGCCCATCGATATCGCGGGTCCAGATCCCGATCCGCCCCGGTGCACGCCAGGCCTCTACGCCAAAGTCAGACAGTGTTCCGATCACCCAACCTTCGATGGCGTGGACAAACCCGCGAACATCCCTTGCCCGACGTTTGAGATCGAGCAGAACATAACCAACCCGCTGCCCCGGACCATGATAGGTATAGCGCCCGCCGCGCCCAGCCTCGACCACCTCGAACCGGGGATCGAGCAGTTCATCCGCCGCCGCGCTGGTACCAGCGGTATAGACAGGCGGATGTTCTAGCAGCCACAGCAGTTCGTCCGCTCCGCCCTCGGCAATTGCGGCATTGCGCCGGGTCATGTCTTCCAGCGCAGCGCGATAGGGCACCGGCGCGGGGCTGCAACGCAATTCAATTCCGGCAGGCAAGGCAAACACCATGCAGCGTTGCGTGGCGGCAAATTCCGTGGTTATCAAGGGGGCATGAACACAACCTCTCCAAATGCCGCACCGCGATTTGACAGCAACCAGGCCTGGCAGGACGCCAGCTCCGCCGTTTCGGCCAACCGCGATGTCCTGATCGCGTTGGCCGGGGTGTTCATTGTCTTGCCGGCATTCGCCTTGGCCGTGCTCAATCCGCCGCCCGAACCACCCAGTGGCGCTGACCTGGATGCAGTTCTGGAATTGCTGGGAACCTATTTCAAAGCGGCCTGGCCTGGCTACCTGCTAGTCGGGCTGATCAATACGGTTGGAACCATGGCAATTCTTGCCCTGTTCGGCCACGCCGGTCGTCCAACGGTAGGTCAGGCGATCACACAAGGATTGACGACCACGCCAATCGCAATTGTGGTGCAGATCGTGCAGGGCTTTCTCCTGACCGGGGCGATCATGCTGCCATCGGCCATACTGGGGCTCAGTGGATCGCCGGGACTGGCGGCGCTGGGCATCCTGGTTGGCGTTGCTGGGGCGATCTACCTTGCGGTAAGGCTCTGCCTTGCCAATGCGGTGATTGCGATCGAGGGCTTGCGCAATCCCATCGCCGCACTGCAACGTTCTTTCACGCTGACCCGGGCCAATGTGGGGAGGCTGCTGGTGTTTTTCGTGCTGCTGGTTCTGGCCTTTGCGATTTCAATCCAGTTGATCCAGCTGGTCATCGGCCTGCTGGCCGAGTTGCTGGCCGGCGGTGAAGCGGCAAAAATGATCGGGGCTCTTTCCGGAGCAATCCTGAGCGCGGTGATGACCGTCTTTTTGCTTGGCGCGACAGCTGCCAGCTACCGCCAGCTGGTCGGCTCTGCGACACAACATTCCTTGGTGGACAAGTTCAATTAGCTGGCGCACCTTTCCCTGACTGACAATGGACTCAGGGGGATACGATGCCATTCAGCGCAAGCCGCGCCTTTTCCGAGGCGTTTGAAATTCTGAAAAGCCGCTTCGGGGTACTGATCGGAACCACGCTGATCTTTTGGGTCGCATTGGTGGCGGTTGCAGCGGTGTTCAGCGGTACTCTGATGGCTGGCGCCATGGCCAGCGCAGCAACCGGAGCAGAGCCCGATCCGACGCAGGTCTTTGCCGGAATGGGCTTTTCGATCGTGCTGTTTTACCTGCTGTTCTACGCGGTCCAGTTCGCCATGAGCTTGGCGATGATGCGGCTCTGCTCGGACCGCCATCCACCATCAATCGGCGATGCCATCAGCGCGGGTGTTCGCGGGGTGCCGACGATGTTCGGCGCGGTGATCATCTTGGCGATTGTTGGGATCATTGTGGGCTTGGTTTTTGGACTGATCTTCGGAGCCATTTCGGCCCTATTGAACTCGGGCGCTTTGACCGCGCTGCTGGCGCTCGGAGGGGCATTGCTAGGGCTCTACATCTATGCCCGGCTCTCAATGCTGACCCCGGTGATCGCGATTGATGAGGAACGCAACCCGATCCAGGCGATCAGCCGCAGCTGGTCAATGACCGGACAAGCAGCATTCAAGATTCTGTTGGTCCTCGGCCTCGCAATAATTGTCTTAATCGTGGCGATTCTGATTCTCGTCGGCGCGACCATTGGCACCGCGGCGTTGTCCGGTCAGCCGCCCAGCCCCGGCGGCATCATCGCCTTTATCATCGGCATGATCGCTTTTGGGGTGACCGTCGGGCTTTATTTTCAAGCTTTGATGGCAGCGATCCACCGGCAGGTTTCAGGCAGCGACGCAGAACAGGCCAGCGCGGCTTTTGAGTGAGGTTTGGACTTTGGCGGAGGAGCGCGGTTAGCCGCCCCCTCCGCTATTCCTTCCAGCCCCAGTAAAGTTTGCACGGCAATACGTTGAGCGGCTCATAGCCCTCGTCGATGTGGTCAAAGTGCTTGGCCATGAAATCGCGGGCCTTGGCAGTGAACTGATAGACCAGGAATGCCCCGCCCGGGCGCAGGATTCGATGGGTGGCTGAGGCAATTGCCGGGCCGACCCCGTCCGGCAAGGTCGTGAACGGCAGACCTGACAATACATAATCGGCATGGTCAAAACCGTGCGCACGGACAATCGCTTCCACATCAGCAGCAGATCCCAGCACCGGCACAAACCGACTGTCTGAAATCGTAGCCTTCAAGTAGTCAATAAAGAGCGGGTTGGTATCGATCACGATCAAGGTACCATCACGCGGTAGCCGTTCGAGCACAGGTCGGCAGAAAGTACCGACGCCAGGGCCATATTCGACGAACAGCTTGCACTCGTCCCACTTTACCGGTGCCAGCATCTTGGCGATGGTGAAGCGCGACGAGGGGATGATCGATCCCACCATCACCGGATGCTCGATAAAGCCCTGCAGAAAGATACCCGCAGGACCCATCAGCCGCTTGATCCGGCGTTTCACTCGATGGGACAGGGGCTCATGGGCCAGCTCTGTGGGATTCATGCGGTCTGGCATTCCGATCGTTGACGTTGCGTCGCCTTCACAAATTTGCTCGCCCATTGCAAGGCGGGAACGAGCAGGTTAGCGACAAGCTGATGTCCCGACACGATCCTACGTCCAGACCGGCCTTGCCCGGTGCCACTGCCAGTCTGCCCGGCTGGCGGGTGACACTGCTGTTCATGGTGATGTTGGTCACCGCGGCCGGCAATACCGCGATGCAATCGGTGATGCCGTCAATCGGCACCGCCCTGAAGGTAGAGGATTTCTGGATCAGTCTGGCCTATACTTGGTCGGCCCTGCTGTGGATGCTGTGCGCTCCGATGTGGGCGCGCCGCTCTGACCGGCGCGGGCGCAAAGCCATGATGGCAATAGGCTTGGTCGGGTTCATTTCCAGCTTCAGCCTGTGCGGGCTGGCGCTGTGGCTGGGTCTCAACGGCGTGTTGGGCGGAGTAGCAACACTTTTGCTGTTCGCCGCTTGTCGGTCGCTTTACGGCGGGTTCGGTTCGGCCGCACCGCCGGCCGTTCAAGCCTATGTCGCCAGCCGGACAAGCCGGGCCGAGCGGACCCAGGCACTGTCCTTGATTTCATCCAGCTTTGGTCTCGGCACGGTCATTGGCCCGGCGCTGGCGCCGTTTTTCATTCTGCCGGGGGTTGGACTGGTAGGCCCGTTCATCGCTTTCACAGTGATCGCGGTGATGGTTCTGGCGGCGCTGCGGATCTGGCTACCGGACGATTCGCCCGCCTATGCCGCGCGCGGCGGAATCACCGCCGCACCGTTTAGCGCCAATTCGAACAGCAACAGCCAGGCCGAGGACGACGA